>NZ_JALHQI010000059.1 GCF_022842045.1 Arenimonas sp. | reverse complement strand
AGCTTGAGCGCGCCCTCCATCGCCACCGGCCAGTGCGTGCCGCGGCCCAGGAACAGCGCGTGCTGCTTGCCGGCGAAGCGCTCGGCCAGCGCCTTGATGTCGTCGTCGAGCTTCAGCGTCTCGACGATCAGGCCCGGCAGTTGCTCGAGCTGGCGCACGCCGTCAGCGTAGCGGGCGTCGTCCAGGCCCTTGCTGCGCGCCAGCGCCAGCGCGAACAGCGCCAGCGCCACCAGCTGGGTGGTGAAGGCCTTGGTCGAGGCGACGCCGATCTCGGGGCCGGCGCGGGTCATCAGCACCAGCGACGATTCCCGCACGATCGAGGACTCGGGCACGTTGCACACCGCCAGCTGCGCCAGGTAGGGCATCTGCTTGGCCAGCTTGAGCGCGGCCAGGGTGTCGGCGGTTTCGCCGGACTGGGAAATGGTGAGGAACAGCGTGCCTTCGCGCACCACCGGGTCGCGGTAGCGGTACTCGCTGGCGATCTCGGTCGTGCAGGGCACGCCGGCCAGCTGTTCGATCCAGTAACGCGCCACCAGGCCGGCATGGTAGCTGGTGCCGCAGGCGATGATGTGCACGGCCTGGGTGGCGGCCAGCAACTGCTCGGCCTCGACGCCGAAGATCTGGGTGAGCACCTTGCCGCCGGCGATGCGGCCTTCCAGCGTGTCGGCCACGGCCTGCGCCTGCTCGTGGATTTCCTTGAGCATGTAGTGGGCGTAGTCGCCGCGCTGCACGGCGTCGGCGTTGAACTGCGACTCCTTGACCTCGCGCTGCACTTTCTCGCCCGCGAGCGTGTACACCTGCACGCCGGCGGTGGAGAGTTCGGCGACGTCGCCTTCCTCCAGGTACAGGAAGCGGCGGGTCAGCGGCAGCAGCGCGTGCACGTCGGAGCCGAAGTACTGCTCGCCCTCGCCCAGGCCGACCACCAGCGGCGAGCCCAGGCGCGCGCCGACCAGGGTGCCCGGCTCGCGCGCCGAGACCACCACGATGGCGTAGGCGCCGTGCAGCTGCGGCACCACCTCCTGCACCGCCTGCAGCAGCGTGCGCCCGGCGCGCTGGGCGCGCTCGACCATGTGCGCAATCACTTCGGTGTCGGTCTGCGAGCTGAATTCGTAGCCCTGCGCCTGCAGCTCGGCGCGCAGGGCGGCGTGGTTCTCGATGATGCCGTTGTGCACCACGCTGACCTGGCCCGACACATGCGGGTGGGCGTTGCCTTCGCTGGGCACGCCGTGGGTGGCCCAGCGGGTGTGGGCGATGCCGCAGTGGCCATCGAGGCCGGTTTCAAGCTGCAGCGCGGCCAGGTCGCGGACCTTGCCCTTGGCGCGCAGGCGGACGATGCCGTCGGGGCCGAGCAGGGCCACGCCGGCCGAGTCATAGCCGCGGTACTCCAGCGCCGCCAGGCCGTCGATCAGGTGCTTGACGATGTTGCGCTGGGCGCTGATGCCGACGATTCCGCACATGGACACAGATTCCGGGGATGAAGGCCGCCAGTTTACGGGATGCCGCGACCTCCCCTGCTGTACGGCCCGGCAATGTCCGGACGCTCCCGGCGCGGACGCCGGGCGGACGGCCGCGGACGCCGGCGGCGGGCAAGGATAGGCTTTCCAATCAAGCACTTGGGGCTTGGCACGGGTCGTGCATTTCCTTCCCCGACCTTGCCATGGAACCCGACATGATCCGCGACACTTCCGCCCAGGACCGCGCCGTCACTCCGCCCGCCGGCCATCGCCGTCGCGGCCTGCTGGCCAAGGCGGCCATCGGCGCCGCCGTCGTCGTTGCGCTGGTGCTGCTGGTGATGGGCTGGTCGTCCAGCGACCGCTCGGTCTCGGCCGCGCGCGTGCGCATCGCCGACGTCACCCAGGGCACCTTCGTCCGCGACGTCGCGGTCGAGGGCCGCGTCGTGGCCGCGGTCAGCCCCACGCTGTACGCGCCGGTCGCCGGCACCATCACGCTCACCGCCCAGGCGGGCGCGACGGTGAAGCGCGGCGACGTGCTGGCGCGTCTCGACTCGCCGGAGCTCACCAACGAACTCGCCCGCGAGCAGTCCACGCTCGCCAGTCTCGAGGCCGAGGTCGGCCGCCAGCGCATCACCGCGCGCCAGGCCAGCCTGCTGACCCGCCGCACCACCGACGAGGCCGAACTGGCCCTGACCACCGCCCAGCGCGACCTGCAGCGCGCCGAACGCGGCCACGGGCTGGGCGTCGTTTCCGAAGTGGACCTGCTGGCCGCGCGCGACGCCGTGCGCTCGGCCGAGATCCGGCTCAGCCACGCCAAGGCCGACAGCGGCCTGGCGCAGCAGTCCACCGCCTTCGACCTGACCACCCGCGAGCGCGCGCTGGAGCGCCAGGCACTGGTGGTGGCCGACCTGCAGCGCCGGGTCGAGGACCTGCAGATCCGCGCGCCGGTGGACGGCATCGTCGGCACCGTGTCGGTGACCGATCGCGCGGTGGTGGTGGCCAATGCGCCGCTGGTCACCGTGGTCGACCTCTCGCGCCTGGAAGTGGAGCTGGAAGCCCCGGAGACCTACGCCGACGACCTGGGCATCGGCATGAGCGCCGACGTCCGCATCGGCAGCGCGCAGGCGCCGGGCAAGATCAGCGCGATCTCGCCGGAAGTGGTCGCCAGCCGCGTCCGCGTCCGCGTCGCCTTCGAGGGCGAGCAGCCGGCCGGCCTGCGCCAGAACCAGCGCGTCAACGCCCGCATCCTGATCGACGAACGCGCCGACACCCTGATGCTGCCGCGCGGCCCCTTCATCGAGGCCCAGGGCGGGCGCACCGCCTGGGTGGTCGAGGACGGCGTCGCCGTGCGACGGCCGATCCGCCTCGGCACCGCCAGCGTCACCCACGTCGAAGTGCTCGAGGGCCTGGCCGTCGGCGAGTCGGTGGTGATCGCGGGCACCGACACCTTCGACGATGCCGAACGCGTCCAGCTCAACGACTGATTCCCTTCCCTTTCGCCGCCAAGGAAACCGCCATGCTCCGCATGAACAACCTCAGCAAGATCTACCGCACCCACATGATCGAGACCCACGCCCTGCGCGGCTTCGACATCCACGTGCAGGAAGGCGAGTTCGTGGCCGTCACCGGCCCCTCGGGCTCGGGCAAGACCACCTTCCTCAACATCGCCGGCCTGCTGGAGGAGTTCACCGACGGCACCTACCTGCTCGATGGGGTCGAAGTGCGCGGCCTGTCCGACGACAAGCGCTCGCGCCTGCGCAACGAGAAGATCGGTTTCATCTTCCAGGGCTTCAACCTGATCCCGGACCTGAACTTGTTCGACAACGTGGACGTGCCGCTGCGCTACCGCGGCCTCAACGCCGCCGAGCGCAAGCGCCGCATCGACGATGCGCTGGGCAAGGTCGGCCTGGGCTCGCGCGCCAAGCACTACCCGGCCGAACTCTCCGGCGGCCAGCAGCAGCGCGTGGCGATCGCGCGCGCGCTGGCCGGCTCGCCGCGCCTGCTGCTGGCCGACGAGCCCACCGGCAACCTCGACACCCAGATGGCGCGCGGCGTGATGGAGCTGCTCGAGCAGATCAACGCCGAGGGCACCACCATCGTGATGGTCACCCACGACCCGGAGCTGGCGGCGCGCGCGGCCCGCAACGTGCACATCGTCGACGGCCAGGTCAGCGACCTGGTGCACCCGTCGCTGCCGCCGCGCGCGGTGGCCGCTTCCGCCGCCGCGGCGTCCTGATCCGGAGCACGCCATGTTTGCCTACTACTTCAAGCTGGGGCTGCGCAGCCTGCGCCGAAATCCCATCCTCACCGCGCTGATGGTGCTGACCCTGGCGGTCGGCGTCGCCACCAGCATGTCGACGCTGACCGTGCTGCGGGCGATGTCGGGCGATCCGATCCCGTCCAAGTCCGACCGGCTGTTCGTGGTGCAGGTGGACAACCAGCCGGCCGAGACGCCGGCGGGCCAGGCTCCGAACGACCACCTGAGCTGGATCGACGCGCGCGAGCTGCTCGCGGCCGGCGATGGCCTGCGCCGCAGCGCGATGTACGCGGTCGGTGGCGTCGCCGAGCCCGACGGCGAAGCCGGCAACGTCCTCATCAATGGCCTGGCCGTGGGCGCCGACTTCTTCCCGATGTTCGACGTCCCCTTCCGCCACGGCGGGCCGTGGAGCGCCGAAGTGGATGCGCGCGGCGGCACCGAGGTGGTGCTGTCGGCGGCCTTCGCCGAGCGTCTGTTCGGGACCGAGGACCCGACCGGCCGGCGCCTGCGCATGTTCGATCGCGAGTTCGTGGTCAGCGGCGTGCTGGCGCCCTGGCAGCCGATGCCGAAGTTCTACTGGCTGATCGGCGGCAACAACCGCTTCGGCGAGACCGAGGACGTGTTCATCCCGCTCAACACCGCCATCGCCAACGAGTCCAACCCCAACGGCAACGTCAACTGCAGCGGCGACGGCCCGGAGCCGGGCTACACCGGCCTGCTCAACTCCGAATGCGTGTTCATGCAGTACTGGGTCGAGCTGGCCGATGCCGGTGAGCGCACCGCCTACCGCGAGCGCCTGGGCGCCTACATCGAGGGCCAGAAGGCCCTGGGCCGCCTGCCGGTCGGCGAGCGCTCGCGCCTGCTGGACGTGCGCGAGTGGATGGTCGAGCAGGACGTGCTCGGCGACGACACCATCCTGCAGACGCTGCTGGCGCTGGGCTTCCTGCTGGTGTGCGTGGTCAACACCATCGGCCTGCTGCTCGCCAAGTTCACCGCCCACGCCGGCGAGATCGGCGTGCGCCGCGCGCTGGGCGCCACCCGCACGCAGGTGTTCCAGCAGTACCTGGTCCAGGCCGGCGTGGTCGGCGCGGCCGGCGGCCTGGTCGGGCTCGGCCTCACCTTCGGCGGATTGTGGCTGCTGGCGCGGCAGTCCGAGGAGGTCGCCGCCGTGGCCCGCATGGACCCGATGATGCTGATGGCCACCGTGGCCGTCGCCATCCTGGCCGCCGTGCTTGCCGGCCTGTTGCCCACCTGGCGCGCCTGCCAGGTCGTCCCCGCCATCCAGCTCAAGACCCAGTGAGGCCCGCCATGGAAATCCGCCCCATCCTTTCCGCGCTGCTGCGCTCCAAGACCGGCGCGCTGCTGATCGCGGCCCAGGTCGCGCTGACGCTGGCCATCCTCGGCAACGCCGCCTACATCGTGCAGGACCGCCTGGCGGTCTCGGCGCGCCCCACCGGCGTGGACGAGGACAACGTGTTCTTCATCCGGTTCTACGGCTTCCGCGAGGGCATCGACGTGCCGGCCATGCTCGATGCCGACCTGGCGATGATGCGCGCCATGCCCGGCGTGGCTTCGGTCGCCACCGCCAACATGGCGCCGCTGAACCAGTCGGGCTGGAACCTGAGCGTGCAGCCGAACTCCAACGACCCGGCGGTCGAAAGCACCAACACGGCCTTCTACTTCAGCTCCGAGGACCTGGTCGAGACGCTGGGGCTGGAGCTGGTCGAAGGCCGCTACTTCACCCCGGACGAAGTGCAGGTGATCGAGCCCTCGCTTGCCAACATCAGTCCGCGCCAGGTGGTCCTGTCACGCGCGCTGGCGAAGCAGTTGTTCCCGGACGACCAGAGCTATGTCGGCAAGGCGGTCTACCTAGGCGATTCGCGCATGGAGGTGATCGGCGTGATCGCCCGGCTGCAGTCTCCCTGGGCCCAGCTGGGCGACGCGGCGGAGCGCTCGATGATCGTGCCGTTGCGCCAACTCACCCCGACCGCGCAGTACCTGGTCCGGGCCGAGCCCGGCCAGCTCGACAAGGTCATGCGCGAGGTCGAGGACGCGCTGGTCGCGGCGCGCGACGACCGGGTCATGACCAGCAACCGGAGCATCAAGGAGGCACGGGCGATCCGCTACCGCGCCGACCGCTCGCTGGCCTGGATGCTGATCACGGTGATGGGCCTGCTGGTGCTGGTGACGGCCTCGGGCATCGTCGGCATGGCCTCGCTGTGGGTGAACCAGCGCCGCAAGCAGATCGGCGTGCGGCGCGCGATCGGCGCCCGCCGGCACGACATCCTGCGCTACTTCCTGGTCGAGAATTTCATGGTCACCAGCTTCGGCATCGCCGTGGGCCTGGGCCTGGCGCTTGCGCTGAACCAGTGGCTGGTGAGCGCGCTGGAAGTGCCGCGCCTGCCGCTGGCCATCCTGCCTGCCGGCGTGGTCGCGCTGTGGGCCCTGGGCCTGCTGGCGGCCCTGGGACCGGCCTGGCGCGCGGCGCGCATCCCGCCGGCCGAAGCGACCCGCAGTGTGTGAGAATTCCGGCCATGCCTACCGTCCTGGTGATCGACGACAACCCGGCCATCGCCACCGCGCTGGAGGTGCTGTTCTCGCTGCATGACCTGCGCACGCTGCACGCGGGCGGGCCGGAGGAAGGGCTGCGCCTGCTGGCCGAAACGCCGGTGGACCTGGTGGTGCAGGACATGAACTTCCGCGCCGACACCACCTCGGGCGAGGAAGGCGAGGCCTTGTTCAGGCAGATCCGCGCGGCGCATCCGGACCTGCCGATCGTGCTGCTGACGGCGTGGACCCACCTCGACGCGGCCGTCAGCCTCGTCAAGGCGGGCGCCGCCGACTACCTGGGCAAGCCCTGGGACGATGCGCGGCTGATGGCCTCGGTGTCGAACCTGATCGAGCTGGGCCAGGCCAACCGCCTGCTGGCGCGCGAACGCGGCGCGCGCCAGCGCACCCGCAGCGCCATCGAATCGAAGCTCGACCTGCGCGGCATGGTCTGGGCCGACGATGCGATGGCGCGGCTGCTGGGCCTGGCGGCGCAGGTGGCGCAGGCCGACGTGCCGGTGCTGGTGACCGGCCCGAACGGCTCGGGCAAGGAAGTCATCGCCGGCATCCTGCAAGCCAACTCCGCGGTGAAGTCCGGGCCGTTCGTGACGCTCAACTGCGGCGCCCTGCCGGCGGAACTGATCGAGGCCGAGCTGTTCGGCGCCGAGGCCGGCGCGTACACGGGCGCCACCAAGGCCCGCGAGGGCAAGTTCGAGGCCGCCGACGGCGGCACGCTGTTCTTGGATGAAATCGGCAACCTGCCGCCCGCCGGGCAGATGAAGCTGCTGCGCGTCCTCGAGACCGGCCGCTTCGAGCGCCTGGGCAGCAACCGCGAGCGCCAGGTGCGCGTGCGCGTGATCAGCGCCACCAACGCCGACCTGCCGGCGATGATCCGCGCGGGCCAGTTCCGCGAAGACCTCTACTACCGCCTGAACCTGATCGAGCTGCGGTTGCCGCCGCTGGCCGAACGCCCCGACGATATCCTGCCGCTGGCCGAGCACTTCGTCGCCGGCGCCAAGCCGCTGTCGCCCGGGGCGCGCGAGGCGCTGCTGCGGCATCGCTGGCCAGGCAACGTGCGCGAGCTGAAGAACACGCTGCAGCGCGCCCTGCTGCTGGGCACCGCGCCGGAAGTGCTGGCCACCGACCTGGGCCTGCCGTCGTCGACCAATGCCCCCGTGGCGCCGGCCGCGCCCGCCACCGACTCCGAACCCGACCGCGCCGCGATCGAGGCCGCCATCGCCCGCGCCAACGGCGTGCTGGCGCAGGCCGCGGCCGAACTCGGGTTGAGCCGGCAGGCGCTGTATCGCCGCCTCGAACGCCTGGGCATCGGGCGCGGCTGAGATGGCGAAGGCGCGCGGCGCACGCTGGTCGCTGGCGGGACGGCTCGCTGGCCTGGCGTTCGCGCTGGTGCTGGCGGCGGTCGCGCTGGCGGTCGGGCTTCAGGCCTGGCTGGCGTCGCCACCCGTGGCGTTCGCGCTCACGCTGATCGTGATGCTGCCGGTGGTGGCGATCGCGGTCAGGCAGTTCCTGCAGCCGATGCTTTCGCTGTTCCGCGCCCTGGGCGGCACCGTGGACAGTTATCGCGACGGCGATTTCAGCTTCGGCCTCGCCTGGCGCCGCAACGACGAGATCGCCGAGCTGGTCGATACCCACAATGCGCTCGGCGACGCGCTGCGCGAGCAGCGCCTGGCGCTGATCCAGCGCGAGCTGCTGCTCGACACGATGGTGCAGAACACGCCGGTGGCGATGGTGCTGGTGGATCCTGCCGGCCGCGTGACCTACGCCAACCTTGCCGCAAGGCGCGAGTTCAACCGCGGGCGGCGGCTCGAAGGGCACGCGCTCGACGGGCTGCTGGCGCAGGCCCCGGCGCCGCTGCGCGATGCGATCGAATCGGGCCGGGACGGGCTGTTCGGGATGGGCGAGGACGACGACGAGCAGACCTGGCACGTCTCCCACCGCGAGTTTCGCCTCAACGGCCGGCCGCAGCGCCTGCTGATGCTGCGCCAGCTCACCACCGAGCTGCGGCGGCAGGAAGTACAGACCTGGAAGAAGGTCATCCGCGTCATCAGCCACGAGCTCAACAACTCGCTGGCGCCCGTCGCCTCGCTGGCGCATTCGGGCGCCGAACTCACGCGTCGCGGCCAGCACGCACGGCTCGAGTCGGTGTTCGCCACCATCGAAGAGCGGGCGCGTCACCTGGAAGGGTTCATCCGCGGCTACGCCAGCTTCGCCAAGCTGCCTTCGCCGCGGCTGGAGGCGGTAATGTGGCCGGCGCTGGTCGAGCGCCTGCGCAGCCAGGTCGGCTTCACGCTCGAAGGCGAGCTGCCCGAGGAGCCGGCGCGCCTGGACGTGCCGCAGATCGAACAGGCGCTGCTGAACCTGCTCAAGAACGCGCACGAGTCCGGTTCACCGCCGGAGGGCGTGACGCTGCGCGTGCGGCGCCTGCCCGGCCAGCTGCGCATCGAGATCGGCGACCGCGGCACCGGCATGAGCGACGCCGTGCTGGCGAATGCGCTGGTGCCGTTCTATTCCACCAAGCGCAGCGGCACGGGCCTCGGCTTGGCGCTGGCCCGCGAGATCGCCGAAGCGCACGGCGGCCGCATCAGCCTTGGCAACCGCAAGGAGGGCGGGCTGGTCGTTACCCTCGTGCTGCCCACCGCCGATTGACACCCGTGGGAGGGACTTCCGTCCCACGGGCGCTATTTCTTGGTGGGACGCTGCCAGCCGTCGACGGTTTGCTGGCGGCCGCGGGCGACGGTGAGCTTGCCGGCGGGGGCAGGCTTGCTGATGACCGAGCCGGCGCCGATGGTGGCCTGCTCGCCGATGGTGACCGGCGCCACCAGCGACGAGTTCGAGCCGATGAAAGCGCCGTCACCGATCGTGGTGGTGGATTTGTTCACGCCGTCGTAGTTGCAGGTGATGGTGCCGGCGCCGATGTTCACCGCGCTGCCGATCTCGGCGTCGCCCAGGTAGCTGAGGTGGTTGGCCTTGCTGCCCGGCCCCAGGCGCGCCTTCTTGGTTTCGACGAAGTTGCCGATGTGCACGTCGTCGGCCAGCTCGGTGCCCGGGCGCAGGCGGGCGTAGGGCCCGATGGTGCAGCCGGCGCCGGCCGCCACGCCCTCGAGGTCGCTGTGCGCGCGCACCACGGTGCCAGCGCCCAGCACCACGTCGCGCAGGCGGCAGAAGGGCCCGATGCGGACCTCGTCGCCGAGCACCACGTGGCCTTCGAGGATCACGTTGGCATCGATCTCGACGTCCCGACCGGCCACGACCGTGCCGCGCTGGTCGTAGCGCGCGGGGTCGGCCAGGCGCACGCCTTCGCGCATCAGGGCTTCGGCGGCGCGGCGCTGGAAGGCGCGCTCCAGTCTTGCCAGCTGGATCGGATCGTTGGCGCCCTCGGCCTCGCCGCGTACCGCGCAGCCCACCTGCGCCGCGGCGCGGCCGTCGGCGCGCGCCATGGCGAAGATGTCGGTGAGGTAGTACTCGGCCTGCGCATTGTCGTTGCCCAGCCGGCCCAGCCAACGACGCAGGTCGGCAGCGGGTGCGGCGACCACGCCGGTGTTGACCAGGCGCACCGCGCGCTGGCGCTCGTCCGCGTCCTTGTCTTCGACGATGGCCTGCACGTCGCCGTTGCCGTCGAGCACCACGCGGCCGTAGCCGGTCGGGTCGTCCAGGGTTTCGGTGAGCACGGCGGCGCGGCTGCCGGCGGCTTCGAGCAGGCGGCGCAGCGTATCCACGGTGATCAGGGGGACGTCGGCGTAGAGCACCAGCACGCGGGCACGGTCGGGCACGCCCGGCATGGCCTGCAGCACGGCGTGGCCGGTGCCCAGCTGTTTCGCCTGTTCGGCCCAGTGCAGGTCGGCCTGGCCGGCGAAGGCGGCGCGCACTTGGTCGCCGCCGTGGCCATAGACGATGTGGATGCCCGCGGCGCCCAGGGACCGCGCGGTATCGATGGCGTGCGCCAGCATCGGTCGGCCGGCGATGGCCTGCAGCACCTTCGGAGTGCGCGACTTCATCCGCTTGCCCTCGCCCGCGGCGAGGATGATCACGTGCAGTGCCTGGGTCATGGGTTCCCTCCTGGCCCCTAGTATCGGCGCGCCGGCGCGGCGCTGCTAGCATGCGCGAATGACCGGCCACCCGCACCCGATTACCCGGCAAGCCCTGCTTTTCCTGGCCGTTGGCGGCGCCCAGCTGCTACTCGACAGCGCGGTGTTCATCGGCCTGACGGCGCTGGGCCTGCCGCTGGTGCTGGGAAACGTGCTCGGCCGCGTGGCGGGCGCCAGCCTCGGCTACTGGCTCAACGGCCGCTACACCTTCGCCCGGAGCGGCGAGCCGCAGCTGGAGCGGCGGCATCTGTGGCGTTTCCTGGTGGCCTGGTCGGCGCTGACGGTGCTGAGCACCGCGCTGTTGGCCGGGGTGGAGTCGGCGGCGGGGCTGTCCGGGTCGTGGCTGGCCAAGCCGGTGGTCGAGGCACTGATGGCCGCCATCGGATTCGTGGTCTGGCGCCAATGGGTCTACCGCTGAACCCCGGAAAGCAAAACGCCGGCACGGGGCCGGCGTTTCGTCGAACCGCGTGCCGCCGGCTCAGTGCTTGAGGTTCTTGCGCAGGCGCTCGAGCGCCTGCAGCTGCGCCATCGCTTCGGCCAGGCGGGCCTGGGCTTCGGCGATTTCCATGGCTTCGCCGCGGTTGGCCAGCACGCGCTCGGCTTCGGCCTTGGCTTCCTTGGCCTTGGCCTCGTCGAGGTCGGCGGCGCGGATGGCGGTGTCGGTGAGCACGGTCACCACCTGCGGCTGCACCTCGAGGATGCCGCCGGAGACGTAGAAGAACTGCTCTTCGCCGTTGGCCAGGATGACGCGCACCTGGCCGGGCTTGAGCCGGGTGATCAGCGGGGCGTGGCGCGGCGCGATGCCGAGTTCGCCCAGCTCGCCGGTGGCCACGACCATCTGCACTTCGCCGTGGAAGATCTCTTCCTCGGCGCTGACGATGTCGCAACGGATGGTGCTTGCCATGATGAAATTCCTGCATTTGCCCCCTCTCCCGCTTGCGGGAGAGGGCCGGGGAGAGGGCTGCTTACGCCGCCGCGCTCATCTTCTTGGCCTTCTCGAAGGCCTCATCGATACCGCCCACCATGTAGAAAGCCTGCTCCGGCAGGTGGTCGCACTCGCCGTCGCAGATCATGCGGAAGCCACGGATGGTTTCCTTCAGCGTGACGTACTTGCCCGGCGAGCCGGTGAAGACTTCCGCCACGTGGAAGGGCTGCGAGAAGAAGCGCTCGATCTTGCGGGCGCGGGACACGGCCTGCTTGTCTTCTTCGCTCAGCTCGTCCATGCCCAGGATCGCGATGATGTCCTTGAGCTCCTTGTACTTCTGCAGGGTGGCCTGCACGCGGCGCGCGGTGTCGTAGTGCTCGTTGCCGATGACGTTCGGGTCGAGCTGGCGCGAGGTCGAGTCCAGCGGATCGACGGCCGGGTAGATGCCCAGCGAGGCGATGTTTCGCGACAGCACGACGGTGGCGTCGAGGTGGGCGAAGGTGGTCGCCGGCGACGGGTCGGTCAGGTCGTCCGCGGGCACGTACACGGCCTGGATCGAGGTGATCGAGCCGGTCTTGGTCGAGGTGATGCGCTCCTGCAGGACGCCCATTTCCTCGGCCAGGGTGGGCTGGTAACCCACGGCCGACGGCATGCGGCCCAGCAGCGCCGACACTTCGGTACCGGCCAGGGTGTAGCGGTAGATGTTGTCGACGAAGAACAGGATGTCGCGGCCCTTGCCGGTGGCCGGGTCGATGTCGTCGCGGAAGTACTCGGCCATGGTCAGGCCGGTCAGCGCGACGCGCAGGCGGTTGCCCGGCGGCTCGTTCATCTGGCCGTACACCATCGCGACCTTGTCCAGGACGTTGGAGTCCTTCATCTCGTGGTAGAAGTCGTTGCCCTCGCGGGTACGCTCACCCACGCCCGCGAACACCGAGAGGCCGGCGTGCTGCTTGGCGATGTTGTTGATGAGTTCCATCATGTTGACGGTCTTGCCGACGCCGGCGCCGCCGAACAGGCCGACCTTGCCGCCCTTGGCGAACGGGCACATCAGGTCGATCACCTTGATGCCGGTTTCCAGCAGCTCGTTGCCCGAGGACTGCTCTTCATACGAAGGCGCGGCGCGGTGGATCTCCCAGTGGTCCTTGGTGTTGACCGGACCGGCCTCGTCGATCGGGCGACCGAGCACGTCCATGATGCGACCCAGGGTCTCCTTGCCGACCGGCACGGAGATCGCGGCGCCGGTGTTGCGGGCGACCAGGTTGCGCTTCAGGCCGTCGGTCGAGCCGAGCGCGATGGTGCGCACGACGCCGTCGCCGAGCTGCTGCTGCACCTCGAGCGTGATCTCGGTGCCGTCGACCTTCAGTGCGTCGTACACCTTCGGCACGTCCGCGCGCGGGAACTCGACGTCCACGACCGCGCCGATGATCTGAACAATCTTGCCCTGGCTCATTGCTGTTTCCTCTGGGAAGCGATTCTTTGGTTTGTGGAAGCGGTGGAGGCTGCGAGGCGAAGGGCTTCGCGGCTGAAGCCGCTCCTACAAGGGGTTTGGGTCAAACTGCGGCGGCGCCGCCGACGATCTCCGAGATTTCCTGGGTGATCGCGGCCTGGCGGGCCTTGTTGTAGATCAGGTTCAACGTGCCGATCAGCTTGGTGGCGTTGTCGGAGGCCGCCTTCATGGCCACCATGCGCGCCGCGTGCTCGGACGCCAGGTTCTCGAGGACCGCCTGGTAAACCAGCGACTCGACGTAACGGGTGAGCACCTGGTCCAGCACGGTGGCCGGGTCGGGCTCGTACAGGTAGTCCCAGTCGTGCTTGGCGTCGAGCTTCTCGGCGGCCGGCAGCGGCAGCAGCTGGTCCTGCGTGGCGCGCTGGGTCATCGTGTTGATGAAGTCGTTGTAGCAGAGGAACACGCGGTCGAGGGTGCCGGCGGCGTAGCCGTCCAGCATCACCTTGATCACGCCGACCAGCTGGTCCAGCGCCGGCTTCTCGCCCAGGTGGGTGACCGTGCCGACCATGTTGACCTTCAGCCGGCGGAAGAAGACCGAGGCCTTCTGGCCGATGCAGACCACGTCGACCTCGACGCCCTTCTCCTGCCAGCCGCGCATGTCGGCCAGGATGCGGCGGAACATCTGCGAGTTCAGGCCGCCGCACAGGCCGCGGTCGGTGGACACCACGATGTAGCCGATGCGCTTGATGCCGTCGCGCTTGGCCATGAACGGGTGCACGTACTCGGTGTTCGCCTGCGCGATGTGGCCGATGACCTGGCGCATCAGGCGCGCATACGGGCGCGAGGCCTTCATGCGGTCCTGCGCCTTGCGGATCTTCGATGCCGAGACCATCTCGAGCGCGCGGGTCACCTTTCGGGTGTTCTGCACGCTCTTGATCTTGGTCTTGATTTCCCTGCCGCCAGCCATGTCAGTTCCTTACCAGGTACCGGTGGACTTGAACTCGGTGATGACCTGCTTGAACTGGGCTTCGATTTCCTTGTCCCAGGCGCCGGTCTCGACGATCTTCTTCTCGAGCTCGCCCTGGGTGTTGCTCAGGTGGGCGTGCAGGCCGGCTTCCACGGCCAGGATCTTGTTCAGCGGCACGTCGTCGAGGTAGCCCTCGTTGACGGCGTAGATGGACAGCGCCATCTGGGCGATCGACATCGGCGCGTACTGCTTCTGCTTCATCAGCTCGGTGACGCGCTGGCCGCGCTCGAGCTGCTTGCGGGTGGCTTCGTCGAGATCGGAGGCGAACTGGGCGAAGGCCGCGAGCTCGCGGTACTGCGCCAGCGAGATGCGGATGCCGCCCGAGAGCTTCTTCATGATCGTGGTCTGCGCGGCGCCGCCGACGCGGGACACGGAGATACCGGCGTTCACGGCCGGGCGGATGCCGGCGTTGAACAGGTCGGTCTCGAGGAAGATCTGGCCGTCGGTGATCGAGATCACGTTGGTCGGCACGAAGGCCGAGACGTCACCGGCCTGGGTCTCGATGATCGGCAGCGCGGTGAGCGAGCCGGTCTTGCCCTTCACGGCACCGTTGGTGAACTTCTCGACGTACTCGGCCGAGACGCGGGCCGCGCGCTCGAGCAGGCGCGAGTGCAGGTAGAACACGTCGCCGGGGTAGGCTTCGCGGCCCGGCGGGCGGCGCAGCAGCAGCGAGATCTGGCGGTAGGCGACGGCCTGCTTGGACAGGTCGTCGTACACGATCAGGGCGTCTTCGCCGCGGTCCATGAAGTACTCGCCCATGGCGCAGCCGGAGTACGGGGCGATGTACTGCATCGCGGCCGACTCGGACGCCGAGGCGGCGACCACCGTGGTGTAGGCCATCGCGCCGTTCTCTTCGAGGCGGCGGACGATGTTGGCGATGGTCGAGTTCTTCTGGCCGATGGCCACGTAGACGCACTTAACGCCCGAGGACTTCTGGTTGATGATCGCGTCGATCGCCAGGGCGGTCTTGCCGGTCTGGCGGTCGCCGATGACCAGCTCGCGCTGGCCGCGGCCGATCGGGATCATGCTGTCGACCGACTTGTAGCCGGTCTGCACCGGCTGGGCGACGGACTGGCGCCAGATCACGCCCGGGGCCACGCGCTCGACCGGCGAGCTCAGCTTGGCGTTCAGCGGGCCCTTGCCGTCGATCGGCTCGCCCAGCGCGTTGACCACGCGGCCAAGCAGCTCGGGACCGACCGGCACTTCGAGGATGCGGTTGGTGGTCTTGGCCACGTCGCCTTCGCGCAGGTGCTCGTAGTCACCCAGCACCACGGCGCCGACCGAGTCGCGCTCGAGGTTCAGCGCCAGCGCGAACGTGCTGTTCGGCAGCTCGACCATTTCGCCCTGCATCACGTCGGCCAGGCCGTGGATGCGCACGATGCCGTCGGAGACGGAGGTCACGGTGCCTTCGTTGCGGGCGTCGGCCGAGAGGCCGGCCGATTCGATGCGGGCCTTGATCAGTTCACTGATTTCGGACGGGTTGAGCGTCTGCATGGGTATGTCCCTGGGTCGTCCGGCCGGGGCCGGCGCTTGGTTCAAAGGAAAATCGGATCAGTTCGCCAGCGCCGCGCCGAGGCGCGCCAGCTTGGTGCGGATCGAGCCATCGATGACCACGTCGCCCGCGTCCACGACGGCACCGCCGATCAGGGCGGGGTCGACGCTGGCGGTGATCTCGACCTCGCGGCCGAAGCGACGCTTGAGCGAAGCGGTGAGGCGGGCGATGGCGTCGGCGTCCAGGGCGACCGCGGAGGTCACCGTCGCCTTGACGACACGCTCGGCCTCGGCGCGCAGGTGCTCGTACAGCCCGGCGATTTCCGGCAGCAGCGCCAGGCGCCGGTTGGCAGCCAGCACGCCGACGAAGCGCTCGAAGCCGGCATCGGCCTCGCCCTTCGGCATCACCATGCGGGCCAGCGACGCGGCATCCATGCGCGGGTGGCCGAACAGGGCCTGCACGTCGGGATGGGCGGCCACCTGGGCGGCGAAGCCCAGCATGCCCGACCACTTGGGCAGCGCGCCCTGGGCCTGCGCGAGCGAGAACGCGGCGCGGGCGTAGGGGCGTGCGAGGGTGACTGCTTGGCTCATGGCGGCGTCCGGATCAGATGTCGGCGGCGAGCTCGTCCAGCAGCGCCTTGTGGGCGTTGCCGTCGATCTCCTTGCGGATCAGGCGCTCGGCACCGGCCACGGCGAGCGCACCGACCTGGCGGCGCAGCTCTTCCTTGGCGCGGGTGGCCGCGGCGTCGATCTCGGCGTCGGCCTGGATGCGGATGCGCTTGGCTTCCGCATGGGCCTCGTCCTTGGCGAGGTCGATGATCTGGGCGCGACGGGCCTCGGCCTGGGCGATGATCTCGTTGGCCTTGGCGCGGGCTTCGCGCAGGACCTCGTTGACCTTCTCCTCGGCCTGCGCCAGGTCCTTCTTGCTGCGGTCGGCAGCGGCCAGGCCCTCGGCGATCTTCTGCTGGCGCTCCTCGATGGCAGCGAGCAGCGGCGGCCAGATCTTGGTCGCGATGATCCAGATGAGGCCTGCGAAGGCCAGCGCCTGGGCGATCAGGGTTGCATTGATGTTCATGGCTGCGCTCTATCCGGTGTCTTTCGGGACCCTTGCGGATCCTGCACGGCAACCCGCGCCGGCGGTCAGCCGGGCGCGGGCTTGGTGGGGCGGATTAGCCCAGGCGCTCGATGAACGGGCCGATCAGCGGGTTCGCGAAGGCGAACATCAGGCCGACGGCGACCGTGATGATGAACGCGGCGTCGATCAGGCCGGCGGTGATGAACATGCGGACCTGCAGGACCGGGATCAGCTCCGGCTGGCGGGCGGCGGACTCGAGGAACTTGCCGGCCATGATGGCCAGGCCCAGGCCGGCGCCGAGGGCGGCGAGGCCGATCATGATGCCGATGGCCAGGATGGTCGAGGCCTGAACGTTGGCGAGGAGGGCGAGAGCTTCCATGGTGTTTCTCCGAGCGGATTTACGAGTGAAAGGAAAGGATGAAGGTTTGCAGCGTGGTTCAGTGATGCTCTTCCATGAGGCTCAGGTACACGATCGAGAGCATCATGAAGATGAAGGCCTGCAGCGGGATCACCAGCAGGTGGAACAGCATCCACCCGAGGCCGAAGACGCCCGCGGCGATCGCACCGGCGATGCCGACGCCGCCGAGGACCCAGATCAGCAGGAACACGATCTCGCCGCCGTACATGTTGCCGAACAGTCGCATCGCCAGCGAAACCGGCTTGCTGAGCAGCTCGACGATGTTGAGCAGGATGTTGGCCGGGAACATCCACGGGCCGAACGGCGCGGTGAAGAACTCATGGATGAAGCCACCCAGGCCCTTCGCGCGCAGGGCGAAGAAGATCATCAGGAAGAACACGCTGAACGACATGCCGAGGGTGGCGTTGACGTCGGCGGTGGGCACCGGCTTCCAGTATTCGATGCCGGCGGCGTGCAGCGGAATGGCGAAGAAGTCGGCCGGGATCATCTTGATGAGGTTCATCATCAGGATCCAGCAGAACAAGGTAATGGCGATCGGCGTCACCAGCTTGCTGCGGCCCGGGTAGGCGTCGCGCGCCTGGGCGTCGACGAACTCGAGCACGATCTCGACGAAGGCCTGCCACTTGCCCGGCACGCCGGACGTGGCCTTGCGGGTGGCCAGCCAGAAGGCGAACACCATGGTGAAGCCCATCAGCGCCGCCATGACCAGCGTGTCGACGTTGAGCTGCCAGAAGCCGCCCTCGCCGAACTGGATGGTCAGGTTCTTGAGGTGGTGCTGGATGTAGCTCGTCGGGGTGAGTTCGGCTTCGCTTGCCATTGCGTCCAACCTGTATGAATTCATCGTCGCTGCATTGCCGTCACCGCGGATGCGGCTAGGGCGGCCACCAGCCCCGCCAGCAGCGGCAGCGGCGGGAGCTTCCAGACACCGATCGCCAGCACGCCAAGCGCCAGGACCAGCACCCACTTGGCGAGCACGCCGACCACGAGGCGCATCAATGCGCCGGTCGCGTCGGTAACTCCGCCGCCGAGCAGCGCGCGCCCCATCAGGAACGTGCCCAGCGCGACCGCCACGGCCCCGGTCATCGTCGCCGCCGCCGCCGGCAGCCCGTACAGGGCGCCCAGCAGGGCCGCCACGACACCCCCGGCCAGCAACTGTGCCAGCGCGGCTTTACGCGCCAGGCGGTTCGTGGCTGCAGGGGTTCGGGACACGGTGGATCCAAGCAAGCCCAAGGAAACCCCGGGGCGTGGGGCGCAAATTATACGCGTGCGTGCGGGCCCGGCTCAAGGGCGAAAAGCGTGAATTTCAGCCCTTTCGCCAATCTTTTTTGCACGCCCCGGACCCCGGCGCCGACCTTGCGGAAGGCGTGTCGGCACGGCGCACCGGACCAGCAGCGCCACGCCCGAGCCGAGTCGCACAGTGGCACACGAGGCACCGAATATCGAAGGCCGCCAACGCCTGCGCGCCGGTGGAAAAGGAAAACGCCGCCCTATAGTGGCGGCGTTTTGGGATGACCCCTGGCGCTGACCTGTTGCGTCCGCGGCTGGGCCGCAAAAGGCGAAGGCCGGTCCACGTATGGACCGGCCTTCTGG
>NZ_JALHQI010000058.1 GCF_022842045.1 Arenimonas sp. | reverse complement strand
GCGGGCGGCGGCAGGGGCCGGCGCGGACATGGCGCTGCCCGGTGGTTCCGGGACCGGAGGCGGTGCGGGGGTCGGCTTCGCGGCAACGGCCGCGGGCGCCGTGGCCCCGGCGACGGCCCCGGGACGGCGGGCCAAGAGCTCGACGCGCGCCAGTCGCTGCTCCAGCTCGGCGATCCGGCGGCGGGCCCGCAAGGCCATGCCCAGCAGGCCACCCAGCAGCGCGCCAGCGACCAGCCCGAAGGCCTCCCGGCTTCCGTCCGCGATCAGCAGGCCCAGGAAGGCACCCACGATTCCCAGTATCCAGCTCATCCGCATCCCCGCCGTGGCGTCGGGCCGAGTGTAGCCAACCGCAAGGGGATGTGAACGCCGGGGCCGGAAACGAAAACGCCGCCCTCGGGGGGCGGCGGTTCGTGGGCTCGAATGGTCGGGGAGACAGGATTTGAACCTGCGACTTCTACGTCCCGAACGTAGCGCTCTACCAGGCTGAGCTACACCCCGAGGGATTCGAGCCGGCTATTCTAGAGGCCGGACGCGGACTCGGCAAGCCCGGCGTTCGCCTGGTGCCCCGGAGCGGCTCGCCCCGTTGCGCCAGAAGCTAGAATGCGCCATCGCCTTGGAGTGTCCCGCCTTGATCAAGCCCCGCACCACGCCCGGGGTCATGGAGCTGCTGCCCCGTGACCAGATCGCCTTCCAGCGCATGCTCGACGTCATCCGGCGCAACTACGAGCGCTTCGGCTTCCTGCCGGTGGAAACGCCGGTGTTCGAGCTGTCCGAGGTGCTGCTGACCAAGACCGGCGGCGAGACCGAGCGGCAGGTGTATTTCGTGCAGTCCACGGGAGCCCTCGAGCAAGGCGGCCAGCCCGAGCTGGCGCTGCGCTTCGACCTCACCGTGCCGCTGGCGCGCTATGTCGCCGAGCACGAGCACGACCTGGCGTTCCCGTTCCGGCGCTACCAGATCCAGCGTGTCTACCGCGGCGAGCGCGCCCAGCGCGGCCGCTTCCGCGAGTTCTACCAGTGCGACATCGACGTGATCGGCAAGGACGCGCTCAGCGTGCGCCACGACGCCGAGATGCCGGCGGTGATCCACGCGGTCTTTTCCGAGCTCGAGGTCGGCCCGTTCACCATCCAGCTCAACAACCGCAAGCTGCTGCGCGGTTTCTTCGAAGGCGTGGGGATCGCCGACGGCGAGCGCCAGGCGCTGGTGCTGCGCGAGATCGACAAGATCGACAAGCGTGGCGCCGATGCCGTGCGCGCGACCCTGGTGGGCGCCGACTTCGGCCTGGCCGACGACGTGGTGGACCGGATCATGGCCTTCGTGCAGGTGCGCTCGCGCTCGCACGCCGATGCGCTGGCGCAGCTGGACGCGCTGGGCGCGGGCAGCGAGGTGCTGGAGCAGGGCCGCGCCGAGCTGCGCGAGGTGCTGGAACTGCTCAAGGGCTACGGCGTGCCCGAGAAGAACTACGCGCTGAACTTCTCCATCGCCCGCGGCCTCGACTACTACACCGGCACCGTCTACGAGACCACGCTCGACGAGCACCCGCAGATCGGCTCGGTCTGCTCGGGCGGCCGCTACGAGAACCTGGCCAGCCACTACACCAAGTCGAAGCTGCCGGGCGTGGGCATCTCGATCGGCGCGACGCGCCTGTTCTGGCAGCTGCGCGAGGCCGGCATCGTTTCCACCGCCGAAAGTTCGGTGCAGGCGCTGGTCGGCCTGATGGACGACGCCCGCCTTCCGGATTCGCTGGATATCGCCCGCCGCCTGCGCGCCGCCGGCATCAATGCCGAGGTGCAGCTGGAGGTGAAGAAGCTAGCCAAGCAGTTCCAGTACGCCGACCGCGCCGGCATCCGCTTCGTGCTGCTGTACGGCGAGGACGAAGCGGCGCGCAACGTGGTCAAGGTCAAGGACATGGCCTCGCAGGACCAGTACGAACTGGGCCGCGAGGAGCTGGCGTCGGTGCTGAAGGTCGAGCTGGAGCAACAGCGCGCGATGGGGAAACGCTGAGATGAAACCGATCACCCTCGATGGCCGCGGCCTCAACCGCGCGCAGCTGGCCGAGATCGCGCACGGCGCGCCGGTGCGGCTCGATCCGGCGCAGATGCCGGCGGTGCAGCGCGCGGCCGACTTCCTGGCCGACCAGGTCAAGAAGCAGGAACCGATCTACGGCGTGTCCACCGGCTTTGGCAGCAATGCCGACAAGCTGTTGGGCGCGCACCGGCTGCGCACGGGCCTGCCGGGCGCTTCCGGGTCCAGCGACACGGTGCTCGAGGAGCTGCAGCACAACCTGATCGTCACCCATGCCGTGTGCGTGGGCGAACCGTTCCCCGCCGACGTGGTGCGGGCGATGATGGCGATCCGCATCAACACGCTGATGCGCGGCCACTCCGGCATCCGGCCGGCCGTGCTCGAGGCCATGGCCGCGCTGCTCAATGCCGGCATCGTGCCGGTGGTGCCGCGCAAGGGGTCGGTGGGCGCCAGCGGCGACCTCGCGCCGCTCTCGCACCTGGCCATCGTACTGTTGGGTGGCGGCGAAGCCTTCTACGAAGGCGTGCGCATCCCGGGCGCCGAGGCACTCAGGCGCGCCGGCCTGGCGCCGGTGAAGCTGTCGCACAAGGAAGGCCTGGCGCTGAACAACGGCACCGCGCAGATGCTGGCCACCGCGGTGCTGGCGATCGAGCGGCTCGAGGACCTGCTCGACACCGCCGACCTCGCGGCCGCGATGACGCTCGATGCCTTCGCCGGCCGCCTGCGCGCCTTCGACCCGCATGTGCACGCGCTGCGCCCGCACCCGGGCCAGGTGCGCGTGGCGGCGAACCTGCGCGGCCTGCTCGAAGGCTCCAGCCTGTCCGACATCGCCTACCACCTGGTGCCGCGTTTCCGGCAGTGGCAGCCCGACAGCTGGGCCACGCCCGACCAGCAGGCCCTGGGCTTCGACATCGGCTGGGACTGGGTGCCGTTCAACCAGCGCCACGGCCGCGAGAAGTTCTACCAGCGTTTCCGTCCGTTCCGCGGCGGCAAGAAGCACCAGCCGCAGGACAGCTACTCGCTGCGCTGCATCCCGCAGGTGCATGGCGCCGTGCGCGACGCGCTCGAGCAGGCCAAGCGCGTCATCGACGTCGAGCTCAACGCCGTCACCGACAACCCGCTGCTGTTCCCTGACCTGGAAGGCGCCCGCGAAATCGAGGACCAGGTGGTCTCGGCCGGCCACTTCCACGGCATGCCGCTGGCGCTGGCCATGAGCTACCTCAAGGCCGCGATCCCGGTGCTGGCCTCGATTTCCGAGCGCCGCCTCAACAAGTTGGTCGACCCGGCCACCAACGACGGCCTGCCGCCCTTCCTGATCGGCAACGAGGACGGCACCGAAAGCGGCTTCATGATTGTCCAGTACACCGCCGCCGCGCTGGTCAACGACCTGGCCAGCCGCGCGCACCCGGCCAGCGTGTACTCGATCCCGACCAGCGCGAATGCGGAAGACCACGTTTCGATGGGCGCCAACGAGGGCCGGCACGTGCTGGAGATGACGGCCGACCTGGCGCAGGTGTTGGGGCTGGAGCTCTACACCGCGGCGCAGGCGCTCGATTACCGCCGCGACATGATCAACGCGGCTCGCCAGCTCGCCCGCGAGGCCGACGCCGAGGCGCTGGCCGCGAAGGTGCTGGGCGCGCCGCTGCCCGGCCATCCGGACCGCCCCGGTTTCCTGGCCGAAGTCGAGGCGCTGCGCGGCGAGCTGGCTGCGGCCGGCGAGTTCCAGCCCGGCCGCGCCGTGCAGGCGGCCTGGGCCGCGCTGCGCGAGGCGATTCCGTTCATGGGCCGCGACCGGGCCATGGATGGCGACGTCGCCACCGCCGTGCGCCTGGTGGAAGAGGGGCGCCTGCTGTCGGCGGCCCGCGCCGCTCGCGACTGAGTCCCGTGCGCGCCTGAGGCTTCCCGCCGGGAGGCCAGCGCCTTGCCGGCAACCTAGCTGATGCCTTCGGCCGCGTGCACGCAGTTGCGGCCGCGGTTCTTGGCCATGTACAGCGCGTCGTCGGCCTGGTGCAGGGCCTCATCCACGCCCAGGCCCGCGCCCGGGCGTAGCAGGAACACGCCGATGCTCGCGCTGATTCGGATGTTGTTGCCCGCGTAGCGCACCGCCTCGCCGCAGATCTTCAGGCGCAGCTGCTCGGCCACCTGCACCAACCGCTCGCCCGTGACGTCGGGCAGCGACACCACGAACTCCTCGCCGCCGAACCGCGCCAGCAGTGCGCCATGGTCCACCAGCGTGTCGTGCAGGCAGCGGCCCAGCCAGCGCAGGCATTCGTCGCCGGCCAGGTGGCCGTGCGTGTCGTTGACGTCCTTGAAGTGGTCCAGGTCGATCAGCAGCACGCCCAGCGACTGCCGGTGCTCGTTGGCCTGGTGCAGCTGCTGCTCGAACATGTCGCGGAAATGCCGGCGGTTGAACAACCCGGTCAGCGCGTCGCGGCGGTTGGATTCACGCAGGCGCTGGTTGGCCTCGGCCAGCTGCTCGAGCGCCGTGCTGAGCTCCGAGGTGCGGCGCGCGACGTGGCGTTCGAGCTGCTCGTTGTGCTCGCGCACCAGCCGCTCGTTCTCGCTGCGCAGCCGCGCGTAGCGGTAGGCGAGGGCGAAGGAGAGCAGGATCATCTCCATCGCCGAACCAATCTGGATGCCGTACTCGGTGAAGAAATTCTTGTCCAGCAGGCCGAACGAGACCGAGGCGTACAGCGCCGTGCCCAGCAGCAGGAAGGCCCAGGCCATCAGGAACACCTTGGCCGGGGCGTACCCGTTGCGGATCGAGGTGATGGCCAGGTACAGGATGAACAGCGCGCCGGGGAACACCGCGAGCGTCATCGGCCGCACCACGGTGCGGTAATCGAGCACGAAGGTGGCCAGGCCCATCAGCACGAAGAAACCGATCAGCGCCAGCGATACCTTGTTGGCGACCGGCTGTCGCGTCTCCAGCTCCAGGAACACGCGGCAGAACTGGTGCATCGCGATCTGCGACACCGCCATCGACAGCGGGATCGCCAGGTTGGCGAACCAGGGCGAGTTCGGCCACAGGTACTCGAAGGCCAGGCCGTTGAGGCAGAACATCACCAGGCCGAAGCCGGCGACATGGAACAGGTACCAGAAGTGGCTGGCGTCGCGCAGCGAAAGCCACAGCACCAGGTTGTAGCAAAGCAGCGCCACCAGGATGCCGTAGAACAGGCCGATGCCGAACTGCGAGTCGCGCTCGAGCTCGGCGAACGCGGTGGGCGTGTACAGGGCCAGCGGCACCTGCATCGAGCTGCGGCTGGCCACGCGCACCAACAGCTCCACCTCGGTGCGATGCGGCAGCGTCACCCAGAAGTTCGGATGCCGGTAGCGGATGCTTCGGGCGCTGAAGGGCAGGGTGTCGCCCGAGGCCATGTGCTCGACCCGGCCGTCCGGGTAGCGCAGGTAGACGTCGACGTAGTCGAGCAGCGGGTAGTGCAGCACCAGCAGCCAGCGCTGCTCGGTCGGGTTCTGGTTGAACAGCGGGGCATGGAACCAGTAGGCGCCCTGGGTGAAACCGAAGGCCGCGCTGTCCCCGGGCAGGGGCATGAACTCGCCGCGGCTGGCGCGCGAAAACATGGCGGAGGCATCGGCGCGCCCGGTTTCGTCGATGCCGTAGCTGAGGTGGGGGGTGAGCGCCAGGCGCTCGCTGCCGGCCTCGAGCACGGCCGGGCCGGCCGCGCTGTCGGTGGTGCCGAACGCGAGCAGCAGTCCCAGCAGCAGCGAGATCCAGCGGTTCGACGTCACGTCGTTCCCCTACGAGGCCGGCCCATTATGCGCGGTGGTGGGGCCGTCGGGTCCAATCGCAGGGCTTGCTTTTGTAATAACGCGCTATTACATTAGCGCCATGAAACGCCGCGACCCCGCCAGCCCGCCCCGCCGCCCGGACCTCGAGGACCTGATCCAGGCCCTGCTGGCCCTGCGCTCGCCCGGCGAACTGCGGGCTTTCCTGGAAGATCTCTGCACCCCGTCCGAGCTCGAGGCCATGGCCGACCGCTGGGGCGTGGTGCCGCACCTGGTCGCCGAGGTTCCCTACCGGGAAATCCACGACCTTACCGGCGTCAGCGTCACCACCATCGGCCGCGTCGCCCGCTGCCTGGACCTGGGCGAGGGCGGTTACCGCCTCGCCGCCGAGCGCCTGGGCCATCGAGCCGACGACGCGTCGCACTGAACCCCACTGTTTCCGAACCCCGGAGGGCGTCATGAGGACGCACGACCGTTTACGCATTGCCATCCAGAAGTCGGGCCGCCTGTCCGACCCCGCCCGCGACCTCCTGGCCCGCGCCGGGCTGTCGTTCCGGGAAAGCCGCGACCGGCTGTTCTGCTACGGCGAATCCCTGCCGATCGATCTGCTGCTGGTCCGCGACGACGACATCCCTGGCCTGATCGCCGAGGGTGCCTGCGACCTGGGCGTGGTTGGCGGAAACGTGCTCGAAGAACAGGCCTGCGAGCGCCTGGCCGACGGCCGCGGCGAGGCCTTCCGGCCGATCCGCGAGCTTGGCTTTGGCCGCTGCAGGCTGTCGGTGGCCGTGCCCAATGACTGGGAGTGGACCGGCCCCGAGCGCCTGGCCGGCCTGCGCATCGCCACCAGCTACCCGCAGCTGATGGCGCGCTGGCTGCGCGAGCAGGGCGTCGAGGCGACGCCGGTGATGCTGTCGGGCTCGGTCGAGATCGCGCCGCGCCTGGGCAAGGCCGAGGCCATCTGCGACATCGTCTCCACCGGCGGCACGCTGATGGCCAACCAGCTCAAGGAGGTCGCGGTGATCCTGGAAAGCCAGGCCCTGCTGGTCGCGCCATCGCAGCCGTTCGGCGACGAGCGCGCCGAGCTCGCGGCCATGCTGCTGCGCCGCCTTGACGCGGTGATGAGCGTGCGTGCGAGCAAACTGGTGCTGTTCCAGGCCCACCGCGACCAGGTGGCCGAGCTGGTGAAGCTGCTGCCCGATGCCGAAACCCCGACCGTGATGGCCATCGAGGGCCAGCGCGACCAGGTGGCCCTGCAGGCCCTGTGCCGCAGCGCGATGACCTGGCAGCGCCTGGAAGACATGAAGCGCGCCGGCGCCTCCGGCCTGTTGGTCCTTCCCGTGGAGCAGATGCTGGCATGAAGCGGATTGAATGGAACCGGCTCGACGCCGACGCGCGGCGCGAGTGTCTCGCACGCCCGGGCGCCGGCGACCAGTCCGAGGTCGAGGCGGCGGTGAAGCGCGTGTTCGAACAGGTGCGCGCCGACGGCGACACTGCGCTGCGGGCGCTGACGCGCCGCTTCGATGGCGTCGAACTGGCCAGCTTCGAAGTGACGCCCGCGGAAATGGCCGCGGCCACCGCCACCGTGCCGGCGTCGCTGCGCGCGGCGCTGGCCGAGGCGCGCGAGCGGCTGCTCACCTGGCACCGCGCCGGCATGGCTGCGGAGTTCGAGGTCGATACCGCGCCAGGCGTGCGCTGCGGGCGGATCCTGCGCGCCATCCCGCGCGTCGGCCTGTACGTGCCCGCCGGCAGTGCGCCGCTGGTGTCCACGGCGCTGATGCTGGGCGTGCCGGCGGTGCTGGCCGGCTGCGACGAGATCGTGCTGTGCACGCCGCCGCGCGCCGACGGCAGCGCCGACCCGGCGGTGCTGGCGGCGGCGCAGCTGTGCGGCGTGCGCCGGGTGTTCAAGCTCGGCGGCGCCCAGGCGATCGCCGCCATGGCCTTCGGTACCGACAGCGTGCCGCGCTGCGACAAGCTGTTCGGCCCTGGCAACCGCTACGTCACGGCGGCCAAGCAGCTGGCGGCGATGATGGCTGGGGGCCCGGCGATCGACATGCCGGCCGGTCCCTCGGAAGTGCTGGTGATCGCCGACGCCGGCGCGCCACCCGTGCACGTGGCGGCCGACCTGCTGTCGCAGGCCGAGCATGGTCCGGATTCGCAGGTGGTGCTGCTGACCGATTCCGCCGCCCTGGTGGACGCCGTGGAGGCCGAGGTTCGGCGCCAGGTCGCCGAGCTGCCGCGCGAGGCCATCGCCACGCGCGCGCTCGAGTTCGCGCGGCTGGTGCAGGTGGATTCGCTGGACGAGGCGTTTGCCATCAGCAACGACTACGCGCCGGAACACCTGATCCTGGCCTTGCGCGAGCCGCGGGCCTGGCTGGCCAAGGTCAGCTGCGCGGGCTCGGTCTTCCTCGGCGATTTCGCGCCCGAGGGCCTGGGCGACTACTGCTCGGGCACCAACCACGTGCTGCCCACCAACGGCGCCGCGCGCGCCTGGAGCGGCGTCAGCGTGGCCAGCTTCCAGAAATCCATCAGCGTGCAGGAGGTCAGCCGCGCCGGCCTGGCCGCGATCGGCCCCTGTGCGGTCGAGATCGCCCGGGCCGAAGGCCTCGAGGCCCACGCGCAATCGGTGCTTCGGCGCCTGGAGACGACGACGTGAGCGCCATCCTGTCCCTGGTCCGCGAAGACCTGCGTGAGTTCGCCGGCTACAGTTCGGCCCGCCGCGCCGGCGTCACCGGCAAGGTGTGGCTGAACGCCAACGAGAGCGCCTGGCGCAATCCGGCCGATGCCGGCCTGGGCGCCAACCGCTATCCGGATCCGCAGCCGGCCGCGCTGCGCGAGCGGCTGGGCGAACTCTACGGCGTGCGCGCCGACCAGGTGCTGGTGGGCCGCGGCAGCGACGAGGCCATCGACCTGCTGGTGCGCGCGCTGTGCGTGCCGGGCCGGGACGCGGTGGTGGTGTCGCCGCCGGTGTTCGGCATGTACGCGGTGAGCGCGCGGCTGCAGGGCGCGCCGCTGGTGGAGGTGCCGCTGCGCGACACCGAGGCCGGCTTCGCGTCCGACCTCAATGCCATGGCGGACGCGGCGGTGTCGTCCGGCGCCAAGCTGGTGTTCGTCTGTTCGCCGGCCAACCCGACCGGCCAGGCCATTGCGCCGGCCGACCTGCTGGCGCTGGCGCGTCGCCTGGCCGGGCGTTGCCTGGTGGTGGTGGACGAGGCCTACGGCGAGTACTGCGACCAGGCTTCGATGGCGGCCTTCATCGACCAGCAGCCGAACCTCGCGGTGCTGCGCACGCTGTCGAAGGCGCATGCGCTGGCCGCCGCCCGGATCGGCTGCCTGCTGGCCGCGCCCGAACTGGTGGCGGTGCTGCGCAATTGCCAGGCGCCGTACCCGCTGCCGTCGCCCTGCGTGCAGCTGGCGCTGGCCGGCCTGTCCGAGCCGGCGCTGGTGCAGACCCGCGGCCGGGTGATCACCGTGCGCGCCGAGCGCGAGCGGCTGCAGCACGAGTTGCCTGGCTTGCCCGGGGTGCGGCGGGTGTATGCGTCGCAGGGCAACTACATCCTGGTGCGCTTCGAGGATGCCGGCGCGGCCTTCGCGCGGCTGCTGGCGGCGGGCGTGGTGGTGCGCGACATGCGCGCTTCGCCGCAGCTGGGCGACGCGTTGCGCATCAGCGTCGGCAGCCCGGCCGAGAACGACGCCATGCTGGACGCGCTGCGGGCGGGGAGGGCGGCGGCATGAGCGGCCAGCGCATCCTGTTCGTCGACCGCGATGGCACGATCATCGAGGAACCGGCCGATTTCCAGATCGACGCCTATGAAAAGATCCGCTTCGTCGAGGGCGTCATCCCGGCGATGCTGAAGCTGCGCGACGCCGGCTTCCAGTTCGTGCTGGTGACCAACCAGGACGGGCTGGGCACGGCCAGCTTCCCGCGCGAGAGCTTCGTGGGGCCGCACGCGTTGATGGTCCAGGTCCTCGCGTCGCAGGGCATCACCTTCCGCGAGGAGCTCATCGACGAGAGCTTCGAGCACGAGAACAAGCCGACCCGCAAGCCGGGCCTGGGTTTGGTGATGCACTACCTGCGCGACCGCGGCATCGACCTGGCCAACTCGGCCGTGGTCGGCGACCGCGACACCGACCTGCAGCTGGCGGCCAACCTGGGCTGCCGCGGTTTCAAGCTCAAGCCGGGTCCGGATACCTGGGCGTCCATCGCGCATGAGCTGGCCGATGCGCCGCGCGTGGCGAAGGTCGAGCGCGTGACCAAGGAAACGCGGGTGCGCATCGAGCTCGACCTCGATCGCGCCGCCGATCCGGTGGTCGCGACCGGGTTGGGCTTCTTCGACCACATGCTCGAGCAGCTCGGCAAGCACGGTGGTTTCGCCCTGCAGCTCACCTGCAGCGGCGACCTGCACATCGACGAGCACCACACGGTCGAGGACAGCGCGCTGGCGCTGGGCCAGGCGCTGAAGCAGGCGCTGGCCGACAAGCGCGGCATCGGCCGCTATGGCGATTCGTCCGGGCAGGGTGCGATCACGCTGCCGATGGACGAGACGCTGGCGAAGGCCGCGGTGGATTTCTCGGGGCGGCCGTACTTCGTGTTCGAAGGCAGCTTCCCGCGCGCCGAGGTGGGCGGGCTGGCCACCGAGCTGGTGCCGCACTTCTTCCGTTCACTGTGCGAAACGGCCGGCCTCAACCTGCACCTGTCGGTGCAGGGCGAGAACACGCACCACATGGTCGAGGCCTGCTTCAAGGCCACGGCCCGGGCGCTGCGCCAGGCCATCCGCCGCGAGGGCCGCGAACTGCCGACCACCAAGGGCGCGCTGTGAAGGTCGTGCTGGTCGATTCCGGCGGCGCCAACATCGGCTCCGTGCGCTACGCGCTCGAGCGCCTGGGCGTGTCCGCGGCAATGACCGCGGACGCCGAAACCATCCTTGCCGCGGACCGCGTGATCCTGCCCGGCGTTGGCGCCGCCGCCCCCGCCATGGCCCGCCTCCAGCAAATGAACCTGGTTCATTTGTTGCGTGGGTTGAAGCAGCCGTTGTTGGGGATTTGCCTGGGGATGCAGTTGCTGTTCGAGGGGTCGGAGGAAGGCGACGTAGCGTGCCTTGGCTTGGTGCCCGGGCGCGTGCGGAAGATGCCGGCCTCGGCCGGCGTTCGAGTGCCGCACATGGGCTGGAACCGGTTGCGGCCGACCCAGGCCGACCCGCTGTTGGCCGGCGTCGTCGACGGCGCCCAGGCCTATTTCGTGCACAGCTTCGCGGCGCCCGTCACCGGGCACTGCATTGCGTCCTGTGACCACGGCGCGCCCTTTGCGGCCATGGTCCGGCGCGGCAACGTCGCCGGCGCCCAGTTCCACCCCGAACGCTCGGGCGCCGTCGGCGCGCGATTGCTCCAGAACTTCCTGCAGGCCGATCCGGCATGAGCGACTTCACCCTTTACCCCGCCATCGACGTTCGCGACGGTCGCGTGGTGCGCCTGCGCCAGGGCGACTACGCGCAGGAAACCCGCTACGCCGACGACCCGCTCGAGCTGGCCTCCCGTTACGCCGCCGCGGGCGCACGCTGGCTGCACCTGGTGGACCTCGACGCCGCCCGTGCCGGTGGCTACACGCTGGCGCCGCTGCTGGGCGAGCTCAAGCGCCGCACGCGCCTGAAGGTGCAGACCGGCGGCGGCGTCCGCGGCGAAGTGGACGTGGAGTCCTTGCTCGCGGCCGGCGCCGACCGCGTGGTGGTCGGCTCGCTGGCCGTGCGGGAACCGGGGCGCGTCGCCTCCTGGGTGGCGCGCTACGGCGCCGAGCGCATCACCGTCGCGCTCGACACCCGCCGCGACGCCGAGGGCCGCTGGCGCCTGCCCGTGCACGGCTGGACCGAGGAGGGCGGGCGCGAGCTCGACGTACTGGCCGCCGCCTACGACGAGGTCGGCCTGCGCCACCTGCTGTGCACCGACATCAGCCGCGACGGCATGCTCAGCGGCCCGAACTTCGATCTCTACCGCTACCTGTGCGAACGCTTCCCGCGCCTGCGCGTGCAGGCTTCGGGCGGCGTCGCCGACGCGGGCGACGTCGCTGTCGCCAAGGCCAGCGGCTGCGGTGGCATCGTGCTGGGCAAGGCGCTGCTCGATGGCCGCTTCACCCTGGCCGACGTGATCGCGGAGCAAACGCCATGCTGAGCCGCCGCCTGATCCCCTGCCTGGACGTCAAGGACGGCCTGGTCGTGAAGGGCGTGAAGTTCCGCGACCACGTGGTGATGGGCGCGATCGAGGAGCTGGCCCTGCGCTACCGCGACGAGGGCGCCGACGAACTGGTGTTCTACGACATCACCGCCAGCCCGCAGGGCCGCGGCGTCGATCGCGCTTGGGTCGAGCGCGTAGCGCGCATCATCGACATCCCGTTCTGCGTGGCCGGCGGCATCCGCTCGGTGGCGCAGGCGCGCGAGGTGCTGCTGGCCGGCGCCGACAAGATCTCGGTGAACACGCCGGCGCTGGAGCGTCCGGAGCTCATCAACGCGCTGGCGGCCGAGTTCGGCGTGCAGTGCGTGGTGGTCGGCATCGACAGCCTGCGCGACGCCGACGGCGAGTGGCGCGTGCGCGCCTACACCGGCGACCCGGACCAGACCCGCGCGCTGCCGCGCCGCACCCTGGACTGGGTGGCGGAAGTGCAGCAGCGCGGCGCCGGCGAGATCGTGCTCAACTGCATGGGCTCGGACGGCGTGCGCACCGGCTACGACCTCGAGCAGCTGCGCGCGGTGCGGGCGATCTGCGGCGTGCCGCTGGTGGCCTCGGGCGGCGCCGGCACGGCGCGCCACTTCGCCGAGGTCTTCCTGGATGCCGACGTGGATGCGGCGCTGGCCGCCAGCGTCTTCCATTCCGGCAGCGTCCGGATCCCCGAACTCAAGACCGCCCTGCGCGCGCAGGGCATCGAGGTGCGCGATGTCGCCTGACCAGATCCAGGCCCTGGCCTGGGACAAACAGGGCGGCCTGCTGCCCGCCATCGTCCAGGACGCCGGCACCGGCCGCGTGCTGATGCTTGGCTACATGGACCGTGCCGCGCTGGACGCAACCCTGGCCAGCGGCCGCGTCACCTTCTTCAGCCGCAGCAAGCAGCGCCTCTGGATGAAGGGCGAAACCAGCGGCGACGTGCTCGAGCTGGTGCGGCTGGAGGCCGACTGCGACGCCGACACGCTGCTCGTGCAAGCCCGCCCGCGCGGCCCGACCTGCCACCTCGGGCGCGAGAGCTGCTTCCCGGAAGCGCCGGGCAGCTTCCTGGCCGAGCTCGATGCGCTGGTGCAGGCCCGCGAGCGCGGGCGGCCCGCCGGCAGCTACACGACGTCGCTGTTCGAAGGCGGCGTTCGCCGCATCGCCCAGAAAGTGGGCGAGGAGGGCGTGGAAACGGCCCTGGCCGGCGTGGCCCAGGAGGACGACGCGCTGCTGGGTGAAGCCGCCGACCTGGTCTTCCACCTGACGGTGCTGCTGCGTGCCCGCGGCCTGGGCCTGGCCGACGTCGAGCGGGTGCTGCGCCAGCGCCACGCCGCCAAGCGCTGATCCGCTGCGGCGGGTGATAATCGGGGCCTCGCCGGAGGACCCCATGCCCGTCATCGCCCGCGTCCTGCTCTGTTTTGCCCTGGTGTTGCCCGTCGGCGCGCAGGCGCTGGCGCCGCCCTGCAACGGCGGCCGCGTGTTCGAGGATCGCGACGGTGATGGCCGCTGGTCGCGCGGCGACCGGCCGCTGCCCGGCGTGCTGGTCTCCGATGGTTTGCAGCTGGTGCGCAGCGATGCGCGTGGCGGGTACACGCTGCCCTGGGACGACGGTCGCACCACCTTCGTGGTCAAGCCAGCCGGCTATGCGTTTCCCACCGGCGCCGACGGCCTGCCCGTGTTCTGGCGCCACCAGCAGTACCACCCGGGGCCCGCGCTGGCGTTCGGCGGCATCCCGGCGGCCTCGCCGGACTGCCGGGACTTCGCGCTGGTTCGCGGGAAGCCCTCGCGCGCGCCTCTGGACGTGCTGGTGTTCGCCGACCCCCAGGCCAAGACCGCCGTCCAGGTCGACTACTACGACCGCGACATCATCGCCCCGCTGGTGGCCGCCGCGAACGGCCGGCCCGCGGCGGCGCTGGGCCTGACGCTGGGCGATGTCGCCAACGACGACCTGTCGCTGTACCCCGCGCTGAAGGCCGCCACCGCGCGCCTGCGCACGCCCTGGCTGCACGCGGCCGGCAACCACGACCTCGATTTCGACGCCGCGACCGACGAAGAGTCGCTGCGCAGCTTCCGCCACGCCTTCGGCCCGGACACTTTTGCCTGGGAGGAGCATCAGGCCAGCTTCATCGTGCTGGACGACGTGATCTACCGGCCGGGGCAGAAGCCGGCGTATATCGGCGGCCTGCGCGAGGACCAGTTCACCTGGCTGGCTGCCTACCTCGATACGCTGCCGCGTGATCGCCGGCTGGTGATCGCGGCGCACATCCCGTTCTTCGACGAACCCGGCCGCGAGACTTTCCGCCGCGCCGACCGCGAGCGGCTGTTCGCGCTGCTGGCCCCGTTCGGGAAGGTGCTGCTGCTCAGCGGGCACGGCCACGTGCAGCGCCATCACTACCACGACGCCGACGACGGCTGGCACGGTGCCGAGCCGCTGCACGAATACAACGTCGGCGCGGCCTGCGGCGGCTACTGGGGCGGTGCGCCCGATGCCGAAGGCCTGCCCGATGCGCGCATGTCCGACGGCACGCCCAACGGCTACGCCCGCCTGCGCCTCGATCGCGATGGTAGCTATGCCCTCCACTGGCACGCCGCGCGCGCCGGCGACGAGGCGATGTCGCTGCATGCGCCCAAGGTGCTGCGCCGCGGCCACTGGCCGGGCGTGGGCCTGTTCGCGAACGTGTACATGGGCGAGGCAGGCACGCGCGTGGAGGTTCGCATCAACGGCGGCGACTGGCAGCCCATGCGACGCGTGGACGCCCCCGACCCGGCGCTGGTGGCCGAGAACGTGCTGGATGATTTGGCGACCGCGCTCCGAGGCTACGACCGCCTGCCGGAAGCGGAGGCCTCGACGCATCTGTGGCGCTTCAACCTGCCGACCGACCTGCCGGCCGGCGAACATGGCTTCGAGGTGCGCGCGTTCGACCGCTGGCGCGGTGAGCTCAGGGCTTCGGGGTCTTATCGGCTGGTGGAAGCAGCGGAGTGAGCACCGGGGCCTTGGTGTTGCCGTTCGCCGGCGGGTCCAGTTCGAACGGGTAGGGCAGGACCGGGCCGGGCTCGAAGCCGGCGCGCCACGCCGCCAGCCGCTCGCCGATGCGCGCGCCGCGGTTGATCTGCGGGCGCGAGGGCTCCAGGCCCTCGGCCAGTTCGCGCGCTTCGATCGCGGCGGTGGCCTGCACGAAGGCGGCGTCGAAATCCGTGGTGGCGTTCAGGCCTTCCACCAGCCAGGCGCGCCCGAAGAACGTCGCCACCGAATCATTGCCGCAACCGAAGGAGGTGCGCTCGCGGTGCGCCGCCATCAGCAGCAGGGTGTCCGGCCCGCGCAGGGCCTTGGCGAAGCCGCCCGAGTAGCAGGCCGAGATCACCAGCACGCGGTGGCGGATGCCGGCGGCGTCGAGGGCCTCGCGGAGTTCCCGTGGCTCCAGCAGGCGGTCGCGGCGGCCCTCGCGACGCAGCAGCAGTTCGTGCTCGGCGGTGCCGTGGGTCGTGAAGTAGGCCAGCAGCAGGTCTTCCTCGGGATCCATGCGCGCGGCGATGCCCTCCAGCGCCTGCCGCAGCGTGTGGGCGTTGGCTTCGGGCAGGCCGCGCACCGGCGGCGCCTCGACGTGGTTGGCCAGCAGGATCACGCGGCCCGCGGCGTCCAGGCGCTGCGCCGCGAGGTCGCGCAGGTAATGGACCTCATTCCGGAATACCTGCTCGCTGCCGTCGCCCGCGAAGCCGAGCACGAACAGGTCGGGATGGCCCGGCCGCTGCGGCGCCAGCCGGGCCAGGTCGGCGGCCAGCAACGGGTCGGGGGCGCGCGGCTTCGGCGCGGGCTTGTCGAGCGATTTGGTGGCCGCGCCACCGACGCTGGCCGCGAGCAGCAGGCCGGCGAAGACCAGCGCGCGCGCGGCGACCCGGCGACTCATCCCGCGACCGGATCGATCGCGTCGAAGGCCTCGACGCGGCGGTGGCCACCGGTGTCGGCGCCCAGACGCGGCTGCGGATAGTCCTCGCGGCGATCCACCAGCACGGTGCCCAGGCCCGCCTCGCGGGCGGCATCGAGCTCCTCGACCACGTCGGACAGGAACAGCACGTCGGCGGCCGGTACGCCGAGCGCGGCGACGATGCGGCGATAGCTGCCGGCGTCGCGCTTGCCGCCGACCTCGGTGTCGAACCAGTGCGAGAACAGCGGCTGCAGGTCACCCGCGGCGCTGTTGCCGAAGAACAGCTTCTGCGCCGGCACCGAGCCGGAGGAATAAACGCTCAGCGCATGCCCGGCGGCGTGCCACCGGCGCAGCGCTTCGGCCGCGTCGGGATAGATGTGCGCGCGGAAATCGGCGCGGCCATAGCCGTCCTTCCACACCATGCCCTGCAGCGCCTTGAGCGCGGTGTGCTTGCGGTCGGCGTCGATCCAGCCCTGCAGCGTCTCGACCACCAGGTCGTCCTGGCAGGCCCCGCCGATCTCGCTGGCCACGGCATCCAGCCACCGCCGCACCTCCGGCTCGCGCCCGTGCGCCGCCACGAACCCCGGCAGCGCCTTGCGCGCGTACGGGAACAGCACGTCCTTCACGAACGAAATGCTGCTGGTGGTGCCTTCGATGTCGGTGAGGATCGTCTGCATCACCCCGCCTGGCCCGGTTCGTAGCGCGGGAAGCGCCGGGCGATGTCGGTGCCGGTGAAGTGGCCGACCCAGCCGTCGGGCTCGGTGAAGAAGCGGATGGCGACGAAGCTCGGCTCCGGGCCCATGTCGAACCAGTGGGTGGTGCCGTCGGGCACGCCGACCAGGTCGCCCTGTTCGCAGCGGATCTCGTAGACCTTGTCGCCCACGTGCAGGGTGAACAGGCCCGAGCCGGCGACGAAGAAGCGGACCTCGTCCTCCTTGTGGAAGTGCTCGTCCAGGAACTTGGCGCGCATGGCGTCCTTGTTCGGGTTATCGGGCGCGATCGACACCACGTCCACGGTCTTGAAGCCGTTCTCGGCGACCAGCTTGTCGATGTCGGCGCGGTAGGCGGCCATCACCTCGTCGGGCCTGGCGCCCGGCAGCACCGGCTGCGCGGCCTGCCACTGCTCGAAGCGCACGCCGATGTCGCGCAGGCGCGCGGCGATCGTGGCCAGGTCCTCTGTGGACGAGATCGGGGTCGACGGATCGGCTTCGTCGAAGATGCGGAGGCGGCTCATGCGTTCAGTCTCCTCAGGTCGAGCTCGCAGGCGAACAGGAATTCGAAGGCCTCCAGGTGGCGGCGGGCCTCGGCCATGGTGCGGCCCCAGGCGTAAAGGCCGTGTCCATCGATCAGGTAGCCCCACATCGGCTGCTGGTCGAGCAGGGTCTCGACCCTGGCGGCCAGCTCGGGCATGTCCTGGGTGTTGGCCAGCACCGGCACGTCGATCGCCATTTCATGCGTGTGGTTGCCGTGGAAGGCCTTCAGCAGCTCGTAGCCCTCCAGGTGCAGGTGGCCCTGCGGCGCGTACAGGCGCGAGGCCACCGTCTGCACGTGCGAATGCGTGTGCAGCACGCAGCCGATCTCCGGGTAGCGGGCGTAGATCTGCGTGTGCAGCAGGGTCTCGGCAGACGGGCGGTGCGGCGTGGCTACCGGCTGGCCCGCGAAATCCACGACCATGATGTCCTCGGCCACCAGCCGGCCCTTGTCGCGGCCGGAGACGGTGATGGCCGCGTGGCGGTCATCCATCCGCATCGAGAAATTGCTGCTGGTGGCCGGGGTCCAGCCCAGGGCCGACAGTTCCCGGGTGTTGGCGACGATTTCGGCGGCGCAGGCGGCCAGGCGGGCGGGGTCGAAAGGCAGGTTTTCCATGCCCGGAAGTCTAGCCGATGACGCCGCCGGCGTCGGCTTGACCGGCATCAACGCTGCATTCACCGCCGGGGACTACACTGGCGTCAGCCATCGGAATCCTCCGTAGCCAGACGAGACCGCCATGAATACCCAGAACCCGTCCCGCCGCCGCTTCCTCGTCCACGCCGCCGTCGCCGCCGTCGCCATCCCGTTCACGGGTCGCTTCATCAGCACGGCCCAGGCGCAGGCCCTGCCCAAGCTGTCGCTGGACGACCCGACCGCCAAGGCCCTGGCCTACGCCGAGGACTACACGAAGGTCTCGCACCCGAGCTTCAAGCCGGGCAGCAATTGCGCCAACTGCCAGTTCTTCACCGCCGCCACCGGCGCCTGCACCCTGTTCCCGAAGAACTCCGTGCCGGCCACCGCCTGGTGCAGCGCCTGGGCCAAGAAGGCCTGATCCCCGCCGCCGGCCGTCTCGGCCGGTGAGACCACGGGGCCGTTAGAATCCCCGGCAGTGTCCTTGCCGGGGTTTGCCTTGTCCGCTTCCGAATCCGCCTTCCTGCTGCTGGGCCTGCTGGCCGGCCTGATCCTGGCCGGCGCCGCCTCGTTCTGGGTCGCCCGCCGGCGCCTGGCCGAGGCCCGGGCCGCCGGCCGTGCCGAGCGCGAGCCCGAACTGGCCCGCG
>NZ_JALHQI010000057.1 GCF_022842045.1 Arenimonas sp. | reverse complement strand
GTAGACCATCCCTGGCTGGCGAACCCGCAGGGCAACGTGCTGGTGGCCGCGGGCCGCCTGGCCCCCTGGAAAGGCTTTGCCGACCTCATTCGTGCGGTGAGGCTCCTGGTGGATGGGGGCCGGGACGTGCGGCTGTTGATCTTGGGCGACGGGCCGCTGCGGGCCGAGCTGGAGGCGCAGATTTCGGTGCTGGATCTCGGCGGCAACGTGCAACTGGTGGGCTATGTCGCCAATCCGCTGAAGTATTTCTCGCGGGCGAAGGTGTTTGTTCTGTCATCGTTTGTGGAGGGCCTGCCCAACGTTCTGGTGGAGGCCATGATGTGCGGCTGCACGCCCGTTTCCACGAACTGCCCTACCGGGCCGGTAGAGGTGCTGGAAGGTGGTCGGTTCGGTTACCTGGTACCGGTGCAGGACAGCGGAGCCATGGCCGACGCCATCGGCAAGGCGCTGGATTCACCCACGCCCAAGGCGATGCTCGACCTGGCGGTGCAACCCTTCGAGGAAACCACGGTCATCAACCGGCACTTCGAGGTGTTGGGCATTACGGGCGAGGGTGGCGCGTGAGGGTCGGCCTGAATGCCACGTGCCTGAATGGTCGCCCGTCGGGCGCGCGGCAGCGTTTCGTTGGCATCTATGGCGAGCTGGTTGCCTTGGCGTCGGACGTTGAGTTCGTGGTCTTCGAGCCCAGCGACTGCGACGTGGCGTCTTGGTTCGGCGGCGCCGCCAATGTGACGGCCCGCAAGACGCCCATTCCCAGCGAGGGTCGCGCGCGCAAGTTCCTCAATGGGCTCGGGTACTGGCGCTCAGCGCTGGCGCGGGAGCGCCTGGACGTCTTCGAGGGCTTCAACCTGCCGTTGGTCACGGCGCCCGGCGCCCGCAACATTCTTACCATCCACGACCTGCGCGGCCTGGCCCCGGTTGCTGGCTTCGCCGATCGCTGGCTGTTCCGGCCGGTGCTGCAGCAGGCGCTGCGCGCGGCCGACCACGTGGTGACGGTGTCGGAGGCTATGAAGCGGGCGCTGCTGGCGGTGGATCCCGGCCTCCGTGTCTCGGTCATCTACAACGGTTTGAGTCAGGCGTCGCTGGCAACCGTGTCCCCCCGTGACTTGGCCGCGTTCCAAGCCAGGTTTGGTCTGGGCGAGGGCTATGTGCTGGCCGTGGGCCACCTGGAGGCCCGCAAGAACTACCCGCGCCTCGTGGACGCGATGGCGGTGCTGCATGCACGTGGCCTGACGCCCTCCCTGGTGATCATCGGCAACGACAGCGGCGAACGCGAGGCGGTGGAAAGCCATGTCCGGGCTGCCGGGCTGGTGGGGCAAGTACACCTGTTGTCAGGTCTGACCGACCAGGAAGTGCGCTGCGCGTATTCGGCCTGCGGCTTGTTCGTTTTCCCGTCTACCTATGAAGGCTTTGGCATTCCGATCATCGAAGCCATGGCGGCAGGACGACCGATGGTGCTCAGCAACATCGACGTGTTCCGCGAGATCACTCAGCAAAAAGGCACCTACTTCCCACCCGCCGACGTGGACGCAATGGCCGAGGCAATGGCAAAGGTGCTTTCCAGCGGCACCGAGCAAGCCCGGATTATTGGCTACGGGTTAACTCGTATCAATGATTTTTCATACCGACGCCTGGCCGAACAAGTGAAGGTGCTTTATGAGTCCAACAACTGAATCAGAGTCGCCGCGGCACTAATGCTTCATCATCCAGGGGTAACGGGTTCATGTGCGGAATCGCGGGGCAATTAGGGGGCAGGGATCCGAGGCAGTTGGCGCCGTTAGCAAAGCGGATGGCCGATGCCCTGGTGCATCGTGGGCCGGATGATAGCGGTCTGTGGACAGATGAATCCGCATCGCTTGCCTTGGGTCACCGGCGGCTTGCCGTTATCGACCTCACCGAAGCGGGCCACCAGCCCATGCTGTCGGCCAGCGGCCGGTGGGTGCTGGCCTACAACGGCGAGGTGTACAACCACGTGGCGCTGCGGGCGCAGTTGGAGGCCAAGGGTCAGGCGCCATCATGGCGCGGGCACTCGGACACCGAAACCCTGCTGGCCTGCGTCGAAGCCTGGGGAGTGACCGAAACACTACAGAGAAGCACCGGCATGTTCGCCATCGCGCTGTGGGATCGCCAAGCGCGCGTACTCTGGCTGGCGCGCGACCGCATTGGCGAGAAGCCCCTCTATTACGGCTGGCAGGGCGACACGTTCCTGTTCGGGTCGGAACTGAAGGCGCTGCGCGCGCACCCAGCATTCAACGCGGCCGTGGACCGCGGCGCGTTGGCCCTGCTGGTGCGGCACAACTACGTGCCGGGGCCGTATTCGATCTACCAAGGCATCCGCAAGCTACCGCCAGGCACGTCGCTGCACATGGGGCCCGGGCAGCGCGATGTGGCGCCCGTGGCCTACTGGTCGCTGGCCGAAGTGGCCGAAAAGGGCGTGGCGCGCCCGTTTCAGGGGTCCGATGACGAGGCGCTTTTGGCCCTGGAAGAGCACCTGGGCAATGCCGTGCGCGGGCAGATGATGGCCGACGTGCCGTTGGGCGCCATGCTGTCGGGTGGCATCGACTCCACGGCCGTAACCGCCCTGATGCAGGCCAACAGCTCGCTGCCGGTGCGCACCTTCACCATCGGCTTCGACGAAAAACAGTACGACGAAGCCACCCACGCGCGCGCCGTCGCCAAGCACCTGGGCACCGAGCACACCGAGCTCAGGCTCAGCGGCAACGACGCCCTCGCGCTGGTGCCGCAGTTGGCGACGATGTACGACGAGGCCTTCGCCGATTCGTCCCAGCTGCCCACCCACATGGTGATGGCGCTGGCGCGCAAGCACGTCACCGTGGCCCTTTCCGGCGACGGCGGTGACGAGTTCTTCGGTGGCTACAACCGCTACGCGCACGGCCCGAAGACCTGGAACCGCATCCGCTGGATGCCGCAGCCGCTGCGGCGTGCAGTGGGCGCCGGGCTGCTAGCCCTGCCTGCCGACACCATCAACCACGCCTTTGGCGGCCTGACGGGCCGTGCCGGCATTGCCCTGCCCGGCGACAAGGCCCACAAACTGGGTGCGCGACTGAACCACGTCCGCAGTGCCGACGACCTCAATATTTCGTTGGTCTCGGAGTGGTCCGAATACCCTGGCCTGGTACTGGGCACGGACATGCCGGCCAACCTGCTGGACGACAGGTCGCGTTGGCCGACGCTGCCCGACTCGGTGCAGCGGATGATGGCGCTTGACGCGCTATCGTATCTGCCAGACGACATCATGGTGAAGGTTGACCGGGCGGCGATGGCGGTGTCGCTGGAGACGCGCGCCCCGTTCCTGGATCACTCCCTGATTCAGTTTGCATGGTCGTTGCCGATGCACATGAAACTGCGCAATGGCCAGAGCAAATGGCTGCTGCGCCGCCTGGTCGACCGCCACATTCCGCCTGCGCTGATGAATCGACCCAAGATGGGATTCGGCATTCCCCTGGACCAATGGCTGCGCGGACCACTGCGGGAATGGGCCGAAAACCTGCTGTCGGAAGAGCGCTTGCTGCGCGAGGGATACTTCGACCCCAAGCCGATCCGGAAGAGCTGGCTTCGCCACCAGAGCGGCCAGGCATCCAGCGGCTACCGGCTCTGGTCGGTGCTGATGTTCCAGTCGTGGCTGGAGAACGAGAGTACGTCGAAGGATTTTCCGGCTTGATTCGCTGTATGTTTTCCATGCCGCTGGCGCCGGGCAAGGAATCATGAGAGTGAGGGAACGATGCTGAAATTGCGAGATTTCGTTGATGCCAGCCGGCGCCAGTTCAACCGGTGGTTCAATCTGGACCTGGTCAAGGTTTCCGGGCAATACACGCTTGGCGCCCATGTGGCGACGGTGCTGAAGAAGCATGGCGTGGACGCCGTCATCGACGTGGGCGCCAATGAAGGCGCCTTTGGTGTGTTGATGCGTGGGCTGGGCTATCGGGGGAAGATATTCTCGTTCGAACCCGTGGCGGGTCCCTTCGAAGTCCTGGCGCTCCAGGCGCAGGCGGACCCCGACTGGCACGTGTTCAACTTCGCGCTGGGGGCGCAGGAAGGGCAGGCCCAGATCAACGTTTCGAAGTTCTCGCAGTTGTCGTCCATCCTTCCCGCCAGCGGCTACGGCAACTCGTGGAAGAACATGCAGGTGGAGCACCGGCAGGACATCGTCATCAAGACACTGGATGGGTTGTTCAGCGAGGGTGTGCTGGCCGGAGGCCGGAACTACTTCCTCAAGATGGACACCCAGGGTTATGACGTGGAAGTGTTCAAGGGCGCCCAGGCGTCGCTGGACAAGGTGTGCTGCATGCTGTCGGAGCTGTCCCTAATACCGCTTTACGAAGGCATGCCGAGCTACCTCGAGTCACTGGCCTGCTACAACCGAGCTGGCTTTCTGGTCAGCGGTTTCTACCCGATCACGCGCCATGCCAGCCTGGCGTTGAATGAAGTCGATTGCATGCTGGTCAGGCCCGAGGTGGCGGGCGGCGTGCAGATTTCTGGACTGGTGGCCAACTGATGCTGGTGTTCTGGGCCATGTTCGTGGTGGCGGCCTGGGGCGTGTTGACGCCCAAGAGCATGCCTGCCGCACAGGCTCGCGCGATGTGGCTTGCGGTAGGCTTCACCTTCACCTTGCTGATAGGGCTCCGGCACGAAGTTGGCGGCGACTGGTTCAACTACATCCCCCACTTCCTCAACGCCTCGACGATGACATTTTCCGAGGCGGCGGCCATGGGCGACCCTGGCCACTACGTGCTGAACATGTGGGTTTCGCAGGCCGGGGGCGATATTTATCTCGTCAACCTCGTCTACGCCGTTCTCATGATGTGGGGCACGATGGTTTTCTGCCGCCGCCAACCTAACCCTTGGCTGGCGCTGATGGTGGCGGTGCCCTACATGCTGATCGTCGTGGGCATGGGCTACACCCGCCAGTCGGCGGCCTTGGGCCTGAGCCTGATCGGTCTGGTGGCCCTCGGCGAGCACCGGGTCCGCACCTTCATCGTTTGCGTGGCCATCGGCGCGCTGTTCCACAAGTCGGCCGTGCTGCTGATGCCCATCGCGGCACTCGCGGCCAGCCGCAACCGCATTCTGACCGGCGCCATCGTGGCTGTGTCGGCGTTAATGCTGTACTACCTGCTGCTGGTGGATACCGCCGACGACATGTGGCGTAACTACGTCGAGGAGCAGATGCAGTCTCAGGGTGGCCTGATTCGCGTGGTGATGAACTTCATTCCGGCAATGCTGCTGATCGTTTTCCGGCGGCGGCTGGTGGCCGATCCGCAGGAGCGCAAATTGTGGCTGTGGATCGCAGTATTCGCGATCGTCTGTGTGCCCATGGTGTTCCTGGCGTCCACCGCGGTTGACCGCGTGGCCTTGTACTTCATCCCGCTGCAGTTATTCGTCTTCGCGCGCCTACCTGGTCTGGCCACGAACGTCACGTCACGGACCGGCGTCGTGGTTGGCATCGTTCTTTACTACGCGGCCGTGCAGTACATCTGGCTGAACTTCGCCACGCACTCGCAGTACTGGACGCCCTACCAGTTCATGCAGCTCGGGTGACTCACGTGCCCACCGCGCCTCCGCACAAGATCATTTTGTTCGCGAACACGGACTGGTACCTCTACAACTTCCGACGCTCGCTCGCGCTGGCGCTGAAGCAGCAAGGTCATGACGTACTGCTACTCTCGCCGCCCGGCACCTATGGCGACAAGCTGCGCGCGCTGGGCCTGCGCTGGGAGCCGGTGCCCATGGACCGGCGCAGCCTCAACCCGCTGCGCGAACTGCGGCTGCTGGCGTGGCTGGTGGCCCTGTTCCGGCGTGAGCGGCCGGCGCTGGTGCACGGCTTCACCATCAAGTGCACCGTGTACGGTTCCCTGGCGGCGCGTATTGCGCGTGTGCCAGCGCGGGTGAGCGCGGTGGCGGGGATGGGCTATGTTTTCACCAGCAGTGACATCAAGGCGCGCCTGCTGCGGCCCGTGGTCCGAACGCTGATGCATGTCGCGCTGGATGGTCGCAACGCGCGCCTGGTGCTTCAGAACCCCGACGACGCCGCCCTGTTTGAACGTGCGGGCTTCGTGGACAAGGCGAACATCCGCCTGATCCCTGGCTCGGGCGTCGACTGTTCGCGCTTTGCCGCGCGCAGTGGCATGCGCGACCTGATGCCGCCGCTGCGCGTTCTGCTCGCTGCGCGCCTGCTCTGGGACAAGGGCATCGCCGAGTACATCGCCGCGGCACGGCAGCTGCGCGGCGAAGGCCGCGCCATCCATTTCCTGCTGGCCGGCGATCCCGACCCCGGCAACCCTGCCGCCGTGCCCGAGGCGATGCTGCAGACCTGGGTGGAGGAGGGCGTGGTGGAGTGGCTGGGCCACGTGGACGACATGCCCGGCTTGTTCGCCGGTGTGGACCTGGTGGTGCTGCCCAGCTACCGGGAAGGTTTGCCCAAGGGCCTCATTGAAGCCGCCGCCTGTGCGCTGCCGCTGGTCACCACCGACGTACCGGGGTGCCGTGAGGTGGTCACCGACGGGGTGGATGGATTGCTTGTGCCGGTTCGCGATGCCGACGCGCTTGGAAAGGCGATTGCACGGCTTCAGGACGAGCCGGCGCTGGCGCAGCGGCTGGGGGCAGCCGCCCGGGCGAAGGCGTTGGCTCTTTTCGACGAACGCTTGGTGATCAAGGCTACGCTTGCGGTTTATCGCGAGCTGCTCGATGCGCCCCCGGAGTGAACAGGAAGCGATGGACGCCTATCGCGTGCGGCTGGTCGACTGAACGGTTTTTGCTCGGACGCCCCTCAGGGGGCCGCCATGCGCCTGCTTCGCTGCGTTGTCCTGGTTCCCCTGGCCTTGCTGGCCGGCTGCGTGCCGTTCTGTCCCACGCCCGGCGATGAGGGGCAGGATGCGCGCTTCCTGCGCGAGTCCGGGAATTGGGTGGCTTATCCGGAGTGAGCGTTCGGGACGGAAGTCCCTTCCACGGACTGCGCTTAGAGGTCTTGCTCGTAGCGGATGTAGGGGACGCGGGATTCTTCCTGGTCCTCATCCGCCAGCGAGAAGGGGTTCTGGCCCTGCGCATTTAGGTTGGCGGCGCCCACGCTCAGGCGTGCCCGCCACGGGGCGCGCCAGGTAACGCCCAGGCCCACGTCGCTGTAGCGGGTGTTGGTGCCGGGCAGTTCGATCACGCGGCCGATCACTTCGCCGCCGAAGTTGCCAACCCCCCCACTGAGGGTCAGGGTGCCGGTGTTCCATTCCGGCGGCAGTGCGCCGGGCAGCTGGTTCGCGGGCACGATGCGGGCGCGGGCCAGGGTGCCGCCGATGCTCACCCAGCCGGTTTCGCCGACCTTGAGTTCGCCCAGCAGGCCGATGTCTTCCTGCTCGTACTCGTTGCCGCGCAGCGACAGCATCAGGTCGGTGCTGACGCGGCCGGCCAGCGACACGGCGCCGGGCAGGGCCAGCGGCGCCTGGGCATCGAAGCGGGCCAGGCCGAGGCTGGTGGTGAGCGCGCCGTCGTTGCCTTCGAGCCGCGCTTCGGCGCGCACGCCGGGGCGGGCGAGCGCAATCGGCGTGGTGGGGTTGGGCGCCAGGTTGGCCAGCATGCAGTGCTGGGCCAGCGCGCCGAAGCTGCGCGACTCGGCGTTGCCGTTGCACAGCAGGCCGATCGTCGGGCTGGTTTCGAGCGCGAGGCTGGTGCTCAGGCGGCGGCCGCCGTCGAACGGGAAGGTGACGCCGGCGCCGACGCTGGGCGTGGCGTTGCGGCCCAGCAGGCGGTCGAGCGAACTGCGCGCCGGATTGACGGACCCCAGGCCCGACTCGATCAGCAGGAAACCTTCGACCTGGTTGTTGCGGATGATCGGCAGGGCCGTGGTGTTGTCGTCCTGCTCGGGCAGCACCAGCGGCGCGGGCGCCTGCGCAAACGCCGACGCGCCCGAAAGGGCGAGCACTAGAGCGATGGCGTGGCGCAGCAGCGGATTCATGTTGTTTCCTCGTGGCTCCCTTGGAGCCTTGCCAGTCCGGGAAGTTCCCGGGCGGGGGGTGGCACGCGGATTTTACAGGAATTTAACGCTTGAGTCGCCCGGCTGGGAAGCCCCCCGTCCCCGCGGTTACTGGAGGCGGTCGGAGCCGGGGGCGGGGACGGCCAGGCTGAACAGGGCCTCGATCTGTTCAGCCTCGAAGCGATAGGCCCGGCCGCAGAAGTCGCAGTGGACCTGGGCCACGCCGTCCTCCAGGCTGGCCCGGGCCTCGTCGGCGCCCAGGCTGCGCAGCATGTCCTCCACCCGCTCGCGCGAGCAGCTGCAGGCGAAGCGCAGGGGGCGGCTGTCGAGCCGCTTCACGCCCTCCTCGTGGAAGAGGCGCCAGAGCAGGGTATCCACCGGCAGGCTGGCCAGTTCGTCCGGCCCCAGCGTCTCGAACAGGGCGTTCACCCGGTCCCAGCCGTCGGTGTCGCCCTCGGCGCCGGGCAGTTTCTGCAGAATCAGGCCGGCGGCGCGCTCGGCCTGGCTGGCCAGCAGCATGCGGGTGGGCAGCTGCTCGCTCTGCTGGAAATAGCCCTCGAAGGCTTCGGCCAGGCTGTCGGCGTCCAGGCCCACCAGGCCCTGGTAGCGGGTCATCTCGGAGGCGCCGGGCGGGGTGGATTCAATGGTGATCGCAAGCAGCGAGCCCGGACCGAAGGCGCGGGGGGTCAGCGGGCTGGGGATGGGCGCCTCGAAATGGGCGATGCCGCGCAGGGTGCCGGCCGCGGTGCATTCGGCGAACAGGGTGCGCAGGCAGCCGGTGCCACGCAGCTGCACGCTCAGGCGGCCGTCGATCTTGGCGTGGCCGGTGAACAGCGCGGCGGCGGCGCAGGTTTCGCCCAGGCGGGCGGCGATGGCCGCGGGGTACTCGGCGCGGCCGGCGATTTCGGTCCAGGCCTGGTCCAGGTGCACCACCACGCCGCGGATGCCGGAGCGCTCGAGCAGGAAGCGGGTGAGGGTGTCGCGGTCGGGGTGTTTGTCCATGGGCGGGATTTTAACCCGCGACGGCGATACAGTTGCCGCCTTACTTCAAGCAGGGCGGCACCGATGGCACGAGTGATGATGGGTTTGGCGCTGGGTTTGCTGGCGCTGGTTCCGGCGGCCTCGCCGGTGGCGGCGCAGGCACAGCAGGCGGCGCCGCAGACCGCGAAGGAAGTGCTGGTGAACGTGCTGGTGTCGCGCGGCATGGTGAAGTCCGACATCGACCAGCTGATGGCCTTCGCCGGCCGCGAGCTCGACCTGGGCTGGGGGCTGGGCCTGGACCAGGCCTTCGCGGTACCGCTGGTGGTGTTCGACGAGAACTCGACCGGGCTGGCCCTGGCCGTGGTGCGCAATGCCGGCGACGCGCCGGCCTGCGTGCGGGTGAAGGGCGACATGCGCGGCGAGAGCGTGTTCGAGGAGGCCGTGTCCACCGAGGACGTGCTGGTGATGCCCGGGAACACGGTGTCGGTGATCGGCTCGGGCCTGCGTATCGTCGGCGAAGACTGGGACGTGCAGATGGATGCGGGCGTGGCCATCTGGCAGGCGCCGGTGGGCACCACGGACGCGGCGCTCTGCCGGACCACGGCGCCGGCGCTGCTGGCGTCCTGGCTGGCCGAGCCGGGCTTCGAGCACTTCGCCGATTTCGCGAAGAAGCGCATGCCCGCCGGCGACGCCGCTTCGGGCGGCTGAGCGGCCCCCATGGCCCAGGCGGTGCGTGTTTCGCCGGAGCCGCCGAAGCGTCGGCGCTGGCTGCGGCGATTGCTCTGGCTGCCGGTGCTGTTCGTGGGCGTCACCTTCCTGCAGGTGGCGCCGCTGCGCTTCATCGATCCGCCCACCAGCGCCTTCATGCTCTGGCGGCAGGTGGATGGGCTGGGCGAGAAGGACTTCGCGCTGCGGCATGAGTGGCGCGACTACGACCAGATCTCGCCGCACCTGCCGATCTCGGTGGTGGCGTCGGAAGACCAGAAGTTCCCCGAGCACCACGGCTTCGATCTCGAGGCGATCGACAAGGCCTTCGATTCCAACGCCCGCGGTGGCCGCGTGCGCGGCGGCAGCACCATCAGCCAGCAGGTGGCCAAGAACCTGTACCTGTGGAGCGGCGGCGGCTATTTCCGGAAGGCGCTCGAGGCCTGGTACACGGTGCTGATCGAGCTCACCTGGCCCAAGCAGCGCATCCTGGAGGTGTACGTGAACATCGCCGAGTTCGGCGACGGCGTGTACGGCGCCGAGGCGGCGGCGCAGGCCTTCTTCAACAAGCCCGCCAGTGCCTTGACCGCGGCCGAAAGCGCCCGGCTGGCCGCGGTGCTGCCCAACCCGAAGAAATACAGCGCGCGGAACCCGGGCCCGTACGTGCAGCGCCGCGCCGCCTGGATCCAGCGCAACGCCCGCAACCTCGGCGGCCCCGCCTACCTGGAATAGCCCCCGGTGGGAGGGGGCTGGACTATCATTCCCGGCATGGCCGAACCCCAAACCCTCACCGTCGTCATCGCCGCCTACAACGAAGAGGCCGCGCTGCCGGTCTTCCATCCGCGCCTGATGAAGGTGCTCGACGGCCTGGACCTGGCGGCGCGCGTGCTCTACGTGGATGACGGCAGCCGCGATGGCACCTTCGCCCTGCTGCAGGCTTTCGCCGAAGCCGACCCGCGCGTGGGCGTGGTCGGGCTGGCGCGCAATTTCGGCAAGGAGCTGGCGCTGACCGCCGGGCTCGACCACGCCGAGGGCGATGCGGTGGTGGTGCTCGACGCCGACGGGCAGGACCCGCCGGAGCTGATTCCGGCGCTGGTCGTGAAGTGGCGCGAGGGTTACGACGTCGTCTACGGCACGCGCACGCGGCGCGACGGCGAGACCTGGTTCAAGCGTTTCAGCGCGGCGGCGTTCTACCGGGTGATGGCCTGGCTGTCGCGCACCGACATCCCGCGCGACACCGGCGATTTCCGGCTCATCTCGCGGCCGGTGCTGGACGCGCTGCGCGGCCTGCGCGAACGGCAGCGCTTCATGAAAGGCCTGTTCACCTGGGTCGGCTTCCGGCAGGTGTCCTTCCCCTACGAGCGCGAGTCGCGCATGGCGGGGCGCACCTCGTTCAACTACTGGAAGCTGTGGAACCTGGCGCTCGAGGGCATCACCAGTTTCTCCACGGTGCCCCTGCGCCTGGCCACCTACATCGGTCTGTTCACCGCGCTGGCGGCGTTCGGCTGGGGCGTGTGGATCATCGTCCGCACGCTGGTCTGGGACGACCCGGTGCAGGGCTGGCCCTCGCTGATGACCGTCGTCCTTTTCCTCGGCGGCCTTCAGCTGGTGGCGCTGGGCATCATCGGCGAATACCTCGGCCGCCTGTACATGGAAGCCAAGCAGCGGCCCCTGTACCTGGTGCGGGCCATGAAGGGATGCAGGCCGGCCGGCACGGGTCTATAGTCTTCCCACGGTCACCGGAGGGCAGCCCGATGCGCAACGTGAACCAGATTCTCGAGAACAAGGGCAGCGCGGTCATCGCCGTGCCGCGGGAAGCCCCGGTGCTGGAGGTCATCCGCCTGATGGCCGAGAACCACATCGGCTCGGTGCTGGTGATGCAGGGCGACGAACTGGTCGGCATCGCCACCGAACGCGACTACGCCCGCAAGGTGATCCTGCAGGGCCGCTCCTCGGCCGACACGCCCGTCGGTTCGATCATGTCCAGCCCGGTGGTCTCGGTATTGCCCACCGACACCGCCCAGACCTGCATGCAGATCATGACCGCCCGCAAGATCCGCCACCTGCCCGTGCTCGACGAGGGCCGCGTGGTCGGCATGGTCTCCATCGGCGACCTGGTCAAGGCCGTCATCGAAGACCAGCAGCAGGAAATCGCCCAGCTCCAGCAATACATCGCCAGCTGACGATTGCCGGCTGGCCCGGCTCATCGCTTCAGGCGGCGGATTGGTCGGCGACGTCCCAGCCCGGGAAGACCAGCACGGCCGGGTGGCAGCGCAGCGCCCGCGCGAGCGTCTTCGCTCGCTCCACGCCCAGGTTGACCCGGCCGTTCTCGATGCTGGAGAGGGTGGTCTGGGGGATGCCGCATAGCGCCGACAGCTGGGTCTGGCTGAGCCCCTGCAGCTCGCGGATGATCCGGACCGACTCGCCGGGCGAGACCTCGATGCGTTTCCTGGCTGGGCTGAAGTTCTTCATCCGGTCCTCCGGTGGTCGTGGGGCGTGACGCGGACGACCTGAACGAGGAAGACGCCCGCCGCCACTCGGTAGATCACCCGCCACTGCTCGCCGAGCCTCGACGAGCGGAATCCCTTCCAGTTGCCGCGCAGTGCTTCGTCGTGGAAGCCCTTGATGGCGCGAAGGCCTGGCGGGCCTGACAGCCGGGCGACGTCCTTCCACTTCTCGTAACGCCTGAGGATCTCCGCCGGCGTCCGGCCTGACAGGTCCTTGTCGACGTCCCGGTGTTCCTCGATTCGCCACATGCCAAATAGTGCCTAGACTATTTATGTACTGTCAATCGACCCGAGCCAAGCCCGCCGAACGGCCGCTGCCAAGGCTCCAGAAACCAGTGTCCCAAGCCCGGAAAGCGATGGCACCGGCGTTTCCTTGCGCGCGCGGATGGGAATTCCCCGTCGGCCCCGGCTCCCGGATTCTTCCCTCCCTGTGCGCGTTTGTCCGCGCAAATCCGCGTCCAAGAAAATCAGGGGCGGAGCACCTGGTGGGTGACGGCGACGAAGTGGCAGGCGCTGCCGATCAGCACGAACGCGTGCCAGATGGCGTGGGCGAAGGGAATGCGGCGGCTCATGTAAAACACCGTGCCGAAGGTGTAGGCCAGGCCGCCGCCCAGCAGCCAGGCCAGCGTGTCCATGGGCACCTGGCGCAGGAAGGGCTTGATCGCCAGCACCACCATCCAGCCCATGCCCAGGTAGATGATCGTGGACAGGCCCTTGAAGCGGCCGGTGAAGAACAGCTTGAACACCACGCCCGCCACCGCGAAGGTCCAGATCGCCGCGAACAGCCACCAGCCGCCGTCCTCGCGCAGGCCCACGAGGGTGAACGGCGTGTAGGTGCCGGCGATCAGCACGTAGATGGCGCAATGGTCGAAGACCTTGAGCCGGCCCTTGGTGATGCGGTCGTGGCTGGCGTGGTAGAGCGTGGACGCGCTGTAGAGCAGCACCAGGGCCACGCTGAACACGATCGCCCCGGCCAGCTGCCAGCCGTTGCCGAAGGCCGACGCCAGCGTGACCAGCACCGTGCCGCCCACCAGCGCCATCAGTGCGCCGATGCCGTGGGTGATGGCGTTGGCCCGCTCTTCGCGCGGCGATTCGTGGTCGTGCTCGTACTCGGTCATTCGAGGGCCAGCGTCTGCGCGTGCTCGCGGGTGGCGGCGAATTCGAGATCGGGCCAGCGCTCCATGGTCAGCTGCAGGTTCACGCGCGAGGGCGCGAGGTAAACCAGCTGGCCGGCGGCGTCCAGGCCCAGGTTCATCGCGTTCTTCTCGCGGAATTCCTCCATCTTCTTCGGCGTGCCGCCCTTCACCCAGCGCGCGGTCGAGATGGTGATCGGTTCGAAGCTCGCGTCCACCGAGTACTCGTCCTTCAGGCGGTAGGCCACCACGTCGAACTGCAGCGTGCCGACCGCGCCCAGGATCAGGTCGTTGCTCATCAGCGGGCGGAAGAACTGCGTCGCGCCTTCCTCGGACAGCTGGGCCAGGCCCTTCTGCAGCTGCTTGAGCTTGAGCGGGTCGCGCAGGCGGGCGCGGCGGAAGAGCTCGGGCGCAAAATTCGGGATGCCGGTGAAGGCCAGCGACTCGCCGGCGCTGAAGGTGTCGCCGATCGAAATGGTGCCGTGGTTGTGCAGGCCGATCACGTCGCCGGGGTAGGCGGTCTCGACGATCTCGCGGTCGCTGGCCATGAAGGTCAGCGCGTTCGCCAGCTTCACTTCCTTGCCCAGGCGCACGTGGAAGGCCTTCATGCCGGCCTCGTACCGGCCCGAGCACACGCGCAGGAAGGCGACGCGGTCGCGGTGCTGCGGATCCATGTTGGCCTGGATCTTGAACACGAAGCCGGAGAAGGTTTCCTCTTCGGGCGCGATCTCGCGCGAAGTGGTCGCGCGCGGCTGCGGGCCCGGCGCGTGCTCCACGAAGAAGTCGAGCAGCGGCTGCACGCCGAAGTTGTTCACCGCCGAGCCGAAGAACACCGGGGCTTGCTTGCCGGCCAGGTAGTCTTCCTTGTTGAACGGGTGCGAGGCGCCCTGCACGAGTTCCAGCTCGTCGCGCAGGTCGGCCAGCATCTGCTCGCCGATGCGTTCGGCCAGGCCGGGCGCATCGAGGGACGGGAAGATGGTGGAGTCCTGGCGGGTGAAGTTGCGGCCCTGCTCGTACAGGTGCACTTCGCCGCTGACCAGGTGCACCACGCCCTTGAGGCGCTGGCCCATGCCGATCGGCCAGGTGATGGGCGCGCACTGGATGCCGAGCACGCTTTCGATTTCGTCCAGCAGCTCGATCGGCTCCTTGCCCTCGCGGTCGAGCTTGTTGATGAAGCCCATGATCGGCGTGTCGCGCAGGCGGCAGACCTCCATCAGCTTGATCGTGCGCTCCTCGACGCCTTTGGCCACGTCGATGACCATCAGCGCGCTGTCCACGGCCGTGAGCACCCGGTAGGTGTCTTCGCCGAAGTCGGCGTGGCCCGGGGTGTCGAGCAGGTTGACGATGTGGCCCTCGTAGGGGAACTGCATCACCGAGGAGGTGACCGAGATGCCGCGCTCCTTCTCCAGCGCCATCCAGTCGGAGGTCGCGTGGCGGGCGGCCTTGCGGCCCTTCACCGAGCCGGCCATCTGGATCGCGCCGCCGAACAGCAGCAGCTTCTCGGTCAGCGTGGTCTTGCCGGCGTCGGGGTGGCTGACGATGGCGAAGGTGCGGCGGCGGTGGGTTTCGCGCAGGTGCTCGGACATGGGCTGGCCGCGCGCGGGGCGCAGGCGGGAGGTCGGGAGAGGGCGCCGATTATACCCCGCGCCCCGATACCCGGCCCTCCTACAGGCTCAAGGGGTGGTGCAGTCGGGGCGCAGGTCCAGGGCCCTGGCGATGTCGCGCCAGTCGAAGGCGCCGGCGCCTTCGTCATTGTGCGAGACGTAGAGCACGCCGTTCGGGAAGGCCTTCGTGCCCACGGCGTGCAGCCAGATGCCGTCGGTCACCGCCACCTGGTCGCCGGCGAAGCTGCCCTCGAATACCAGGCTCTGGCGGTCGAAGACGTGGAAGGCGGTGCGCTCGGGGTTTTGGTCGGCGGTGATCCAGTAGCCGCTGCCGTCGGCGCAGGCCCACAGGGCCACGCCCTCGGCCTGGGCCTGGAAGCGCTCGGGCGGCAGGCTGCGGCCGGTGTAGCTGCCGTCCATGCGGTACTCGCGCAGGGTGGTGCCGATGCGGATGTCTTCCTCGGCGATCAGCAGGCGGTCGTGCACCGGGTCGCCGGCGATCGATTCGACCATGCGCAGCGCGCCTTTCTCGCTGGTGTCGCCGAACTGCTCGACCAGGGTCGCGCGCGGCGTGGCGCCGCGCAGGTCGAGGTGGTAGCGCTTCACGCGCTGGTCGAGCTGGTCCAGCGGCGGCGCCAGTTCGGTGCGGTAGTCGGCCATGAAGCTGTCGGTGACGAAGAGCTCCAGCTCGCGCGGCGCCAGTTCGTGCAGCCAGAGGCCGTAGGGGCTCTTGAGCTCGCCCTTGCCGAACTGCAGCAGCGGTCGGAACGAGGGCAGCTCGAGCAGCTGGACGCGCTGGTTGTCGCGCTCGACCACGAACACGATGTCGCCGAACACCGCGATGCCGTTGGGACGCAGGAAAAGGCCGGGCGCATCGCCCTTGCCGCCGATCTCGCGCAGCATCGCGCCGGTATTGCCGTCGTACACCACCAGCTGGTGGGTTTCCTTGGCGGTGGCGATCAGCCAGGTGTCGCCGTCGGGCGTGTTCCAGGCGGCCACCGAGTCGATCTCGTGCACGGGCATCGGCGCGGTGAGGAAGCTTTCGACCACGCGCGCCAATGGCGGCGGGGACTTGTCCGGCAGCGGGCCGGAGGAACTGTCGGGGCGGGCCGCGGTCCCGGCGCAGCCGGCGACCAGCAGGGCGAGGGGAAGGGCGGCGAGGCGCCAGCGCGAGGGGGAGGTCATGGGGCGTGATTATGCGGCCCGGCCGGGCCGTCCCGCCACGCCGGGCCCCATTCCATCGCTTCATCCGCATGAAGGGATTGACAAGGCGATCGGGTCGGCGCAAAGTCCACCCCGCAACACCCATCGAGACCGGCTGAGGGGTAGGCCCGAAGACGCCGGGGCAACCCATGCACGAGCAATCGCGCATGAAGGTGCCAATTCCTGCGGGGACCGCGCGTCCGCCGAGAGATGGGTCATGTGCTTCCCCGCGACCGGCGGGGCACGTGACGCCGCTTTCCCGCAAGAGCCTCCCTGGGTGCCCGTCCAACCCAGGAGTCCTGCGATGAGCTTCCATACCCTCGCCCACCCCGACCTCCACGACCCTGTGGGAGGGACTTCCGTCCCGACGCTTTCCGGCGAGCAGCCATCGGGGTTGAAGTCCCTCCCGCCCCGGGGTGGCGGGTTCACGCTGCCGCTGGAACTGGCCCTTCGCCACGCCGGCCCGCGTCGCGTGGTGGTGCGCGGTGAACTGGTCGGCCCGGCGAACGCGCCGCTGGTCATCGTCGCCGGCGGCATTTCCGCGGGGCGCCACGTCGTGGGCGGCCGCGACGGCGCCACGCCGGGCTGGTGGGACGCGCAGGTCGGCCCCGGCCGCGCCATCGATACCCGTCGCCTGCGCGTGCTCGCCATCGACTGGCTGGGCGCCGATGGGGCGCTGGACGTGCCGCTCGACAGCGCCGACCAGGCCGATGCCTTCGCTGCCGTGCTCGACGCGCTCGCCGTGCGCCGCGCCCGCGCCTTCGTCGGCGCCTCCTACGGCGCCATGGTCGGCCTGCAGTTCGCGGCGCGCCACGGCGATCGTCTGGACCGGCTGGTGGCCATCTCCGGAGCGCACCGCGCCCACCCCTACGCCAGCGCCTGGCGCGCGCTGCAGCGCCAGTGCGTGGCGCTGGGTCGCAGCGAGGGCGCCGTGTCGCGCGGCCTGGCGTTGGCCAGGCAGTTCGCCATGCTGAGCTACCGCACGCCGGAGGAATTCGGCGCGCGCTTCGATGCGCCGCCCACGTTCGAAGGCAATGCCGCCCGCTGCGCCGCCGAGGATTACCTGGCGCACTGCGGCCAGCGCTATGCCGCACGCTGGACCAGTACCGCCTTCCTGCGCCTGTCCGAATCGATCGACCTGCACCGCATCGACCCGGCCGACGTGCGCGTGCCCACCACCGTGGTCGCCATCGAGGAAGACCGGCTGGTGCCGCTGGCCGACCTGCAGCAGCTGGTCGAATCGCTGGGCGCGCCGGCCACGCTGCGGCCGCTGCGCTCGCTCTTCGGCCACGACGCCTTCCTGAAGGAGGACGCCGCCATCGCGCGCCTGCTGCGCGAAGCCCTGGCCGCGGCCGAAGGCGGTGCGAAGTGAGCGCCCGCTGTCCCGCCACCGCCGCCGTGCGCGCCGGCATCGATGCCGACACCGCCTTCGGCGCGGTCACGCCACCGCTGGTGCTGTCGAGCAACTTCAGCTTCGCTGGCTTCGACCGCAAGCGCCGCTACGACTACACGCGCAGCGGCAACCCCACGCGCGACCAACTGGCGGAAGCGCTGGCCGAACTCGAAAACGGCGCCGGTGCCGTGGTCACCGCCACCGGCATGGCCGCGATCACGCTGGTGCTCGAAGCGCTGCTGCAGCCGGGCGACCGCCTGGTGGTGACGCACGATTGCTACGGCGGCAGCTGGCGCCTGTTCGACGCTCTGGCGCGCAAGGGTCGCTTCGAACTGGCGCTGGTGGACCTGGCCGATGCGCGCGCGCTGGCCGCCGCGCTGGCCGAGCCCACGGCCCTGGTCTGGATCGAAACGCCGTCGAACCCGCTGCTGCGCATCACCGACCTGCGGGCGGTGATCGCCGCCGCGCACGCGGCCGGCGCGCTGGCGCTGGTGGACAACACCTTCCTCTCGCCCGCGTTGCAGCGGCCGGTCGAATTCGGCGCCGACTTCGTGCTGCACTCCACCACCAAGTACATCAACGGCCACAGCGACGTGGTCGGTGGCGCGGTGGTGGTGCGCGACGCCGCACGCCACGAACACCTGGCCTGGTGGGCGAACGCCCTCGGCCTCACCGGCTCGCCCTTCGACAGCTTCCTGACCCTGCGCGGACTGCGCACGCTCGACGCCCGCCTGCGCGTGCACCAGGAGAACGCCGCGGCGCTGGCCGAGCGCCTCCAGCGCCATGCGGCCTGCGCGGCGGTGCACTATCCCGGCCTGGCCTCGCACCCGGGCCACGCGCTGGCGGCGCGCCAGCAACACGGCTTCGGCGCGATGGTGTCGCTCGAGCTCGCGGGCGGCGTGCCGGCCGTGCGCGCCTTCCTCGACGGGCTGCAGCACTTCACGCTGGCCGAATCGCTGGGCGGGGTCGAGAGCCTGGTCGCGCATCCGGCCACGATGACGCACGCGGCGATGTCGGCCGAAGCCCGGCGCGTCGCCGGCATCGGCGAGGGATTGCTGCGGCTCTCGGTGGGCATCGAGGCGCTGGAAGACCTTGAAGCTGACCTCGGCGCCGCACTCGATCGCGCCGCGCGCGTGGTCACGGCGGAGGTGCTGCCGTGAGCCTGCCCGTGGAAGTTCTTCCGGACGCGGTCTCGGTGCCGCGGCGTGTCGCCCTGCTCGGCGTGGGTACCGTCGGCCGCGCGCTGGTCGAGCGGCTGGCCGCGCTCGCCGACCCGCGCCTGTCGCTGCAGTGGGTGGCGACTTCGCGCCGGCACGTGTACGCCCCGCAGGGCCTGTCGCCGCTAGCCTGCGCCGCGGCGCTGGCGCAGGGCGAGCCGCACGACGGTGGCGGCGCGCTGCCCGCGGACTTCGCGCCTGGCGACATCGTGATTGATGCCACCGCCTCGGCCGAGCTCGCGGCCTGGCATCCGCGCTGGCTGCGCCAGGGCCTGAACGTGGTCAGCGCCAACAAGCTGGGTCTGGGCGGTCCGCTGCTGCGCCAGCACGAGATCGCCCAGCTGGCGAACGCCCAGCGCCGCTACGGCGACGCGGCCACCGTCGGCGCCGGGTTGCCGCTGCTGGCGACGCTGCGCGGCCTGCGTGCGGGCGGCGACCGCATCGGCGCGATCGTGGGCGTGCTGTCGGGCACGCTGGCCTGGCTGTTCGACGGCTACGACGGCCGCGAGCCCTTCTCCGACCGCGTGCGCGCGGCCGTGGCCCAGGGCTACGCCGAGCCTGACCCGCGCGTGGACCTCTCCGGTGAAGACGTGCGCCGCAAGCTGCTGATCCTCGCCCGCGCCGCCGGCTATCCGCTGGAGTCGGAGGAGGTGCGGGTGGACTCGCTGCTGACGACGGCGGTGCAGGCGGCCGCGCCCGAGGCGGTGGACGCCGCCCTGCGCGGACTCGATGCGCCGATCGGCGAGCGCGCCGCCCGCGCCGCAAGCGACGGCCGCGTGCTGCGC
>NZ_JALHQI010000056.1 GCF_022842045.1 Arenimonas sp. | reverse complement strand
GTCGGCGGCAAGGCCGTCGCTGAGGTCAATGCCGGCCGTGGCCAGGCCGCGCAACGCCAGCCCGGCCGCCACGCGCGGCGTCGGCCGGTCGAGGCGATGGCGAAGCTTGGCGGAGAACAGCGCGCCGGCGCGCCACTGCGCCAGCGCGCCGGCCGCATCGCCAAGCGTGCCGGTGACCCAGACTTCGTCGCCAGCGCGCGCGCCGTCGCGGCGCAGCGCCTCGCCCGCCGGCACCAGCCCGTGCGCGGTGACGGTGATGGACAGGGGGCCCGACGTGGTGTCGCCGCCGACCAGGCTGACGCCGTGCTCGTCGGCGAGCTCGAGGAACCCATCCAGGAAGGCGTCGACGAACCCGGCGTCCGCCTCCGGCAGCGTCAGCGCCAGCGTGCACCAGGCCGGCGCGGCGGCCATCGCCGCGAGGTCGCTCAGGTTCACCGCCAGCGCCTTCCAGCCGAGGTCGGCGGCGCTGGTTTCCGGCGGGAAATGCACGCCGGCGACCAAGGTGTCGCTGGTGACCACCAGCTCATGCCCGGGCGGCACGCGCAGCACGGCGGCATCATCGCCGATGCCCAGCACCACGTCGGGCCGGCGCCCCGCGCGGGCGCGGATGCGGTCGATCAGGGCGAACTCGCCCGGCATCAGCCGCGACGCGGGGCCTGCGCCTCGGCCGGGCGCCAGGCGGCGGCGGCATGGTCGAGCACGCCGTTGACGAAGGTGTGGCCGTGCTCGGAGCCGAAGCGCTTGGTGGTCTCGATGGCTTCGTTGATCACCACGCGATACGGCACGTCGATGCGATGGCGCAGCTCGTAGGCGGCGATGCGCAGCACTGCGCGCTCTATTGGATCGACCTGGGCGATGTCGCGGTCGAGGTAGGCGGACAGGGCCTGGTCAAGCGTGCCGAGGTTGGCCTCGACGCCGCGCACCAGGTCTTCGAAGTACTCGGTGTCGGCCACTTCCATGTCCTGCTCGTTCTGGAACTGGTCGATCACCTTGTTGATGGCGGTATGCGACATCTGCCAGGCGTAGATCGCCTGCAGTGCGCGGCGGCGGGCGCGGGAGCGCGCGTGCGGGTCGACGCCGTCGGGACGGGAATGCTTCATGCGAGTTTTCCGATCAGGTTCGCCATCTCGATGATGACCAGGGCGGCTTCCTCGCCCTTGTTGCCGTGGTTGCCGCCGGCGCGGGCCTCGGCGTGGGCGTAGTCGTCCACGGCCAGCACGCCGTTGGCCACCGGCACGCCGGTGTCGAGCGCAACGCGCATCAGGCCGCGGGCGCATTCGTCCGAGACCTGTTCGAAGTGCCGGGTGTCGCCGCGCACGACGCAGCCGAGGGCGACGATGCCGGCGTAGCCCATGCGGTCGATGGCATTCGCCGCGGCCACGGGCAGCTCCCAGGCGCCGGGAACGCGGATCACGTCCACGCTGGCCTCGGGCACGCCGTTGGCGGCGAAGGCCTTGCGCGCGCCGTCCACCAGGGCATCGGTGATGCGCGGGTTCCAACGGCTGGCGAGGATGGCGTAGCGGGCCGAGCCGGGGCTCTGGACGTCGCCTTCGTAGTGGCTCATCGAGGGGGTGGTTGCCAGGAAAAGGGGGCTAGTTTACCCCGCTGGCCGGGGTGCCGGGGCGACGGGCCCGGCCAGGCTGCCGGAGCGGTTCAGGCCTCGACCGCGGCCGGCGGCGTTGGCGGGCCGGCGCTCGCCCCCGCGGCGATCGCTTGCGGCGGGCGCAATTCCTGCACTATCCGCCCGCCTTGCATCACCAGCACGCGGTCCGCGGAGGCGATGGTCTCGGGCCGGTGCGCGATGATCAGCCGGGTGAGCCGCAGCTGCCGGACCGCCTGGTTGACCAGGCGCTCCCGCTCGACGTCCAGGTGGCTGGTGGCTTCGTCCAGGAACAGCAGGCGCGGCTTGCGGTACAGCGCACGCGCCAGGATGACCCGCTGCTTCTGGCCACCGGACAGCGTGGTGCCCATGTCGCCGATCAGGCTGTGGTAGCCCATCGGCATCGCGGTGATCTCATCGTCCACCGCGGCCAGGCGCGCCGCCTCCTCCACTGCAGCGATGTCGATCCGGTCGTCGCCGAAGGCTATGTTCTCCGCCACCGATCCGGCGAACAGCTGGTCGTCCTGCATCACCGCGCCGACCATGGCCCGGTAGTTGCGGATGCCGAGCCGTGCGATGTCCTGGCCGCCGACGCAGATGCCGCCCTCGGTCGGCGCCAGCAGGCCCAGCAGAAGCTTCACCAGCGTGGTCTTGCCGCCGCCCGAGGCGCCGACGATCGCCACCGACTCACCGTGCCCGATCGTAAACCCGCAGTCCTTCAGCACCCACGGCTCGCCTTCGGCGTAGCGGAAACCGAGGCCACGGACCTCCAGCCGGGTGTCCGCGGGCGGCTCGACCTCGAATGCGTCGACCAGGCCCGGCTCGGGCGGGGTCAACACGATGTCCGCTAGCCGCTCGCCGTGCAGGCGCAGCATGCGGAGCTCAACCCCCCTGTCGATCAAGCCCGACACCCGCGCGGCGAACTGGTCCTTGTAGGCCAGGTAGGCGATCAGCATGCCGACAGAGAACACGCTGTCCATCGCCAGCAGCGCACCGATCCAGACCACCGCGATGCGCTCGATGCCGAAAATGGCCTGGCCGGCCGTAATCAGGCCCAGCCCCAGCCGCGCCAGGCGGAGTTCCTGGTTGACCGTATCGACCATCAGGTTCTGGTAGCCGGCCTGCCGATGCGGCTCCTGGCCCGCGACCTTGAGGCTCTGCATGCCCCGGAGCGACTCGAGCAGGTGCGATTGCTGCAGCGCGCCGGCCACCAGCTGCTGCTCGGTGGCATTGCGCAGCGGCCGGTACGACAGGGCGCGCAGCACCAGGTAAAGCATCACGGTAGCGAGCGTGACCAGCGCCAGCCGGGGGCTGTAAACCAGCATCATCGCCAGCGTCGCCACGGCCATCAGGCCATCGATGATCGCCTCGATGAAACTGCTGGTGAGCGTGCGCTGGATGGCCTGCACGGCGCCCATGCGGGACACCACGTCCCCCAGGTGCCGCTTCTCGAAGTAATCGAGCGGCAGGCGCAGCGCATGCGCGAATACGTTCCCCGTCCACTGCAGGCCAAGTCGGCTGGAGAGGAAGACCACCGCCCAGCCGCGCAACAGCCCGATACCAACCTGCAGCAGCAGGGCCAGCCCGAAGCCCAGGCCCAACACCGTCAACAGCTGCCGGTCACCAGATACCAGCGCCTGGTCCACCACCCACTGCAGGAAGAACGGCGCCAGCAGCACGAAGACCTGCAGCGCGACGGACAGCAGGAGCAGTTGGCCCAGCGACCGCCACAGCCCGCGCACCGGGCCGGTGAGCGCCGACAGGGCCACGGGCGCCGGCGCCGGCCTGGCCTGGAAGTCGGCCCCGGGCCACAGCTCCAGCGCCACGCCGGTGAAGTGGCGGGAGACTTCGTCCAGGCCCAGCGTCCGCTCGCCGAAGGCCGGGTCGAGGATATGCACGCACCCCTTGCCGACCTTCGACAGCACCACGAAGTGGTTGAGATCCCAATGCAGCACGCAGGGCAGGCGCAGCTTGCCCAGGTCGGACAGCTCCAGGCGCAGCGCGCGCGAGTGGAACCCGAGCGCCTGCGCGACACCGACCAGGCGCGTGAGCGACGCGCCCTTGAGCGACAGCGGAAAGCGCTGCCGCAGCCCGCGCAGCCCGGTGCGGTGGCCATGGTGGTCGGCGACCATCGCCAGGCAGGCCAGGCCACACTCGGCGGCCTGCGATTGCCGGATCGCCTTCACGGCGGCCGCCCGGTGACGGAATAAAGCGGCTCGATGGCCCACTCCCAAAGCGCGCGTCGTTCGCCAAGGATGTCGGCATCCAGCAGCATCCCCGGCTTGGGCGCCGCCTCCACGCCGAAGGCGCGCACCGTGGATCGGTCGAGCGCGACCACGATCCGATACAGCGGCTCGGTGGCTTGGGAGCCGCGCCCCAGCGCCGCCAGTTCCGCACTGCCCAGCGCGCTGCGCGAGATGCGGACGACGCGGCCGCCGTGGTGGCCGAACTTCTGGTACGGGAAGGCGTGGTAACGAAGCAGGACCGCGTCCCCCGGCGCGATAAAGCCGACCGCGCGGCTGGGCACCAGCAGGTGGGCTTCCAGGGTGCCGCCCGCGGGCATCACGCTGAGCACCGGCTGCCCCGCCTGAACGGCCTGGCCGGGCTGGCCCAACAAAGTGCTGACGACGCCGTCGACCTGTGCGTGGATCACGGACTGCGCGCGCGAGGTCGCCTCGATCGCGTCTTGCGACAAGGTGGCGCGGTCGCGGTCGCCAGCGGCATCCAGGGCCGCCCGCCTGGAGGGGATTTCGACCAAGGCCTGTTCGACCTGGACCTGTTGCCGGCGCAAGGCAAGCGCCTGCCGCTCCAGCGCCTGCACTGCCGCCACCTGCTCCAGCGCGGCCGCCTCCTGCTGCCGCACCTGCAGCGCGGTGACGTACTCCCGCGCGCGCAGTTGCCGGAATCGCGCGACCGCCTCCTCGGCAAGGCGCTGCTGCGCGCGCCGGGTTTCCAGCTCACTCGCAAGCTGCGCGGATTCTGCCGCGAGCATTGCGCGCTGCGCAGCCAGGCCTTCGTGCTGCGCCACCAGCAATGCCTGCTGCGACTCGGTGCCCCGCGCGATGCCGGCCTGCCGCGCCGCGATGGCGGCCTGCAGCGCCTGCGCGGTGTCGCCCTCCGCCAGCGTTGCGCGCGGCGCCGCGATGACCGCAAGCACGTCGCCCACCGCCACCGCCTGGCCTTCGGCGACCCTGACCTCGGAAAGGAGGCCGCTGACCGGGGCCGTCACCGTTGCCATGCCCAGGCTGGGCACCAGCTGGCCGACGACGCGCGTGCGCCGGGTGTAACCCCCGAAGGCGAGGAACAGCACCACGAGCAGCGCACAGGCCACGGCAGCCGCCGTAAGCAGCCAAAGCGGGAACGGTTGGCCGAGCACGATTCCACCCAGGCGGCGCGACCGCCTGGCTTGCATCACCTCATCGCGGAACAGGGGCTGGTCCATGCGCTCACCCGATGGCAGGCATGACTCTGGCGCCGATCACGGCGCAGCACAGCAAGAGTCCGCAGCGATGTTGCGTGCGAAATCAGACGACCGCTGGCCGGGTCGACTCCGGTCTGCCGGAACCCGGGCACTCAACAGTCCGGTCAGAAAGTCCGGCGCGCCCCCCGCACCCGCGCCGGTTCACCCGCGGGCGACGAACTCGGCAGGTGCGACGTAGTCCACGACCTCCAGTCCATAGCCCGCCAGGCCCACCTGCCGCCGCGGCGTGCCCAGCACGCGCAGCTTGCCCAGGCCCAGGTCGGCCAGGATCTGCGCGCCGGCACCGTTGCGGCGCCATTCGCGGGACTTCGGGGTGTCGGCGGCGCCGGATTCGGTGATGCGCGCCAGCAGGTCGTCGGGCGACACCGGCTCGGCCAGCACCACCACCACGCCCTCGCCCGCCGCGGCCACCGCCGCCAGCGCGTCGTTGACGCTGACCCCGAAGTCGGCGCGCCGCCACTGCAGCACGTCCGACAGCGGGTTCTTCACGTGCACGCGCACCAGCGTCGGCGTCGCGGCCGACGGCTGGCCGTGCACCAGGCCGAAGTGCAGGTCGTGGGTGACGCGGTCGCGGTAGGTCACCAGCTTGAACGGGCCGTGCGCGGTGCTGATGTCGCGCTCGTCCACGCGCTCGACGGTGTGCTCGGTCTCGAGGCGGTAGCGGATCAGCTCCTCGATCGAGCCGATCTTCAGCCCGTGCTCCCTGGCGAACGCCTCGAGTTCGGGGCGGCGCGCCATCGAGCCGTCGGGATTGAGTATCTCGACCAGCACGCCGGCCGGCTCCAGGCCCGCCAGCAGCGACAGGTCGCTGGCGGCCTCGGTGTGGCCGCTGCGCGTGAGCACGCCACCCGGCTGGGCCATCAGCGGGAAGATATGGCCGGGCTGGGTGAGGTGCTCCGCCTTCGCGTCGGGCCGCACCGCGGTGCGGATGGTGTGCGCGCGGTCGTAGGCGCTGATGCCGGTGGTGACGCCCTCGGCCGCCTCGATGCTGACGGTGAAATTGGTGTGGTAGGGCGAGTTGTTGTCGCGCACCATCGGGCCCAGGCCCAGCTGGCGGCAGCGCTCGCGCGTCAGCGACAGGCAGACCAGGCCGCGGGCGTGCGTGACCATGAAGTTGATGTCGCTGGGCTTGACCAGCTCGGCGGCCATGATCAGGTCGCCCTCGTTCTCGCGGTCCTCGTCGTCGACGATGACGACCATGCGGCCCTGGCGGATTTCCTCGAGCAGCTCGGGGACGGTGGCGAAGCTCATTTCGATTCCTCGCGAGTCGCCAGCAGGCGCTCGACGTAGCGGGCCACGGTATCGACCTCGAGGTTGACGGCGGCGCCGACGGCGGTTTCGCCGAAGGCGGTGTGGGCGACGGTGTGCGGCACCAGGTTCACCTCGAAGCCGGCGTCGTCGACGGCGTTCACCGTGAGGCTGGTGCCGTCCACGGCGATCGAACCCTTGTTGGCGACGTAGCGCAGCACGGACCGCGGCGCAGCGAAACGCCAGCGCTGGCTGCGGCCGTCGTCCCAGACCTTCTCCACGGTGCCGAGCGCATCCACGTGGCCGGAGACCAGGTGCCCACCGAGGCGGTCGGTCGGCAGCAGCGAACGCTCCAGGTTCACCGCGGCGCCGACCGGCAGCGCGCCGAGCGTGGTGAGCGCCAGGGTCTCGTTCGACACGTCGGCGAACCAGCCTTCGGCGTCCCATTCGACGACGGTGAGGCAGCAGCCGCTGACGGCGATGGACTCGCCCAGGGCGATGTCATCGGCCGGCAGCCCGCCCCAGCCGATGCGCAGGCGCTGGTCGCCGCCGCGGACCTCGCGGGCCAGCAGGCGGCCGACGGATTGGATCAAGCCAGTGAACATGGGGGAAAGCCCGGAAAAGGGCCGCCATTGTAAGCCCCGGGGGCGAACGCCGCGTCAGCGCCTTGGCACGGGCCCGAAACGCTGGGTTGCGAACCGGGACCCCGTTCTTCAGGGCGCGAGCAGGAGGCGGAGGTCGGGGCCGACCTGGCGGGTCTCGACCAATCTCAGGCCAATGCGCTCGGCCATCGTGGCCGGGTCGATGCCGGCAAACAGCGGGCGGGCGCGTGCGCCCAGCAGCACGGGCGCGACGTACAGCAGCAGCTCGTCGACCAGGCCGGCCTTGAGCAGGGCGCCGCTCAAGGTCGCGCCGGCTTCGACCTGCAGCTCGTTCACGCCGCGCTGGGCCAGCTGGGACAGCACGGCCAACAGATCCAGGCCGCCATCGACGCGGCGCACGGCGAAGGCGCGCACTTCGTCGTCGTAGTCGGGCACGACGTCGTCGCCGTGCACCACCAGGGTGGGCGCCAGTCCGTCGGTGAGCACCTGCGAAAGGGCCGGCAGGCGGCCGCGCTCGTCCAGCACGACGCGCAGCGGGGGTACGAAGTCCTCGCCCTCCGGCAGGCGCACGGTGAGGCGCGGGTCGTCGGCCAGCACGGTGGCGATGCCCGTCAACAGTGCGCCCGAACGGGCACGCCAGCGCATCACGTCGGCGCGCGCGGCCCCGGAGGTGATCCACTTCGACTCGCCGCTGGCCAGCGCGGTGCGGCCGTCCAGGCTCATGCCCAGCTTCACCCGCACCCAGGGCCGGCCACGCTCCATGCGCGAGAAGAAGCCGCGGTTGAGGTGGCGGGCCGCGGCTTCCATCAGCCCGTACTCGACCGTGATGCCGGCGGCCTGCAGCTTGGCGAAGCCCTGGCCGGAGACCTGGTGGTAGGGGTCGCGGCAGGCGGCCACCACGCGGGTGACGCCGGCGGCCACCAGCGCGTCGGCGCAGGGCGGCGTGCGGCCGTGGTGGGCGCAGGGTTCGAGCGTGACGTAGGCGGTGGCGCCGCGGGCGCGGCCGGCGGCTTCGCGCAGCGCGTGCACTTCCGCGTGCGGCTCGCCGGCGCGGACGTGCCAGCCTTCGCCCAGCACCTGGTCGCCGTCGGCGATGACGCAGCCGACCATCGGGTTGGGGTGGGTGGTGAACGCGGCGCGTTCGGCCAGCTGCAGGGCGCGGGCCATGTGGGCGTGGTCGCGGGCGGAGAACTGGCTCATGCGGGAAGGATATCCATCAATTGCACGCGGGTGCCGCGCAGCAGGGCCTGGCCCTGCGGGCGCCAGCCCAGCCGGGCGTAGTAGTCCGCATGCTCGGGCGTGAACAGCCAGAGGCGCGCGACGCCCTGCCCCGCCGCGAACGCCACCAGGGCCTTCACCAGCGCCTTGCCGAGGCCGGTGCCGCGCGCATGCGGGACCACGTACAGGCTGGCCAGCCAGGCGTCGCCCTGGTCGCGCAGTTCGGGCGCGTCTTCGTCCACCAGGCTCACGGAGCCGAGAAGCGCTTCGTCCTGCAGCGCGACCAGCGTGGTCGGCCGCGTGCGGCGAGTAGCATGGTCGCGCAGTTCTTCGCGCGTCTGCTCCAGCGTCCAGTCGTCGTAGAGATGCGACCACTGCGCGTGGTGCCAGCCCGCCAGCGTGTCGGCGTGGCCGGGGACCTCGGCCAGGAAACGGATGTCCACGGCGGTCAACGCTTGGCCTTGCCCACCACCGCGTCCAGCAGGGGCAGCTGCAGGCCCTCGAGGCCCGGCAGGTCGCGCTCGAGGCGCTCGATCTCCTCGCGGAAGGCCTGCACGTCCTCGAACTTGCGGTAGACCGAGGCGAAGCGCACGTAGGCCACCTGGTCGAGCGGCTTGAGCTCGGCCATCACGAACTCGCCGACCCGCAGCGAGGGCAGCTCGCGCTCGCCGGTGAGGCGAAGCGCGTGCACCACGTTGCGCACGGCGGCATCGATCTGTTCGGACGACACCGGCCGCTTCTGCAGCGCGCGGTCGAAGCTGGTGCGCAGCTTGCGCTCGTCGAAGGCCTCGCGGCGGCCGTCGCTCTTGACGATGGCCGGCAGCTTGAGTTCGGCCACTTCGAAGGTGTTGAAGCGCTCGTTGCAGTGCTCGCACTCGCGCCGGCGCCGGATGGTGGAGCCATCCTCGGACACGCGCGAGTCGATCACGCGGGTGTCTTCGTGCTGGCAGAAGGGGCAGTGCATAAAGTCAGGAAATAGTGAAGAGGAAATAGAAACTAGTGGGCGCAGGCTCGCCGGGGCAGCTCTTCACTAGTTCCTCGTTCCTGTTCACTAGTTTCCAGCTCCTCAGCCGTAAACCGGGAACGCGCGACACTGCGCCGTGACCGCGTCCCGCACCCGTGCGATCACCGCGGCGTCCGCCGGCGCATCCAGCACGTCGCAGATCCAGTTCGCCAGCGCCACGCACTCGGCCTCGCCGTAGCCGCGGGTGGTGACGGCCGGGGTGCCGATGCGCAGGCCCGAGGTGACGAAGGGCGAGCGCGGGTCGTTCGGCACCGAATTCTTGTTCACGGTGATGTGGGCGGCGCCCAGCGCGGCCTCGGCGTCCTTGCCGCTGACGTCGCGGCCGATCAGGTCGATCAGCATCAGGTGGTTCTCGGTGCCACCGGAAACGACCTTGTAGCCGCGGCCCATGATGGTCTTTGCCATCGCCTGCGCGTTCCTGATGACTTGCGCCTGGTAGTCCTTGAAGCCCGGCTCCAGCGCCTCCTTGAAGGCGACGGCCTTGGCCGCGATCACGTGCATCAGCGGGCCGCCCTGGGTGCCGGGGAACACGAGCGACTGGAACTTCTTCTCCAGCTCCTCGTTGGCGCGGGCCAGGATGATGCCGCCGCGCGGGCCGCGCAGGGTCTTGTGGGTGGTGGAGGTGACGACGTCGGCGTGCGGCACCGGGTTCGGGTACAGGCCGGCGGCCACGAGGCCGGCGACGTGGGCCATGTCCACGAAGAAGTAGGCGCCGACCGATTTCGCTATCTCCGCCATGCGGGCCCAGTCGACGACCTGGGAATATGCGCTGAAGCCGGCGACCACCATCTTCGGCTTGTGCTCGGTGGCCAGGCGCTGCACTTCGTCGTAATCGATCAGGCCGTTCTCGTCCACGCCGTACTGCACGGCGTGGTAGGTCTTGCCGGAGAAGTTGACCTTGGCGCCGTGCGTAAGGTGGCCGCCGTGGGCCAGGCTCATGCCCAGCACGGTGTCGCCGGGCTGCAGCAGGGCCATGTAGACGGCGATGTTGGCCGAGGAGCCCGAGTGCGGCTGCACGTTGGCGTAGTCGGCGCCGAAGAGTTGCTTCACGCGCTCGATCGCCAGCTTCTCGGCGATGTCCACGTACTCGCAGCCGCCGTAGTAACGCTTGCCCGGGTAGCCCTCGGCGTACTTGTTGGTCAGCACGCTGCCCTGGGCCTCGAGCACGCGCGGGCTGGCGTAGTTCTCGGAGGCGATGAGCTCGACGTGGTCTTCCTGCCGCTGGCGCTCCTTGGCGATGGCCTCGGCCAGGGCGTCGTCATAACCAGCGATCTGCATATCCTTGGCGAACATTCGGGGCGTTCCAGGCGGCGGGGTCCCGAAATTGTAGCCCCGGCAGGCACTTGCCGCAAAAAAATGAACCAGGTTCATTTGTTTGGCCTATAATTCGCGGTCCTCCGAGACCCGGACCGGCTGCGCGGGACCCGCGCGCCCCCACCCCTGCCCGGCCGGCGCGTCCCCGCGCCGCCGCGGCCTGTGCCAGAGAGAGCGAGCCATGTCGCAGTACATCTACACCATGATCGGCGTCAGCAAGACGGTGCCGCCGAAGCGCCAGATCATCAAGGACATCTCGCTGTCGTTCTACCCGGGCGCGAAGATCGGCCTGCTGGGCCTGAACGGCGCCGGCAAGTCCACCGTGCTCCGCATCATGGCCGGCGTCGACACCGACTTCACCGGCGAGGCCCGCCCGCAGCCCGGCATCAAGGTCGGCTACCTCGAGCAGGAGCCGCGCCTGAACCCCGAGCACACCGTGCGCCAGGCCGTCGAGGAAGGCGTGGGCGACCTGCTGCACGCCCAGGAGCTGCTGGACCAGGTCTACGCCGCCTACGCCGAGGAAGACGCCGACTTCGACAAGCTCGCCGCCGAGCAGCAGCGCCTGGAGGCCATCCTGGCCACCGGCGACGCCGCCACGCTCGAGCTGCAGCTGGAAATCGCCGCCGACGCCCTGCGCCTGCCGCCCTGGGACGCGATCTGCGGCCAGCTCTCCGGCGGTGAGAAGCGCCGCGTCGCGCTCTGCCGCCTGCTGCTGTCCAAGCCCGACATGCTGCTGCTCGACGAACCCACCAACCACCTCGACGCCGAATCGGTCGAGTGGCTCGAGCAGTTCCTCACCCGCTTCCCGGGCACCGTGGTGGCCGTCACCCACGACCGCTACTTCCTCGACAACGCCGCCGAGTGGATCCTCGAGCTCGACCGCGGCCGCGGCATCCCCTGGAAGGGCAACTACAGCGAGTGGCTGACCCAGAAGACCGAGCGCCTGAAGCAGGAAGAGTCGGCCGAGAAGGGCCGCCAGAAGGCCCTGCAGAAGGAACTCGAGTGGTCGCGCCAGAACGCCAAGGGCGGCCGCAGCAAGGGCAAGGCGCGCCTGCAGCGGCTGGAAGACCTGCAGTCGGTCGAGTACCAGAAGCGCAACGAGACCAACGAGATCTTCATCCCGCCGGGCGAGCGCCTGGGCGACAAGGTGATCGAGTTCAAGAACGTCACCAAGTCCTTCGGCGACCGCCTGCTGATCGACGACCTCAACATCACGATCCCGCCGGGCGCGATCGTCGGAATCATCGGCCCCAACGGCGCCGGCAAGTCGACGCTGTTCCGCATGATCACGGGCCAGGAAAAGCCGGACAAGGGCGAGGTGAACATCGGCCACACGGTCAAGATCGCCTACGTCGACCAGAGCCGCGATTCGCTGGAAGCCGACAAGAACGTCTGGCAGGCGGTGTCCGGCGGCAGCGACATCATCACCATCGGCAAGGTCGAGATCCAGTCGCGCGCCTACATCGGCCGCTTCAACTTCAAGGGCAGCGACCAGCAGAAGCTCGTCGGCACCCTGTCGGGCGGCGAGCGCGGCCGCCTGCACATGGCCAAGACCCTGCTGCAGGGCGGCAACGTGCTGCTGCTCGACGAACCCTCCAACGACCTCGACATCGAGACGCTGCGCGCGCTGGAAGACGCGCTGCTCGAGTTCCCGGGCTGCGCCCTGGTCATCTCGCATGACCGCTGGTTCCTCGACCGCATCGCCACGCACATCATCGCCTTCGAGGGCGACAGCCACGTCGAGTTCTACCAGGGCAACTACCGCGAGTACGAGGAAGACAAGAAGCGCCGCCTGGGCGAGGAAGGCGCCAAGCCGCACCGCCTGCGCTACAAGGCGCTCAAGTAACCGGGCGCACGCGCCAGGCAACACCGGACGGGCCGCGCAAGCGGCCCGTTCCGTTTCAGGGGCCCATCGAATCGCGCAGGTCGTAGAGCGATTGCGTGGCGTCGAGGCGAATGAAGCCGCGCTTCTGCCGGTCGAAGTCGAACGTGATGTAAATCAGCAGCGACACCAGCACCGCGAACACCGGCCAGCCCAGCCGGAAGCGCCGCCCCATCCAGCCCTGCGCATGGCCGGTGAACGCGGCCCAGGCCAGGCACAGCCCCAGCAGCATCAGGATCACTTCGTCGGGCACGTGGCGGCGGTAGGCCGCGATGCGTTCGCCGTGGCGGTCGATCACGTCGTTCATCGCCTGCACGACCAGCGAGAGGTTGGGCGACGGCGCGGCCACCGCGGCATCGGCCACGGTACGCCAGAGCGTGTCGAGGCTGCGCTGGCTGCGGGCGACCAGGTCGGCCAGCAAGGCAGGGTCGTAGGGCGCTTCGTAGATCGCAAGGCGAAGGTGGGTGTACTCACGCAAGCCATCGCGGCAGGCCTGCGCGGCGTCCGGCTCGAGCAGATCACAGCGAAGCCAGGCGGTGCCGATGGCGTTGGCCTCGGCGATCACCAGGTCCTGGCGCTGCTCGTAGCGGCCGGCCGCCATCGAGAATGAAAAGGCCAGCAGCAGGCCCAGCAGCAGCGAAATCGAGGACTCCAGGCCGGTGCTCGCTTCCGCGTCGGGGTCGGCGACAGTGCGGCGCACCCGCCCCGCCCGCCGGAACGCCACCTCGTGCGCGAGCAGCATGACCGCCAGCAGGCCCAGCGCGATCCAGATCGCGTCCACGTTCCCCAACAGTCCCAAGGCCATGGCCCCTCCCCCTGACAGCGACCATGCTAACGCCGCCGCCCGTGGCCCGGATAGCCGTCAGGGGCCCCGGAGCGAACGCCACCAGGCCCGCGGGGCCGCCAGCGCGAAATGGCCGCAGACCGCCAGCCACAGGACCGCCTGCTGCCAGCCCGGGGTCTGCGCCGCTTCGAACTTGCGGAAGTAGCGCCACAGCCCGCGATGCTTGTGCCACTCCACCCAGACCGGGTTGCGGCGGCTCGATACGCCGCGGACGTGGGTGACGCGCAGGTCGTTGGCGACCACGACCTCGTAGCCGGCCTCGCGCACGCGGCGGCACAGGTCGAGGTCCTCGGCGTGCATGCGATAGCCTTCGTCGAAGCCGTCGAGCCGGACGAACAGGCCCAGCGGCATCAGCATCAACGCGCCCGACACGGCGTCCACCGGCTGCACCACCTGCGCCGGGTCGTGGCCGAGGTAGAGCGCGTCACGCCGGCCCAGGCTGGCCACCTGCTCGCGCAGCGACGGGTCGGCCCGGCGCGAGGCCAGGTCCACTTCACCGGCCTCGCTGGCCAGCTCCACGCCCAGCAGGCCGGCGCCCGGCCGCGCGATGGCGTGCGCCACCAGCCGCGACAGCGTGTCGCGCGCGACATAGGCATCGGGGTTCACGAACGCGACCCAGGGCTGCGAGATCGCGGTCGCGCCCTGGTTGCAGGCGGCGGCGAAGCCGCGGTTCTCGGGGTTGCGCACCAGCCCCAGGCGGGCGTCGCGCCGGGCCAGGCGCTCGACGATCGCGGCGGTGTCGTCCGGCGACGCGTTGTCGATCACCACCACCCGCGCCACGTCGCGCGAGGCCAGCAGCCGGAACAGGCAGGCCTCGATGGTGGACGCGCTGGCGTAGGTGACCACCACCACGCCGATGTCGCGCGCACTGAAATCGCGCAGCCCGGTCTTGCCCAGCACCGGCCATTCGCGCGAGGTGTTCACGCCGGCGACTTCAGGCGCTGGATCTCCGCCTCCAGGTGGGCGATGTGGGCCATGGCGCGGCGGTAGTTGGCCACTTCGCGGCGGTATTCCTCGTAGACGCCTTCGGCCTGGTCGCCCAGTACCGACAGCGAGGGCAGCGCGTCCAGCGCCGAGGCGTCACGGGCACAGGCGGCGACGTAGTACATCGGCGCGTTGGTGATGCCGGGCCGGATCGCCTGGCCGTCGAGGCTGGCCACCTCCGGCGGCGACACCGCGTCGTCCAGCGCCCACACCAGCGACGTGAACAGCAGCTTCTGGCCGTAGAGCCGCCGCACCGGGAAGCGCGCCGCGACCATCGCCTCGAACTCCGGGCGGTACAGCTCGCGCACGTGGTGCGGGTTCTCGACGCCGGTGAGGTCGGTGTAGGTGTGGCGGTCCGGCGTGGACACCAGCAGCAGGCCGCCGGGCGCCAGCAGGCGCGCGAAGCCGTCGAGCATGCGCTCCTGCGCGTGCACGTGCTCGAGCGTCTCGAAGCTGAGCACCAGGTCGAAGCTGGCGTCGGGCAGGTGGTCGAGCGCGGTCACGTCGGCCTGCTCGAACGCCACGCCGGGCACCGCCGCGTAGCGCGCGCGGGCATGCGCGACCACGTCGGCGCCGATGTCGACACCGAGCACCGAGGCGCCGGCCGCGGCCATCATCGCGCTGCCATAGCCCTCGCCACAGGCGGCGTCCAGCACCCGGCGTCCGCGCGCCAGCGGCCGCGCGAAGCTGTAGCGGTGCCAGTGCTCCTGGGCGATCTCGCGGTCGCGCTCGGGCGTGTAGCGCTCGCCGGTGAATTCGAGGATGGGCGTGTCGGTCATGGCCAAATGCTATCCGAACAGGTCGCGCTGCGGGCCCGCGGCCGCCAGCGACTGCAGCCGCTGCTCCAGCGCGATGCGCCGCGGCGCCAGCGGGTCGGCCATGATGAAGCGGGCCACGCGCTCATTGTAGTCGGGCCAGCGCGCCAGCAGCCGGGCCAGGTTGTCGCCGCCCGGGGCCAGGTCCAGCGGCGCGAAGGAAGCGCCGCCGTGGTGCACCACGTAGGCGGTGTCGCACAGCACGTTGCGCCAGCCCATCGCCGCTGCGCGCAGGCAAAAATCGTTCTCCTCGCCGTAGCCGCGGCCGAAGGTCCGGGCATCGAAGTCGCCGATCTGGCGCAGCGCCGCGCGCCGCAGGTACATGCAGAACCCCACCGCGGTCGGCAGGTCCGGGTAGGTCGGCGCCAGCCCGGCGGCGGCCTCGGCGATGGCGTCCGGGAACTCGGGCGCCGGGTTGTCCTCGCAAAAGCGCGGCCAGGAGCAGATCTCGGCGTTGTTCGACCACGGGGTGATGGTGGCGATGCGCGGGTCGCTGGCGGCGCAGCGCACCAGCTGGTCGCGCCAGCCGGGGGTCGCCACGGTGTCGGAATTGAGCAGCACCACGTCGGCGTCGCCGGTTTCGGCGAAGGCGGCGTTGCAGTTGGCCGGGAAGCCCAGGTTGCGCTCGCGCCGCACGTAGCGGGCCGCGAGCGCGCTGCGCTCGCACCAGCCGCGCGCCATCGGCTCGATGCGCGGATCGCTCGACGCATCGTCGGCCAGCAGCACCGGGCTGCCCGGCGGCAGCGTGCGGTCGAGCGAGGCCAGGCAGGCATCGAGCGCCTCGAGCGCGTTGTGGATCGGCACCACGACCACCGGCACGGCGTTCATCCGCCCTCCTGGCGCCAGGCGTGCGGCAGGCGCGCCAGCCCGTACTCGCGGGCGCTGCCGGTGACGGTGACCTCGCGGTCGATCGTGTCGAACAGCCGCAGCCCCTCGCCATCGAGCGCGCTCGAGCGCAGGCGATAGCTGCCGGGCAGCAGGGTCAGCGGCTCGAACACCAGCCGGAACCGGAAGCGCCCCTCGCCGAGCGGCTGCGCCGGCACGGCGTCCATCTCCGAACTCACGCCGTAGACCGGCGTGCCGTCGGCGCGCACCCAGCCGTTGAGCAGCACCGGCGGCCGGCCGTCGCGGCTGTGGATCACCACGTCCTGCTCCAGCGCCGCGCCCATCGCCACCGCCACCGCGCCGGTGCCGGGCACGCCGTTGATGGCGACCGACTCCACCCGGTACTCGGGCAGGCCCGCGGCCGGCGCCGCGGCGTCCTGCTCGCCGGCGCGGCGTGCTTCCTGCGCCGCCAGGTAGCGCTGGCTGACGTCGAACACGTCGCCCTGCGCCGCGACCCGCCCGCCGTCGATCCAGATCGCGCGACGGCAGAGCTTCTGCACGTGGTACATGCTGTGCGAGACCAGCAGCAGCGTGCCGCCGCCGGCCAGGTAGTCGTCGATCCAGCGGATGCACTTGCGCTGGAAGTTCTCGTCGCCGACCGCCAGCACCTCGTCGGTGATCAGCAGCGCGGGCCGCACCGCGGCAATGACCGCGAAGCCCAGCCGCACCACCATGCCGGACGAATAGTGCTTCACCGGCTCGTCGATATAGCTGCCGATGTCGGCAAAGGCCTCGATCTCGGGCAGCTTCGCCGCCAGCGTGGCGGCGTCGATGCCGTGCAGCGCGGCCGCCAGGCGGACGTTGTCGCGGCCGCTGAGCTCGGGGTGGAAGCCGGCGCCGAGCTCCAGCAGCGCGCCGATGCTGCCGCGCGTCTCGACGGTGCCGGCGCTGGGCGTCAGCACGCCGGTGACCAGCTTGAGCAGGGTGGACTTGCCGGCGCCGTTCTCGCCGATGATGGCCAGCGACTGGCCCGGCAGCACCTCGAAGTTGATGTCCTGCAGCACGCTGGCGACGCGCCGCGGCGGCCGGCCGCGCAGCACGTCCCAGAGCGCGGCCAGGCGGTCGCCGCGATGGCCCAGCACCGGGTAGCGCTTGGCCAGGCCGCTCGCCCGCACCAGCGGTCCGGGGCTCACAGGAAATCCTCCAGGTGGCTGCGCGCGCGACGGAACAGCGCGTTCGCCAGCCACAGCAGCGCCAGCGCCACCGCCAGCGACGCGCCCAGCGCCAGCCAGTCCGGCGACTGCCCGGTCAACGCGCGCCGCACGGTTTCCACCGGCGCGGCCATCGGGTTCAACCCCAGCCAGAATGCCGCCTGCGCCGGCAGACCGGCGCGGTCGTACAGGATCGGGGTCAGGAAGAAGCCGAGCGTCAGCACCTGGCCGGTGACCGCGGCGATGTCGCGCAGGAATACCTGCAGCACCGCCAGCAGCCGCGCCGCGGCCAGCGCGTGCACGCCGATCACGACCAGCGCGGCCAGCGCGGCCGGCAGCCCGGCCAGGGTGATGTCGACGCCGAAGGCGAGCAGCACGGCGATCACCAGGACCAGGCCCGCCAGGTCGATCGCCGCGCTGGCGACCACCCGCACGTCCACGTACAGCCCGTGCGGCACCGCGACCTTGCCGATCAGCGCGGCGTTGTCGGTGAGCGCGGTGACGCCGCGGTTGGCGGCGTTGGCGAACAGGTTCCAGGGCCACATGCCCAGCGCCAGAAAGGCCACGAACGGCAGGTCGCCGGTCTGCGCGCGCGCCGGCAGCAGGTGCCCGAACACCCAGGCCAGCACCGCCAGCTGCAGCACCGGCAGCAGCAGCAGCCAGGCGGTGCCCAGCACGCTGCCGCGGTAGCGCTCCTCGAGCTCGCGGCGCAGCAGCTCGCGGAAAACGGCGGAAACAACCGGACCCATCACGGACTCAGTCGGCGTCGCGGGGCTTGCCCAGCGGCTCCAGGGCGCGGAAGCGCTCGCCGTATTCGTCGGTCAGCTTGCGGGCCTCGGCCGGGTCGCGGATCACGCGCGGGGTGACCAGGATGATCACTTCCGACCGGTTCGAGTCGCGGGTCTTGGTGCCGAACAGGCCACCGATCACCGGCAGCCGGCTCAGGCCGGGCACGCCGCTGCTGCCATCGGTGGTGCCTTCGGTGATCAGGCCCGCCAGCATCACGGTCTCGCCGCTCTTGATCGCGGCCTCGGTGATCAGGCTGCGCTTGTTGATCGGCACGTTGCCGGTCGGGTCGTCCGGGCGCGCGGCGCCGGGCGAGCTGACTTCCTGTTCGATTTCCATGAACACGGTGCCGTCGCGGCTGATGCGCGGCGTCACGGTCAGGATCACGCCGGTGTCGAGGTACTGCACCTGGGTGAAGGTGCCGTTGCCCACGCCGGGGTCGCCGGTGATCGGGTTGAAGCTGGTGCTGTTGACCGGGATCTTGGTGCCGACATCGAGCTTGGCCTCGGCGTTGTTGCGCACCACCACCGAGGGCGTGGACAGCAGCCGCACGTTCGAGACCGAGTCGAGCGCGGTGATCACGGCCGCGGCATTGCGGCCCAGGAAGGTCCAGCCGATACCATCGGCGCCGATGTTGCCGGCGATGTCGCCCCAGATGTTGCGGCCGACGGCGCTGGGCAGGTCGGCTTCCTCGACCGCGTTCTCGAAGAACCAGTTCACGCCGTAGCTCAGCTCGCCGGTGAGCTGGACCTCGACCACCTGGGCCTCGATGTGGACCTGCAGCGGCATGGTGTCCAGGCGCTCGATGGCGCGGCGAATCGACTCCCACTGGCCGGGCGTGGCCCGCACCAGCAGGGCGTTGGATTCCTCGACCGCGCTGATCGACACATCGGCATCGCTGCCGAGCGCAATGCCGTCGCCACCGCGGCCGCCGGCCGCGCTGCCGCCGGCGTTGCCGCCCGTGCCCGCGCTGGCGGCGCGCTCGCCCTCGGCACGCGCCTTCGGGTCGGCCGCGTCCACCGCCGGGGTATCGATCGAACGGATGCGCACCGGCGCCAGGCCCGGCATCACCGAAGGCGAACCGCCGCGGTCGGCGCTGGCACTGCCGCGGGCCTGGCCGCCGAACACCTGGGAAAGCTGGTCGGCCAGGTCCTCGGCCTTCATGTAGAGCACTTCATAGGTGTAAAGGCGCGCGCCTTCGCCGCCGCCGGCGTCGAGCCGTTCGATCCAGGCCTGCGCCTCGCGCAGGTAGCGCGCCTGCGGGGTGATCACCATCACCGCGTTCTGCCCTTCCAGCGGCATGAAGCGGAACATGCCCGACACGGGCGTGGTGCCTTCCTCGCCGAACACGGCGTTGAGTTCGTCCACCATCTGCGCCGCCTCGGACGACTGCAGCGGGAATACGCCCACCGACATGCCGGCCAGCCAGTCGACGTCGAAGATCTCGATGGTGCGCAGGTAGTTCTGCAGCTCGCCGCGGGTGCCGGCGACCACGATCAGGTTGCGCGCGGCGTCCACGTTCACCACCGCGTTCGGGCGGGCGTAGGGCTCGAGCAGCTTCTTCATCTCGGCCGCCGAGATGTACTGCAGCGGCACCGCGCGCACCTCGTAGCCGCGCGCGTTGGCGACGCCGCCGGTGCGCGGCGACAGGTTGCCGGCCAGGGCCTGGTCGGCGGGCACGACGTTGTAGCGGCCTTCGGTCCAGATCAGGCGGGCGTTGTTCCAGCCCAGCACCATTTCCAGCAGGCCCAGGGCCTGCGCGGCGTTGACCGGGCGCGGCGTGGCCAGCGTCACCTGGCCCTGCACGCCGGGCGCGATCACGTAGTTCTGCTGCAGCAGGTCGCCGAGGATGGCCTTGACCACCGCATGCACCGACTCGCCCTCGAAGTTGAAGGTGGCTTCGCCGGGCATCTCGATCGCGGGCGGCGGCGTGGACGCCACGCGCTGGTTGATGACCTGGCCGGTGCCGGGCCTGAGCATGGCGCCGCTGTCGACGGGCGCGGCGGCGTCGGTCGCGGCGTCCGCGCTGGCCTCGGCCTCGGCAGGGGCGTTGGCCAACGGGTCGGTGCCGCGCTGGACCACGGGCCGGCCGGCGGTGGCGCAGCCAGCCAGGAACACGATCAGGGCGAGGCCCAGGGCAGGGGCCAGGGACGGGAATTTCTTCATCGGGTCACTCTACCTGTTTGGTCCCGTCCTGCGCCGCCTGCTCGGCGGCGGCCTCGGCGGCGCGCTGGGCGCGACGGGCTTCGATACGTCGGCGGATGGCTTCCACCTGCTGTTCCGGCGTCACCGGCGCGACCTGCGCGGGCTCGGCGGCGCCGCTGGCGGCCGGTGCCGCCGCCGCG
>NZ_JALHQI010000055.1 GCF_022842045.1 Arenimonas sp. | reverse complement strand
CCGGCGCAGGGCGGGCTGGGGTTGCCGGTGCGCGACACGCTGGCCGGCTACGCGGCGCTGTACGGTGGCGCGACGGGCGCCCTCGGCGCGGCGGCACCGATGCCCGCCGCCAACGAGGCGGAAGCGCCGCCCTTGGGTTATGCGCTGGCGCAGCTGCACGGCGTGTTCGTACTGGCCGAGAACGAGCACGGGCTGGTGCTGGTGGACATGCACGCCGCGCACGAGCGCATCACCTACGAGCGGCTCAAGCAGGCCCGCGACGGCGAGGGCATCCGCGCGCAGCCGCTGCTGGTGCCGCTGCCGCTGGCGGTGTCCGAGCGCGAGGCCGACATCGCCGAGCAGCACGCCGACACCCTGGCCGGCTACGGTTTCGAGATCCGGCGCGCGGGCCCCCAGTCGCTCAGCGTGCGCAGCGTGCCGACCCTGCTGGCCGACCTGGACCCGAAGGCCCTGGTGCTGGACGTGCTGTCCGATCTGCGCGAGCACGGCAGCAGCCGCAAGCTGGAGGAAGCGCGCAACGAGCTGCTGTCCACCCTGGCCTGCCACACCTCGGTGCGCGCCAACCGGCGCCTCACCCTGCCGGAGATGAACGCCCTGCTGCGTGACATGGAATCCACGGAGCGCAGCGGACAGTGCAACCACGGCCGCCCCACCTGGGTGCAGCTGAGCAAATCCGAACTCGACCGTTTGTTCCTGAGGGGGCGCTGATGAAGTTTCGACACCTGCTGTGGATGGCGGCGCTGGCCGCGGTGGCCGGCTGCGGCGGAGGCGCCGACGAGGCTGCGCAGTCGCAGAATGAGGAGCGCGCCGCGCGCGCGGCCAGGCTGGCGTATGAGGGCGAGATCCTGGCCTGGCGCGACCAGCGGCTGGCCACGCTCAAGCGCCCCGACGGCTGGCTGTCGCTGGTGGGCCTGCACTGGCTCACGCCCGGCTCGACCTATGTCGGTTCGGCACAGGACAACGGCACCCGCTTGTCGGTCGGCCCCGCGCAGGTGGGCATGCTGAACCTGGCCCGCGACGGCAGCGCCACGCTGAAGCTGCACCCGGGCGTGGAGGCAGAGGTGATGGTCGATGGCGTTGCGCCGGAGCCCGAGGCCCTGGTGCCGCTGGTGTCGGACGCCGACGGCAAGCCCACGGTGGTGTCGTTCAACAAGGGCGACGCCAGCTTCGTGCTGATCAGGCGCGCCGACCGGCACGCGCTGCGCGTGCGCAACGCGTTCGCGCCGACGCGCACGCGCTTCCCCGGCCTGGAATACTTCGACATCAACCCGGACTTCCGCTTCGTGGCCCGCTTCGAGGCGCACCCGCCGGGCCAGACCGTCGAGATCATCAACATGCTGGGCATGGTCGAACCCATGCCCAATCCCGGCACGCTCAGCTTCGAGAAGGACGGCCAGACCTTCCGGATGCAGGCCGTGGACGAAGGCGACGGGCGGCTGTTCTTCACCTTCGCCGACCGCACCAGCGGCCACGAGACTTATTCCGCCTCGCGCATGGTCTACGCCGACCCGCCCGGCAGCGACGGCACCACCGTGCTCGACTTCAACAAGGCCTACAATCCGCCCTGCGCCTTCACGCCGTACTCGACCTGCCCGATGCCGCTGCCGGAGAACCGGCTCGACCTGCGGGTGGAAGCGGGCGAGAAGAAGCCGCTGCCTTCCCCCGAATGAATCCCCCCTCGCCAAGAGATTCCCTGCCCATGTCGATCCGCTTCCTCGCTGCCCTGTTGCTCGCCACCGTCGCCGGCAGCGCGCTCGCCGAACCGCCCAAGCCGCTGCTGTGGAAGGTCAGCGACGCCGACAACGCCATCTACCTGCTGGGCTCCTTCCACCTGCTCAAGGCCGGTGACTATCCGCTGTCGCCCGACGCCTACGCGGCGCTCGACGATGCCGAGAAGGTGGTGTTCGAACTCTCGCCCGCCGAGATGAACGACCCGGCCCTGGGCCAGAAGATGGCGATGGTGGCCCGGCGATCCGACGGCAAGACCCTGCAGGCGGCCCTGCCGGGCGAGACCTGGGCGCAGCTGGTCGAATACGCGGCCAAGCGCCAGATCGCGCTGCAGAATTTCCAGGGCTTCGACACCTGGTTCATGGGCCTGGTGATCGGCATCACCGAGATGCAGATCGCCGGCCTCGACTCCTCGCTGGGCCTGGACAAGCATTTCGCCGAGCGCGCGCAGGCCGCCGGCAAGCAGGTCGGGGCGCTGGAAACCGCCGACCAGCAGTTCGCCATGTTCGACGGCATGAGCCCGGCCGAACAGCTGCAGCAGCTGCAGGATGCGCTCGGCGACGTCGCCGCGATGGAGCAGGAGATCAACCGCATGCACGCGCTCTGGCGCGCCGGCGACGCCGAGGCGCTGTTCGCGATGAGCGGCGCCGAGATGAAGGCCGAATACCCCGATCTGTACGAGCGCCTGAACGTGGCCCGCAACCGCGCCTGGCTGCCGCAGGTGCGCGCCATGCTCGACGAGCAGGACAGCGACGAGACCCTGGTGGTGGTCGGCGCGATGCACCTGCTGGGCGAGGATGGCCTGGTGCACTTGCTGCGCGAGGCCGGCTACACCGTCGAACGGCTCTGACGCCGGCCGCTCAGGCGGGCCGCGGCCAGCGGACCTGGCCCGGCCGCGGGGCCGGCGGCACCAATTCGATGCAGTCGACCGGGCAAGGCGGCAGGCACAGCTCGCAGCCGGTGCACAGGTCGGCGATCACGGTATGCATGCGCTTGGGTGCGCCGACGATCGCGTCCACCGGGCAAGCCTGGATGCACTTGGTGCAGCCGATGCAGTCCGCCTCGACGATCAGCGCCACCACCGCCGGCTTCTCGACGCCGTTGTCCGGATTGATCGGCTTGGGCTCCCGGCCCAGCAGCTCCGCCAGCGCCCGCACGCCGGCCTCGCCGCCGGGCGGGCACTGGTTGATGTCGGCTTCGCCCGCGGCTATGGCGCGCGCGTAGGGCTTGCACCCGGGGAAGCCGCACTGGCCGCACTGGGTCTGCGGCAGCAGGCGGTCGATGCGTTCGACCATCGGGTCGGCCTGCACCCGGAACCGCACCGCGGCCCAGCCCAGGACGGCACCCAGCAAGGCGGCCAGCGCGACCACCCACAGCCACGTCGCCACCATGTCAGGCCGGCACCAGGCCGGAAAAGCCCATGAAGGCCAGCGACATCAGCCCGGCCGTGGCCAGCGCGATCGGCGCGCCGCGCCAGGCGGCCGGCACGTCGGCGGCCTCCAGGCGTTCGCGCATGGCCGAGAACAGCACCAGCACCAGCCCGAAGCCAAGCGCGGCACCGAAGCCATAAAGCACCGATTCGATGAGGCTGTGCCGCGCCTGCACGTTCAGCAGCGCCACGCCGAGCACGGCGCAGTTGGTGGTGATCAGCGGCAGGTAGATGCCCAGCACGCGATAAAGCCGCGGGCTCTGCCGGTTCATCACGATCTCGGTGAACTGCACCACCGCCGCGATCACCAGGATGAAACCCAGCGTGCGCAGGTACTCCAGGCCCAGCGGCAGCAGGATCCAGTGGTGCACGACCCAGGCCAGCGCGGCCGAGAGCGTGAGCACGAAGCCGGTGGCCAGGGCCATGCCGTAGGCCGCGTCCATCCGGCGCGACACGCCCATGAACGGGCACAGGCCCAGGAACTTCACCAGCACGAAGTTGTTGACGAAGACCGCGCCGACCAGCAGCAGGCCGATGTCTTCCACGACGGCGTTACCGGACCGGCATGCCGGGCAGGGCGCCGGCGTCGGCGTCGAGCAAGGCCAGCGCGCCGCCGTCGACGCCGGCGGACAGGATCATGCCCTCGCTCAGGCCGAAGCGCATCTTTCGCGGCGCCAGGTTGGCGATGAACACGACGCTGCGGCCGACCAGCTTGTCCGGCTCGGCGTAGCTGCCGCGGATGCCCGAGAAAATCTGGCGCTGGCCGAGCTCGCCGGCGTCGAGCAGGAAGCGCAGCAGCTTGTCGGAGCCGTCCACGAAGCCGCACTCGAGCACCTTGCCGATGCGCAGGTCGAGCTTGGCGAAATCCTCGATGCCGATGGTGGCCACCGCCTTGCCCTCTGTAGGAGGGGCTTCAGCCCCGAAGCTCTTCGCGGAGGGCTTCGGGACTGAAGTCCCTCCTACAGCCCCTCCTGCTGGTGGCGCATCGGCGGGCTTGAGGTCTTCCTTGCTGGCTTCGGTCATGGCTTCGATCTGCTTCGGGTCGATGCGGGTCATCAGCGCCTCGAACGGGGCGATGGCGTGGGCGGTGAGCGGCGCGGCGATGTCGCCCCAGCGCGCGACGGGCGCGCGCAGGAAGGCCTCGGCGCGCGCCACCGTCGCCGGCAGCACCGGCTTTAGCGCGGCGGCCAGCAGGCGGAACAGGTTCAGGCCTTGGGTGCACACGGCCTGCAGCTCGGCGTCGGCGCCGTCCTGCTTGGCGATCACCCACGGCTTGCGCTCGTCGATGTAGCGGTTGGCCTCGTCGGCCAGCGCCATCACCTGGCGCATGGCCTGGCCGAACTCGTCGCGGGCATAGCTGGCCGCCACCTCGCGCACGCCTTCGACGAAGCGCGCGTACATGGCCGGGTCCGGCAGCGTGGCGGCCAGCTGGCCGTCGAAGCGCTTGGAGATGAAGCCGGCGCAGCGGCTGGCGATGTTGACGAACTTGCCGACCAGGTCGGCGTTCACGCGGGCCACGAAGTCGTCGAGGTTGAGGTCGAGGTCGACCACGCCGGCGCCGGTCTTGACCGCGAAGTAGTAGCGCAGGTGCTCGGGGTTCAGGCCGCTGTCGAGGTAGGTGCGCGCCTGCACGAAGGTGCCGCGCGACTTGCTCATCTTGGCGCCGTTGACGGTGAGGTAGCCGTTCACGTGCAGGGCCGTGGGGGTGCGGAAACCGGCGCCGTGCAGCATGGCCGGCCAGAACAGGCCGTGGAAGTTGATGATGTCCTTGCCGAGGAAGTGGTGCATCTCGGTTTCGCCGGCGGTGTTGCGCGCGGCCTCGGTGAAGGCCGCGAAGTCGGCGCCGCCGCGGTCGCAGAAGGCCTTGAAGCTGGCCAGGTAGCCGATGGGCGCGTCCAGCCAGACGTAGAAGAACTTGCCGGGCGCATCGGGGATGGGGAAGCCGAAGTAGGGCGCGTCGCGGCTGATGTCCCAGTCGCGCAGGCCGCCCTCGAGCCATTCGCCGAGTTTGGCCTTCACCGAGGCATGCGCCACGTCGCCGGCCAGCCATTCGCGCAGGAAGGCCTCGAACTTGCCCAGCTCGAAGAAGTAGTGCTCCGAGTCGCGCAGCTCGGGCACGGCGCCGGAGACCACGGAGCGCGGGTTCTTCAGTTCGGTGGGCGAGTAGGCCTTGCCGCAGACCTCGCAGTTGTCGCCGTACTGGTCGGCCGAGCCGCAGTTCGGGCACTCGCCCTTGATGTAGCGGTCGGGCAGGAACATCTGCCGGTCGGGGTCGAACAGCTGCTGGATCGAGCGCCGGGCGATCGCCTTCACGCCGTGGCTGCCGTCGCGCAGGCGGGTGTAGATGAGGCTGGCGAGTTCGCGGTTCTCGTCCGAGTGGGTCGAGTGGTAGTGGTCGAACTGGACGCCGAACGCCGCGAAGTCGGCCTCGTGGCTGGCCTGCATGCCGCGGATGAAGTCCTCGGGGCTGGTGCCGGCCTTCTCGGCCGCCAGCATGATGGGGGTGCCGTGGGCGTCGTCGGCGCAGACGAAATGGGTGGTTCCGCCGGCCATGCGCCGGGCCCGCGCCCAGATGTCGGCCTGCACGTACCCGACCAGGTGGCCAAGGTGCAGGTGCCCGTTGGCATAGGGCAGGGCGGTGGTGACGAGGGCAGGCGCGGGCATGGGCAGGCAACGAAGGGCTGGGGCAGGCCGCGATTATCCTAGGTCTGCGGTCCTTGCGGTACTGCGGGACCAGGCGCCGGTGCCACCGCGGAATCGAAGGTCACTTCCTGCTCAGCGAAGCCTTTTATTTCGCAGGAAGTGACCTTCGATTCCGCGGCGTCACCGGTGCGGACCGTCTTGGGTGCCCAACGAAAGGCCCGTAGCGGCCCGCTCCGATGCTTGCGCGTATCGATCAGGACCAAGGCCGGGCATTTTTCTCGCTGACCACGTTGGCTAACCAGCGCAATGCAAGTAGCCGCTGACGTCCCATCGCGCGCGTCCCTTCGGACGCGAGATGAGGGTTCGAGGCCAGCGTGGAAGGTGGCCAGTGCGAAGCACATTTCCGCCCGGCGGCGGGTGGGGGTGCAAGTCGTGGAGCCTGGGTCCGTGCTTTTCCGATGGGCGCCACGGCGACCCGTCGTGTGTGAGCTGACCCAAGTCCCCGGCCATCCTCGAAGAACATCGGGTACCCGTGCGGCGGCGACGGAGCGGTCGGAGAAGCATGGACCGACAAGAATCGCCAAGACCCCACACCCGCCGCCGGGCGGATAGGTCTATCGAACTGGCTACCTTCCGGGCTCGCGCCGGCGCCCCATCTTCACGTTGGCAGAAAAAAAGAGCCCGGCTGTCGCCGGGCCCTCGGTGCTGCGTGATGCGGGCGGTGCCTGGGTTCAGGCGCTGGTGCCGCACTTGTTCTTCAGGAAGTCTTCCATCAGGCGCAGCGTCTGGGACATGTGGCGCGGGTACCACGGCATGCTGTGCGGCATGTCCGGGATCAGGTGGAACTGCGCGTCGACCTTGCCCTTCACGCCGTTGTAGAAGTCCTTGGCGTGGAAAGCCGGCGTGCGCACGTCGCGATCGCCGACGTAGAGCAGGACCGGGATGTTGGCCTTGTCCGTGTTGCGGATCGGATCCATGCCCTTGACCGTGTCGCCCTGCACGATGCGCTGCAGGCGGTTGTCGCTCCAGGACGTGCCCAGGCGACCCAGGTCGGTGACCGGCGCGCCGGAGATGGCGCAACGGTAGGGGCTGTTCGGACGCACCACGGCCGCGGCGGCCGCGAAACCACCGTAGGAGTAGCCGAAGATGACCAGGCGCTTGGGATCGGCGATGCCTTCCTTGACCAGCCAGGCGGCGCCGTCGTCCTTGTCGTCCTGCATCTTCTGGCCCCACTCGGCGTCGCCGCTGGTCCAGAGCTTGCGCCCCAGGCCCGACGAGCCGCGGTACTGCGGACGCAGCACGGCGTAGCCGCGCGAGGTCAGGAACGGCACCCAGCCGGACGCGTCCCAGCCACCGTAGTCACGGGCCCACGGGCCGCCGTGCGGATGGATCACCGTCGGCAGCGGGCCGTCGGCCTTGGTCCAGCCGGCCGGCAGGTCGAGGATGGCGGGGATCTCCAGGCCGTCGCGGGCCTGGTAGGTCACCCACTTCTGCTCGCCGATGTCGTTCGGGTCGATGCCGTCGCGGGTCACCCCCAGGGTCGAGACCTTGTTGCCGTCCACCAGCAGGCGGTAGGCCACCGGGTGGCGCGGGCTTTCGGTGGTGAACAGGATCTTGTTGCGGTCGTCGGTCATGCTGCCGATCGAGACCTGCTGGCCCGGGAAGGCCAGCTTCAGGCCCTCGTGGATGGCCGCCAGCTGCGGGTCGATCCAGATCGTGTCGCCGTTCATGTTCGCGATGGTGAAGCCCAGCACCTTGTTGAAGTCACTCGGGCGCGAGCCCAGCACGATGTTGGCGATCGAGTACTTCGGGTGCGCCAGCAGCGGCTCGTCGTCGAACTTGCTGGTGGCCGGGTCGTACATGCGCGCCTGCACCAGGTCGGAGAAGGCGTCGGTGAGCACGTAGTACTTGCCGGTGGCCTCGTCCAGGCCGACCACGGCCATGGTGTAGCGGTCCTTGATCTTGCGCGACAGGGCCGGGTGCACCACGAACTCATCGGTCCCGGCCTTGCGGATCTTGATGCGCTGCTCCAGGCCGTCGGAGGTGGGCTCGATGGTGGTGGTGGTCAGCACTTCGCCGTTGCGCGGGTTCAGCAGGCCCGGCGCATCGCGGCCGCTGGCGCGGAACAGGAGCTCCGTCTTGTCGGTGGCGAGGTCGTAGCGGTAGTAGTTTTCCTGGAAGGTCAGCGGGTTGAGGCGCGAGACGATCACCTTGGTCGGGTCCAGCGGCAGGCCGTTGACCAGGCTGGCGGTGCCGGCCAGCTCGAGGCAGCGCTCGGTCTGGGCGCTGACGCCTGCCGTGCGGGTGCCGGCCGCGAAGGCCTCGGAAAACTCGGAATGCTTGGTGTCGGTCAGGTAGGCCTTGGACACGAAGGTCTTGGTCGAGCCGGTGCTGTTGCCTTCGCCGCAGCCCTGCAGCGCGCCGGTCCACGCCTGGCGCGCGAACACGAACACGCGGTCGGCCTTCAGCGCCGAGGCGGCAATGAAGCGCATGCGGTCGCCCGAGGCAGTGACAGTGGGGCCAGCCGCGAGGTTGTCGAGCTGCCAGGTGGCCAGGGAGGTCTCGTACTCCTCGGCGCCTTCCTTCCCGATCAGGGCGACGATGTTCTTGCCGTCCGAGCTCATCGAGACGGATTGGATCTTGGGCATCGACGACAGCGCCTCGATCGAGATCGGGTCGCGCGCGGATGCGGAATTCACGGTCGCCAGCAGCGACGCGGTGGCAAGGGCCACCAGGTTTTTGAAGCGGTTGCGCATGGTGCTTCTCCGGTTTACCTGTATCCCCCAAAAGAGACGGCCGGGATAACCCGGCCGTCTCCAAGACTGCTTCTTTCTATCAGAAACGATAGGTCATGCGCGCGAACAGCGAGCGGCCGAACCAATCGTACTGGGTGGCAAACGCCGGGATGGTGCCGTAACGCGTGGCGGTGCCGGTCGAAACGTTCGGCGGATCCTTGTCGAGCACGTTGTCGACGCCGACCAGCAGGTCCCACTTGTCCGCGCGGTAGATGACGGACAGGCTGTGGTACAGGCGGTCCTCGGCGACGGTGTCGTACACCGGGTTCGCGTTGCCGAAGTACGCCGTCGGCGTGTTGAAGTTGAAGTTCTCGGTCTCGTCCACGTAGCGCATGCCCCAGGTGTACGTGAAGTCACCACGGGTCAGCGAGCTGCGGATGTTGCCGACGAGCTTCGGATAGCTGATCAGGCCGACGTAGTCGTTGCTGTCGAAGCCGCTCTCGAGGCTGCTGTCGAACAGCTGCTCGACGTTCTCCATCGTGTACGTGAACTGGCTCTCGACCTCGACCTTGCCGAAGTTGAAGTCGCCGTCCCAACGCAGGTTCAGGTCATAACCACGGACCAGCTGCTTGTTGATGTTCAGGTACGAGTCGCGGATCACGTCGATGTTGAGCGGATCCGAGCCGGTGCCGCGACGGTTGAACAGGTCGCAGAAGGCGTTCGGGTAGTTCGGCAGGGCATAGCAGCTGCCCACGATCGCGCCGGCGCCGAGCTGCGAGATCTGGTCACGCACGTCGATCTCGAAGTAGTCCACGGAAGCGGTGAAGTTCGCCCACGACGGGGTGAAGACGATGCCCGCGGTGGTCGCGGTCGAGGTCTCCGGCTTCAGGACGCCCAGGCCGCCACCGGTGATGACGGTCGCCGAGGAGCCCGCACCGTTGTAGTTGTCGGGGATGCCTTCCGCGGCGCAGTTGGCGCGGATGTTCGGGTTGGTCGAGTTGCCCCAGTCGATGCAGGGATCGATGCCGAACTGGCCCACGAACGAGGTCTGGTCACCCAGGAACAGCTCGTACAGGCCCGGGGCGCGGTACGAAGTGCCGCGGGTGGCGCGGATGCTCAGCGACGGGATGATCTGCCAGCGCATGCCGAGCTTCCAGATCGAGTCCGAGTCCGCCACGGTGTCGTACTTGAACACGCGGCCGGAGGCGTTGACCGCCAGCTCCTCGATGCCCGGGATGCCGGACAGCAGGGGCACTTCGATCTCGCCGAAGATTTCCTGGATGTAGTCCTTGCCCTCGGTACCGGTGGCCGACGACTGGCCCCACAGGCGGCCGGTGCGCTCGAGCTCGCTCGGGTTGTCGTCGATGCTGACGCGACGGAACTCGGTGCCGATCGCGGCGGCAACGACGCCGGCCGGCAGCTCGAACAGCTCGCCGGTGGCGGTGGCGTTGACCACGAACTGGTCATACACGGTGTTGCCGGTGTGCCAGACGCCGATTTCCTGCGCCAGGCGCTCCATGCCACGGCCGCTCAGGAAGATCGGATCCAGGTAGTTGACGGGCGAGCCGCCGCCGTCGAGGTCGCGGAAGCGATCGCCGGTCTTGTTGGCGTCGATGCTGAAGACTTCGTAGTCACCGTCCGAACGCGAGAAGGTGGTGTCGAAGTTCCAGGACCAGGTGCTGTCGCTACCGAAGCCGCCCTTGAAGCTGGACGCCGCGTACAGGAAGTCGACGTCGATGTTCTGGTCCGACTTGAACGGCATGATCGGCAGCGAGTTGGCGCTCAGGCCCACCGAGCGGTAATCCATCGTCGGGAAGAACTGGCGGAAGCGACGCGACTCGGTCTCGCGGTTGGTGTAGAGCAGCTGGCCGCTCCAGTCCACGCGGTCGAAGCTGAAATCAGCGCCGACGAAGAGGCTGCTGCGCTCCTGCGAGGAGAAGATGTGCGACTCGCCGACGAAGTCGGCGTTCAGCACGTCCTCGTAGAACGCCGGGTTGCCGCCGGAGGCGTTGGCGTTGGCGCGCGGGCGGTAGCCCGGGATCGGGCCGATGGTCACGCCGTTCGGGGACGGGACGTAGCGGCTCGCGCCCGAGATGACGGTGTTGTGGTAGAGATTGTTGCAACCACCCAGCGGGGTGTTGCCGATGACCGAGCGGTCCTGGCGGTCGATGATGTTGCCGTCGGCGTCACGCACCAGGTCCCGCGGGCAGGCCAGGAAGTCCCGGTCGCCGATGCTGAGCGGCTGCTGGTCGTAGAACTGGAAGGCGGCAACGATGCTGCCCCTGTCGAAGTCCCAGCCGGTCGCGCCGGACACCGTGTACGACGAACCGCCGGATTCCTGCGGAAGGTCGGTTTCGAAGATCAGGGTCGGCTCGTCGACGCTCTTGCGGGTGATCAGGTTGACGACGCCGCCGATACCGTCGGAGCCGTAGATCGAACCGCCGCCGTCCTTGAGCAGCTCAACGCGCTGCAGGATGACCGACGGGATGACGTTCAGGTCGAACGCGCCGACCTGGCCGCGGGTACCGGCCGGGCCCGGGCGCTTGCCGTCGAGCAGGACCAGGGTGCGGGAGGCGCCGAGGCCGCGCAGGGCGATCGACTGGTTGCCGTTACCGCCCTCGACCACGAAGCCGGAGAACTGGTTGCTGATCTGGGTGGTGCCCGCGGCCACGCTGGTGGTCTGCAGGATCGAGGCCGTGTCCAGCTGGCCGGTGGTGGCGCTGACGTCGGCGGTGATGATCTGCACCGGGGACATCGAATTGAAGCCCAGGCGATTGATCAGGGAGCCGGTGACCGTAATGGTCTCCAGTTTCGTGGCATCGGCCGCGTTTTCTGCCGCCTGCTCCTCGTTTTCGGGCTCGGAGGGCGGGTCCTGGGCGAGGACCGCCGGACCATAGAGGCCGGCGACCACGGCTGCCACGAGGGGCAGACGGGCCAGCGACTTGTTACGCGTGTCTTTCTTGAGGGACATTGAAGCGTCTCCGCTGTTTTGGGTGGGTTCATGAAGCAGATGACTTCTTACCATCGAAGGCAGCCTTAACGCAAATTGAATTTATGGAAGGCCATGGGCTTGTCACATTCCCGGGCTACCCTCCGGCCCGCTGCGCCCCGTCCTCCGCGGTGGCACCATGGCAGGCTGAATTCCCCGCCAGGCCCGTCCATGACCCCTTCCGAAGCCCTCATCCACGCCCTTGGCCAACTGGCCGACCCCCACACCGGCCAGTCCCTGGCCGAGGCGCGGGCAGTCCGGGGGCTGGGCCTGGACGGCGGCAAGGTGGCCGCCGAGATCCGGCTGGGCTACCCGGCGGCGGGCTGGCACGCGACGCTGGCGGCCCAGGCCAAGGCCCTGCTCGAGGCCCAGCCGGGCGTCAGCCAGGCCACGGTCTCGGTCACGTCGCGGGTCGATGCCCACCGGGTCCAGAAGGACCTGACCCCGCTGCCGCAGGTCCGGAACATCATCGCCGTGGCCTCGGGCAAGGGCGGGGTGGGCAAGTCCACCACGGCCGTGAACCTGGCCCTGGCCCTGCAGGCCGAGGGCGCCCGGGTCGGCGTGCTCGACGCCGACATCTATGGCCCTTCCATCCCCAAGATGCTGGGCCTCGAGGGGCGTCCCGACAGCCCGGACGGCAAGTCGATCGAACCCAAACGCAACCACGGCCTGCAGGCCATGTCCATCGGCCTGCTGGTGGGCGAGGACACGCCAATGATCTGGCGCGGCCCGATGGTCACCCAGGCCCTGCAGCAGCTGCTCAACAACACCCTGTGGGACGACCTGGACTACCTGGTGATCGACCTGCCGCCCGGCACCGGCGACATCCAGCTCACCCTGGCCCAGCGGGTGCCGGTTTCGGGCGCCGTGGTCGTGACCACCCCGCAGGACATCGCCACGCTCGACGCCCGCAAGGCCCTGCAGATGTTCGCCAAGGTCGAGGTGCCGGTGCTGGGCATCGTCGAGAACATGGCCGTGCACGTGTGTTCAAACTGCGGCCACGCCGAGCACGTGTTCGGCGCCGGCGGCGGCGAGCGCATGGCGGTCCAGTACGACGTGCCGCTGCTGGGCGCGCTGCCGCTGGACATCCACATCCGCGAGCAGGCCGACTCCGGCACCCCGACCGTCGCCGCCGACCCGGACTCGCCGCTGGCGCTGGCCTACCGCGACATCGCCCGCCGCACCGCGGCCCGGCTGTCGCTGCAGGCCCGCAACAAGGCCATCGCCTTCCCGAACATCGTCATGCAGGACACCTGAGCCGGCCCCGGCCCGCTAGAATCCCCGCCTTCACCACCAGGAACCGCGTCCCGCATGAGCATCAAGTCCGACAAGTGGATCCGCCGCATGGCCGAGCAGCACGGCATGATCGAGCCGTTCGAGCCGGGGCAGGTCAAGCACGGCGGCGACGGCCAGCGCATCGTCAGCTACGGCACGTCCAGCTACGGCTACGACGTGCGCTGCGCGCGCGAGTTCAAGATCTTCACCAACATCAATTCCACCATCGTCGACCCGAAGAACTTCGACCCGACCAGCTTCGTCGACGTGGTGTCGGACGTGTGCATCATCCCGCCCAATTCCTTCGCGCTGGCGCGCACGGTCGAATTCTTCCGCATCCCGCGCGACACCCTGGTGGTGTGCCTGGGCAAGAGCACCTATGCGCGCTGCGGCATCATCGTCAACGTGACGCCGCTGGAGCCGGAGTGGGAAGGCCACGTCACGCTCGAGTTCAGCAACACCACGCCACTGCCGGCCAAGATCTACGCCGGCGAGGGCGTGGCGCAGATGCTGTTCTTCCAGTCCGACGAAGTGTGCGAGACCTCGTACAAGGACCGCGGCGGCAAATACCAGGGCCAGACCGGCGTGACCTTGCCGCGCACCTGAGCCGCGGCGTCAGCCGGCGCCTCAGCCGCGCCTGGCGAGCAGGCTCACGCCCAGCGCGATCAGCAGCACCGGCCACCACTTGAACAAGGTGGCCCAGATCTTGAACTCCGGGATCAGGTTGTTGGCCAGCAGCAGGGCGCCCAGCACGATCAGGATGATGGCGGACAGCACGTTCGACTTCATGGGGACTCCGGGGGCAGGGTGGCGGCTTCAAGCGCCGAACGCAGGGAAGATAGCAGTGCCTCGCGGGCGCTGGCCACGTAGGGCTGGCGTACGCCCGCGCCCCACACCGGCCCCGGCCAGGCCGCGTCGTCCTGCTGGCGCGCCACCACGTGCACGTGCAGCTGGCGAACCACGTTGCCCAGCGCACCGATGTTGAGTTTGTGCACCGGCCCGAGGCCGCGCAGCAGGCGGCCGGCCAGGTTCAGTTCGGCCAGCAGCAGGCGCTGGGCGTCGCCGGGCAGGTCGATCCACTCGATGGCGCCGGGTACGCGCGGCACCAGCACCAACCACGGGAAGCGGGCGTCGTCCACCAGGCGGAACTGCGACAGCGGGCCGTCGGCCACGAACAGGGAGTCCGCCGCCAGGCGCGGATCGAGGTCGTTCATGTCGGGGGGCCTCAGCGCAGGTTCTTCTGGAAGAAGGCGAGGGTGCGGTCCAGCGCCTGCTTCGCCACGGCCTCGTTGAAGTCTGGCCGCTGGTCGCAGTTGAAGCCGTGGCCGGCGCCCGGCCAGACGTGGATCTCGGCGGCATCGTCCAGGGCCTCGCGGTGCATGGCGACGTCCTCGGGCGGGATCAGCGGGTCGTTTTCGCCGAAGTGCAGCATCAGCGGCGCCTTGGGCCGCTCCTTCAGCAGCGGCACCGTGCGGCCGCCGTAGTAGCTGACCGCCGGCAGGCCGATGCGGGCGTTGGCCAGGTAGGCGACGCTGCCGCCCCAGCAGTAGCCCACCACGCCAACCCGGAACTCTCCCTCGACCAGGTCGTAGACGCCACGGACGCCGTCCAGGGCGCCGTTGAAGCCCACTTCCTCGGCCAGGGCACGGCCGCGGGCCACGCCGGCCTCGTCGTAGCCCAGCTCGGTGCCGGGGCTGACGCGGTCGAACAGTGCGGGGGCGATGGCCAGGTAGCCGTAGTTGGCGAAGCGGTCGGTGACCTGCCGGATGTGGTGGTTCACGCCGAAGATTTCCTGGACGACGATCAGGGCGCCGCGCGGTTTGTCGTGCGGCTTGGCCTGCCAGGCCGAGATGCGGCCGTGGCGGGTGCTGATCGAGATGTTCTGGCCCATGTGTGTCCCCCGATGGTCCATCCGTTCGTCCAAGAGGGCCAGCCTACACCGGCTTCCCGGCCGGCGAGGGGTATAATCCGCGCCCCCGCCCCGACCCGGCCCGCCATGTCCGCCAGCCACCCCAAGGTGGGCTTCGTCAGCCTCGGCTGCCCGAAAGCCCTCGTAGACTCCGAACGCATTCTGACCCAGCTTCGGGTCGAGGGTTACGAGATCGTGCCCAGCTACGACGCCGCCGACGTGGTGGTGGTCAACACCTGCGGCTTCATCGATTCGGCCGTGGCCGAGAGCCTGGACGCGATCGGCGAGGCCATTGCCGAGAACGGCAAGGTCATCGTCACCGGCTGCCTGGGCAAGCGCCCCGAGCAGATCCGCGCGGCGCACCCGGACGTGCTGTCGATCAGCGGCCCGCAGGACTACGCCAGCGTGATGTCGGCCGTGCACGCAGCGCTGCCGCCGCGGCACGACCCGTTCGTGGACTTGCTGCCGGACTACGGCCTCAAGCTCACGCCCAAGCACTACGCCTACCTGAAGATTTCCGAGGGCTGCAACCACCGCTGCAGCTTCTGCATCATCCCGTCCATGCGCGGCGACCTGGTGTCGCGCCCGGTGGACGAGGTGCTGCGCGAGGCCGAGAAGCTGGCCCGCGGCGGCGTGAAGGAGTTGCTGGTGGTGTCGCAGGACACCAGCGCCTACGGCGTGGACATGAAGTACGCCGCCCGCGAATGGCGCGGCAAGGAGTACCAGACCCGCATGAAGGGCCTGTGCGAGGGCCTGTCCGAACTGGGCCTGTGGACGCGCCTGCACTACGTCTACCCGTACCCGCACGTGGACGACATCATCCCGCTGATGGCCGAGGGCAAGCTGCTGCCTTACCTCGACATCCCGTTCCAGCACGCCAGCCCGCGCATCCTCAAGCTGATGAAGCGGCCGGGCGCGGTGGACAAGACCCTCGAGCGCATCCAGCGCTGGCGTTCCATCTGCCCTGAAATCACCATTCGCAGCACCTTCATCGTCGGCTTCCCGGGCGAAACCGAGGAGGATTTCGAGCAGCTGCTGTCCTTCCTGGACCAGGCCGAGCTCGACCGCGTCGGCGCCTTCGCCTATTCGCCGGTGGAGGGCGCCAGCGCCAACGACCTGCCGGGCGCGGTGCCCGAGGACGTGAAGCAGGAGCGCCTGGCGCGCTTCATGGCGCTGCAGGCCGAGATCAGCGCCGACAAGCTCGAGCGCAAGGTCGGCACCGTGCAGACGGTGATCATCGACGAGATCGACGGCGAGCTCGCCATCGGCCGCTCCAAGGCCGACGCGCCCGAGATCGACGGCCTGGTGCAGATCCAGGACGGCGCCGCGGCGGGCCTCAAGCCCGGCGACTTCTGCGAGGTCCGCATCATGGGCAGCGACGAACACGACCTCTTCGGCCTGGTCGGCGACGACGAGGACTGACGGCCGTCAGGCCGCGGACTCGTAGGCCACGGAGAGGACGAGGTAGCGGGCGGGGCCGGCGGGGAGCTGGACTTCGAACTCGTCGTCGGCGCGTTTGCGCAGGGCGGCGCGGGCCAGCGGGGAATCGATGCTGATCCAGCCCGCCTTCGCGTCGGTTTCGTCCGGGCCGACGATGCGGTAGCGCGCGGTGTCGCCGCTGTCGGTGTCCTCGATCTCGAACAATGCGCCGAAGAAGATCGCTGACGGGTCCGAGGGCGGGCCCTCGGCGATCTTCAAGGCCTCCAGGCGCTTGCCCAGGTACCGCACGCGCCGGTCGATCTCGCCCAGCTGCTTCTTGCGGTAGGTGTACTCGGCGTTCTCGCTGCGGTCGCCCTCGGCCGCGGCCTCGGCCAGCGCCTTGACCACCGCCGGGCGACGCACGCGCCAGAGCTCGTCGAGCTCGGCGCGCAGGCGTTCGAAGCCGGCGCGGGTGATGATCGCCGTCGAGCCTTCGGCCGGCGGCCGCCAGCGGCCCACGGTCAGCCCGCGGCGGGCGTCGCCGGCAGGTAGATCAGCGGCGAATCCGGGCCGATCGGCAGCTCCAGCCAGATCCACACGCCGAACATCAGGCTCCAGCCGACCAGGAACACGATCGAGTAGGGCAGCATCGTCGCCACCAGCGTGCCGATGCCGGCCTTGGGCTCGTAGCGCTGGAAGAAAGCGATGATCAGCGCGAAGTAGCTCATCATCGGCGAGATGATGTTGGTGACGCTGTCGCCGACGCGGTAGGCCACCTGGGTCATCTCGGGCGAGTAGCCCAGCAGCATGAACATCGGGATGAAGACGGGCGCCATCAGCGCCCACTTGGCCGAGGCCGAGCCCATGAACAGGTTCACCGTGGCCGTGAGCAGGATGAAGCAGATGAACAGCGGGATGGTCGGCAGGCCGAGCGCCTTCAGGAAGTCCGCGCCCTCAACCGCGAAGATGAGACCCAGCTGGGTCCAGTTGAAGTAGGACACGAACTGCGCGGCGAAGAACACCAGCACCAGGTATCCGCCCAGCGTGCTCATGCTGGCCGCCATGCCCTTGAGTACGTCGTTGTCGGACTTGATGGTGCCCGCGCCGACGCCGAACGCGATGCCGGCGAGCAGTCCGTATAGGAAGATGATCACCACCACGCCGCTGAGCAGGGGCGAGCGCAGCACGTCCTGGCGCTCGTCGAGCAGGAAGCCCGAGCCCGGGATCGTCGGCATCTGCCAGAGGCTGCCGAACAGTTCGAAGCTGGCGCCCTGGGCCGGATAGCCGCCCCAGAACACCAGCAGGGAGAACGCCACGACCGTCCAGGTCGCGTAGCGCATGCCGCGGCGCTCGGCGGGACTCAGATCCTGGTCGTCCGGCTTGGCGTCGGCGGCCAGTGTCAGCGACGGGACTTCGCTGTCCGGGAAGCGCGGTCCGACGATGCGTTCGGTGACGAACCAGCCGAGCAGCGTGATCACCGGCGTCGAGGCGATCATGAAGTACCAGTTTGCGAGCGGGCTGACGGTGTAGTTGGCATCGACGATGCGTGCGGCCTCCTGCGACAGGCCCGACAGCAGCGGGTCGATGGTGCCGATCAGCAGGTTGGCCGAATAGCCGCCGGACACGCCGGCAAACACCGCCGCCATGCCCAGGATCGGGTGGCGACCGGCCGAGATGAAGATGAGCGCACCCAGCGGCACCAGCAGCACGTAGCCAATCTCGCTGGCCATGTTGGACATTACGCCCGCGAAAACCAGCACCGGCGTCAGCAGGTAGCGGGGCGCCGACAGCACGAGCAGGCGCAGCGAAGCGCCGATCAGGCCGCTGTGCTCGGCGACGCCGATGCCGATCAGGGCCACCAGCACCACGCCCAGTGGCGCGAAGCCCGTGAAATTGGTGACCGTGCTCGTCAGGATGCGATGCAGCCCGTCGATGCTGAGCAGGTTCACCGGGGTCACGATCTCGCCGGTGGACGGGTGCGTCACGCTCAGGCCGGCCATCGACGCCAGCCAGGACGCCACCACCACCGCCAGCGCCAGCAGCGCGAACAGCGTCGCCGGGTGGGGCAGGGCATTGCCGCCCTTCTCGACGATGTTGAGGAAGCGGTCCATGGCGCTGCGCTTGGCGGGGGCGAGTTCGGTCATCGATGGCTGTCCGGTGGCGGGTGGGCGGGGCCCGAAGCGGCCAAATATACCCGAGGTCGCCAGCGACGCCCGGCTGTGCCGATAATCCGGGCAGACCCCGGGGGGAAGCGCCGATGACCATCCTGATCCTCGTCCTGCTGGCGGCCGTGGCCGCCTGGGCCGTGTTCGCCTACAACCGGCTGGTGCGCCTGCGCAACCAGGTGCGGGCCGGCTGGAGCGACATCGACGTGCAGCTGATGCGCCGGCACGACCTGGTGCCACGCCTGGTGGAGGCCGTGCGCGCCTACGCGGGGCACGAGAAGGCCTTGCTCGAGAACGTCACCGCCCTGCGCGCGCAGGCCATGGCCACGCAGTCCCCGGCCAGGCTGGCCGAGGTCGAACGCGCGCTCGAGCACGGCATCGGCCGGCTGGTGGTGATCCAGGAGGCCTACCCGGCCCTCAAGGCCAGCGAGAACTTCCTGCAGCTGCAGCGCGGGCTGGTCGAGGTCGAGGACCACCTGCAGTACGCGCGGCGCTTCTACAACGGGGCCGTGCGCGAGAACAACGACGGCGTGCAGCGGGTGCCGGACGTGCTGGTGGCGCGCATGTTCGGGTTCCGCGAGGCGGAGTTCTTCGAGGCGGGGACCGACGCCGCCGCGGCGCCGCGCCTGGGAGGGCTGTCGTGAGCCGCGCCTGGGTGTTGGCGTGCCTGCTCCTGCTTGCTGCGGCCTCGCCCGCGCCGGCCCAGGAACGCATCCTCTCGTATCACAGCGACCTGGCGGTGCAGCCCGACGGCAGCATGGCGGTCACCGAGACGATCCGCGTGCGCGCCGAGGGCCAGCGCATCCGTCGCGGCATCTACCGCGATTTCCCGACCCGCTACCGCGACCGGCTCGGCAACCGCGTGGTGGTGGACTTCGAAGTGCTGGGCCTGGAGCGCGACGGCCGGCCCGAGCCCTTCTTCACCGAATCGCTGTCGAACGGCATCCGCGTCAACACCGGCGGCGACGATTTCCTGCCGGTGCCAGCCGACATCGAGTACCGGCTGCGCTACCGCACCACGCGCCAGCTGGGCTTCTTCGGCGACTTCGACGAGCTGTACTGGAACGTCAATGGCCTGGGCTGGGAGTTCGCCACCGAGTCGGTGTCGGCGCGGCTGGTGCTGCCGCGCGAGGTGCCGGCGGACCAGTGGCGGCTGGCGGCCTACACCGGGCCCGAGGGCGCGACCGGGCGGGACTTCGAGGTCGAGGTCGCGGGGCCGCGCGAGGTAGTGTTCCGCACCACGCGGGCGCTGGGGCCCAACGAAGGCCTGACGATCGCGGCGGGTTTCCCAAAAGGGCAGGTGCCGGAACCGACTGCCGTCGAGAAGACGGGCGCCTTCCTGCGCGACAACGGCGGCGCGCTGCTGGCGCTGGCCGGCCTGGTCGGCCTGCTGGTCTTCTACGTATGGCGCTGGTACCGGGTCGGGCGCGATCTGCCGGCCGGGCCGGTGTTCCCGCGCTACGAGGTGCCACGGGGATTCTCGGCCGGCGAGGTGCGGGTGATCCGCCGGATGGCGCATGACAACCGCGACTTCGCCGCCGACCTGGTGCAGATGGCGGTGCGCGGCTTCCTCGAGATCCACGCCGAAGGCAAGGACTGGCGCCTGGTGCGCGTGGACGGGGCCGACGCCGCGGTCTTGTCCGGGGCCCAGCGCGCGGCCGCGGAGAAGCTCTTCGCCGCGTCGCCCGAGGTCGTGCTTCGCAACACCGAGGCCAGCCGGGTCGGCGGCGCGCGCATGGCGCATGCGACGGCGCTTGCCCGGCAGACGCAGCCGAAGTACTTCAAGACCCACGGCGGCAGCGTGCTGCTGGCGCTGCTGTTCTCGATCGGCGCGATCATCCTGGCGTTCGCGGTGTCCGGCGGCACGGGGGCGCTGGTGATCGTGCTGGTGGCGATCTCCATGATGGGCATGCACCTCCTGTTCGGCTGGCTGCTCAAGGCGCCGACGCCGGAAGGGCGGCGGGCGATGGACGAGATCGAAGGCTTCCAGCGCTACCTCTCGGTGGCCGAGCGCGACGAGATCCACGCCACGCCGACGCCCGGCGCGGCGGGCACCGACGGCGAACCACCGCTGGACGCCGGCCGCTACGAGCAACTGCTGCCCTACGCGATGGCGCTGGACGTGGAGGCGGCCTGGAGCGAGCGCTTCACCCGCGCGGTCGGCGTGCAGCAAGCGCAGGCGGCACAGCCGCGCTGGTACCACGGCGGCAGCGCGGGCACGTCGCTGGGGCTGGCCAGCCTGGGCAGTTCGCTGGGAAGCGCGCTGACGCAGCACATCTCCTCGGCCTCGACGCCGCCGGGTGGCTCGTCCGGCAGCGGCGGCGGCGGCTCGTCGGGCGGCGGCGGGGGCGGCG
>NZ_JALHQI010000054.1 GCF_022842045.1 Arenimonas sp. | reverse complement strand
AAGATCCTTGCCTGTCTGCTGGGCCTCTCCACTGTGTTCATGCCGGCTGGCTATGCGTTGGCGGAGGACACGGAACTCCCGACCGTCCAAGTCACGGGCACCCGCTTCGGCTGGCAGGTGGTCTGCTATGGCATGGCCTGTGCCGATTTCCTTGACTCGTTCAACAGTGACTTCCAGTTCAATCCGGACTTGATTCCCCTGTCGGGGGGGGGCGAATCCGAGGCGGAAACGCCCACGGAGGAGGATCACAAGGACAACCCGGATGCCGCGCCGTGCACAGCTGCGCCCAACGACCGCCTTTGGCACGCCGCCCGCGTGTTCCACAAGTGGCGTGCGCGTCGGTTCGGTGCAATGATTTCCCGCGGTCGCGGGCAGATCATCAATGTCACCTTTACCGATGGCGGCACCGAGCGATACATGTGGATTCCAGGCTCCATGCCCGCCCACACCTCACCGCCCGAGCTCTACTTGACGGCGGTGCCGGGGACGAAGAGTTGCCAGTGATCCCGAGCGGCCGCCAGCGCGTGGCGGCCGACGTTGACGGAGGCGGGAGAGTCGAGATGGGCAGGAAGGTTCTTGTCGTGGTGGTAGTGGCGCTGGTGGCCGCGGCGTCGTGGTTCGCCTGGCGATATCCATCGGCACCCGCCATCGAAACGCCGGCCGAGGTAGCGTCGTCCGGCGAGGGCCAGGGCAACGACGCCGGCGAAGCCCTCGGCGCGTCCGTGGCGACTGGCCCGGGCGATGCAACCGGCGATGCTGCGGCGGCGGGCCATGACGCGGACAAGGAGCCCGGGGTGGAACCTGACCTGGCGACCGCGTTCTACGCCGCCCGCTCCGCGCGGGAGGCCTGGGCGGTCATCGAGCGGGGAAGGGCCGCCGGTTTGCCCGAAGCCAATGACGCGATGCTGGAGTTGGATGGCATCTGTGCGCCGGGCATCTCCGCGCCCGAGGGCCAGGCGTGGGTGGACGAATGGCTGGCGGGATACTGCGAGGGCTATGTGCCCCTGGGCCGGGGGCAGGGTGCCGCGGAGCATGCGCGCCTGCAGGCCGTGGCGGCGTCCGAGGCCAGCACCCGGGCGCTGAAGTCGATGCTGCACGAGGTCGAGCCCGGAGAGCGCGGTCCCCTGGTCCTCGACGCGCTCGGTGCCGCACGCAATCCCTACGACGTGCGGGCCACGCTGCAGTTGGCCGCCGAGGAGCGGATCGCGCCGCGTCCGCTGCGACAGGCGCACGGCGTCGACGACCTGGCCCTGCGGGACACCCTCAACCTCGCGTCCGAGATCGTCTTCTGTCGCCTGACCAGCGGCTGCGGCCCGGGCAGCATCCCCGCCGTCAGCGGATGCCTGATGACCGGGGTATGCCAGCAGGGGCTGGGCATGGAGGACATCTACCGGCAGTCGGTGTCGCCAGTGATGTTCAACAACGCCGATGCACTCGCCAACGAGCTGATCAGCGGTCGCCGGCCCCGGGAGTGAGCCGGCGGCACCGCACGGCGCCGCCGCGGCGATGGCCGGGCGCACCGTTCGGATCATCGGCGGGCAATACGGGGGTGCAGGCTACTTCGGCATCGCCTGCGCGCCGACCAGGATCATCCGCACCATCGTGGTCAGCTGGTCCACGAGTTCGGCGTCGCGCTCGGGCGGCAGGTCCAGGGCGGTGGCGCCCATCGCGAAGGCGAGGCGGGTGATGGCCTTGGCGGCCAGCGCGGGCTCGGCCATGGGGCGGTTGCGCAGCTTGGCGAAGCGCACCAGGTCGTGGTGCAGCTCGTCCTCGAAGAAGCCGAGCTCGCGGTCCACGGCGCGCTTGAAGGCGTCTGAGCCGACGGTGCCCTCGCGCAGCAGCACGTGCAGCAGCTTGTCGTCGGCGCGCACCTGTTCGATGAAGGCCTCGACCGAGCCGCGGACCACGCCGTGCTCGGCCTCGGCGCGGTGGCGGGCGGCGCCGACGATCTTGCGAAGGCTCTGGCCGGCGACGTCGATCAGGGCCACGGCCAGTTCGTCCACGTCGCGGAACTGGCGGTAAAAACTGTTGGGCGCGATGCCGGCCTCGCGCGCAACTTCGCGCAGGCTGAGGCTGGAGACGCTGCGGTGCGGTCCGATCAGGCGCAGGGCGGCGTCGAGCAGATCGGCGCGGGTGATCGGGGTGCGCCGGACCGGGTGCAGGTCGGCGTCGACGGCGGAAGAGGTGGGCGTCACGGGCGAACCGGCTCGGGATCAGGGGGCCATCATAGCCCCGACATGCCTATACAGATGTATAGACACGCGTATGCGACGATGTATACTGCCGCCCATGCGACCCGACCCTCTCCCCGGCCCGGCCCTCGCCCGGCCTGCCGGGCGCCGCGCCCGCGCACCCCTGGTTTCCCCGGCCCTGTTCGACTTCTGGGCCCGGCGGCTGTCGCCGACCTGGAGCTGGAACCAGCCCCTGGCCCGGGTCGTGGCCCGGGAACAGGCCGCGTCCGACGCCGTCAGCCTGGTCCTGAAGCCGAACCGGCACTTCCGCGGCTTCCAGCCGGGGCAGCACGTGAACCTGGGCGTCGAGGTGGACGGCCGGCGCCTGGTCCGCAGCTACAGCCCCAGCGCCCCGGCCACCGCGGACGGCAGCTTCCGCATCACGGTCAAGGCGATCCAGGGCGGCAAGGTCAGTCGGTTCCTGCACGACCACGCGAAGGCCGGCGACGTGTTCACGCTGGGCCAGGCCTTCGGCGACCTGGCGCTGCCGCCCGAGGGCGATGGGCCGCGCCTGCTGCTGGCGGCGGGCAGCGGCATCACGCCGATGATGGCGATCTTCGCGTCGCTGGCCCGGCGACCGGACCCGGCGCCGACCACGCTGCTGTACTCCACGCGCACCCGCGGCCAGCGCTGCTTCGTCGACGAGCTGCGTGCCATCGCGGCGGCGAACCCGGCGCTGCAGGTCCGCTTCCTGCTGACCCGCGACCGCGCCGTTGCCGGCGACGAAGCCGAAGGCCGCCTCGACGCCGGTCTGCTCGCGCCGTGGCTCGACGCGAGCGCGCACGTGCTGGCCTGTGGCCCCACGGGTTTCGTCGATGCCGCCCGCAAGCTCCTGGTGGACGGCAGCGCCCGCTTCGCCGCCGAGTCCTTCTCGCCGCCGGTCTTCGAGAACACCGACACCGGCACCGTCGAACTCACGCTTGCGCGCAGCGGCCGCACCCTCGTGGTGCCGCGCGGCCAGCCGCTGCTGGACGCGCTCGAGGCGGCCGGCCTGTCGCCCGCGCACGGCTGCCGCCGCGGACTGTGCAACACCTGCGCCTGCACCAAGCCGGCGGGCGCCACCCGCCACCTGCTGACCGGCGACGTCGAGCACGAACCCGTCTCCGCCCTGCGCCTGTGCGTCAACAGCGCCCGCAGCGATCTCGTCCTGGACCTGTGACCCGATGACCGCCAAGACCAAGAACCGCGCCCTCACGCCCGACGAGCTCGACGCCTTCGCCGCCGAGCTCGACGCCTTGCGCGCGCGCACCGTCGCCACCGTCGGCCAGGCCGACGCCGACTACATCCGCGCGGTGTACCGGGCCGTGCGCTACTTCGGTCTCGCCGGCCGGGTGCTGCTGATGGTCGCGGCGATCGCCGGCGCCTTCGTCACGCCCGTGCTTTGGATCGCCGGCACGCTGGGCGTGCTGTCGCTGGCGCTGTCGAAGATCCTCGAGAACATGGAGCTGGGCCACAACGTCCTCCACGGCCAGTTCGACTGGATGAACGACCCGGCGCTGGACGGCCGCACCTACGAGTGGGACATCGCCGGCACCAGCGAGAACTGGCGCAAGACCCACAACTTCCGCCACCACACCTGGACCAACGTGCGCGGGCTGGACGACGACATCGGCTACGGCCTGCTGCGGCTCTTCCCGGAGCAGCGCTGGCGCCCGTTCTACCTCGCGCAGCCGGTGGTGGCCGTGGTGTTCGCCATCCTGTTCGAGTGGGGCATCGCCATCCAGGACCTGCGCCTGGGCCGTTGGTTCGCCGGCAAGAAGAAAACCAGCGAACTGCTGCAGGAGTTCCGCCCGGTCGGCCGCAAGATGGCGCGCCAGGTGCTCAAGGACTACGTGTTCTTCCCGCTGCTGGCCGGCCCGTTCTTCCTGACCGTGCTGGTGGGCAACGCGATCGCCAACGTCCTGCGCAACCTCTGGACCTACCTGATCATCTTCTGCGGCCACTTCACCGCCGACGCCGAGACCTTCAGCCGCGAATCGGTCCGCACCGAAGGCCGCGGCGGCTGGTACCTGCGCCAGCTGCGCGGTTCGTCCAACATCGCCGGCGGAAAGCTGCTGAACCTGATGTCGGGCAACCTCAGCCACCAGATCGAGCACCATTTCTTCCCCGACGTGCCGGCCAACCGCTACGCCGCGATGGCGGTCGAGGTGCGCGAGATCTGCGCCCGCTACGGCCAGCACTACAACACCGGCTCGCTGCCGCGGCAGTTCGGCCAAGTGGCCTGGCGCATCCTGCGCCACGCGCTGCCCAGCCGCCCGCGAGTGACTGCACCGTTGGGCGCGACGCAGCCTGCAGGCTGAAGGGCCCGCGTCGGGTCATGGCGACCTGCCGGGGCGGGGGTGTCGGGCTTCGAAGCGCCGCTCGTCAGCCCCAACCTGCCACGCGCCCGATTTCACGCAAAAGTGTGAACCAGTTCTCATTTTTGGCGTGAAGAAGCCCGGTTAATGGCGCGGGGAAAACAGGGAAGCGCCATGACACCGGTCTATACCGCCGAGAGCGAGCTGGATGCCCAGCTCGTGCAGGACCTGCTGCTGGGATCGGGCATCACGGCCCACATCTTCGGCCCGAACGTGGACGGGGCCATTCCCGAAGTGCCGGCCACCGGCCTGATCCGGGTCGTGGTGGAGGACGCCGAGGCCGACCTGGCCCGGGCGCTGATCCAGCACCTCGAAACCAGCCCCGCGGCGGACGACGAGGACGCCAGCTTCCTGCTCGACAGCCAGAGCCTGTAGCCAGGCACGCGCGCCTGCGCGCTGACCAGATCGCGCAGGTACTAATGGATGCGCTGGGCGGGTAGATTTGCAGTCTCCGACTGCCGATTCCACCTACACCAGGGAACGCCATGACTGCCTTGAAATTCCTCGCTCCACTTGCCCTGGCCCTGGCCGCGGCGTTCCCGTCCGGCGCGCTGGCGCAGTCGGTGGAACAGTCGCTGGAAACGGCGAAGTCGCTGGAGGCGTCGGCGAGGTTCGGCGAGGTGATCGACGCGCTGGCGCCGCACCGTGACCTGGCCCGGGCGGACGTGGACTACACGCTGGCCTCGGCCCATCTCAATCGCCACCTGATGGACCCGGGCCAGGGCAACGACCTCGCCGAAGCGGTGCGGTTGGCCAGCCGCGCCGCGGCCAAGGAGCACGGCCCTTCCCTGTACCTGCTGTCGCTGATGCATGGCAACGGCTGGGGCGTGGTGCAGGACGCGGCGAAGTCCCGCGCTTTCCTCGAGCGCGCCGCCAAGTCCGGCGACATCGCCGCCCGCGCCGACTATGCGGTGATGCTCTACCAGGGCCGGCCGGGCCTGCCGCGCGACGTCGCGACCGCCTGCGCGCTTTTCGCCGAAGTGCTGGTGAAGGAAGAGATCGGCATGGTGGCCAGCTACTACCTGGGCCTGGCCACCGCGCGCGGCGAATGCGGCCTGGCGCCGGACATGCCGCGCGCGCTGGTGCTGATCCGCCGCGCCGCCGATGCCGGCATCACCGAGGCCGAGCGCGACATGGGTCGCGCGCTGGAAACCGGCGAAGGCCTCGAACGCAACCTCGACGCCGCGATGACCTGGTACGCGCGCGCCGCCGCCAAGGGAGACGGTTTCTCGATGTGGCGCCTGGGCATGGCCTTTGTCAGCGGCGTCGGCCGCCCGCAGGACACCGTGCTCGGCGTGGATTACCTCAAGCGCGGCGTCGAAGCCGGCAGCGCCGACGCGATGACCAGCCTCGCCGCACTGCTCGCCGCCGGCGACGGCGTGGCCCAGGACTTCGGCGTCGCGCGTGCGCTCTACCAGCGCGCCGCCCGCCTCGGCCAGCCGCAGGCGCATCGCGACCTGGCCCTGCTGCACCTGGCCGGCCAGGGTGCGCCCGCCGATCCGGCGCAGGCGTGGGTGAACTATTCAAAGGCGGTGGCGCTGGGCGTCACGGCGGAGCCGAGGCTCGAGGCCGCGATCAAGGCCGCGATGTCGCCGGCGCAGCTGGCCCGGGCCGATGCCGAGCTCGCCACCTGGCGCGCCGCGCGGCCGTGACGCCCGTCTACGACGCCGAGAGCGCGATCGACGCCCAGCTGGTCTGCGACCTGCTGCTCAGCGCCGGCCTCGATGCACTCGTGCTTGGCGCCGACCTCGCGGGTGGCGTGGGTGAGCTGCCTGCAGGCGGGCTCGTGCGCGTCTGGGTCGCGCCGGAGCAGGTGCCGCGCGCCCGCGAACTGATCGACGACTGGCAGGCCGGCGGCATTCCCGACGAGGACGAACTCAATCGCCTCGCCGATGCGTCCGGCGCGAACGGCGAGCTCTGGGCCTGATGGGCGCCCTCGTCCGCAGCCTGGCGCCCGCCGACCTTGCCGACCTGGAGCGCGCCAAGCGCCTGCTTGAATCACCGTCGCTGGCGATCCAGCTGGCGAACGCGATTGGCTCGCCGGTGGAATACCTGATTGCAAGGAAGCTGCCGCGCGCCGCGACCGGCCTGGTCGATCGCGCCGCGCGTCGCGCGGTCGAAGCTGGCTACAACGCCGCGGCGTTCACGCTTGGCAACGGCCGCGCCGGCAAGCTCGCCAGCGAGCGGATGCACAAGGCCGCGGTGATCGGCAGCGGCGCGGTCGGCGGATTCTTCGGGCTGCCCGGCCTACTGGTCGAGCTGCCGGTGACCACCGCGACGATCCTGCGCTCGATCGCCGACATCGCCCGCAGCGAGGGCGAATCGCCGCAGGCGCAGGCCACGCGCCTGGCCTGCATCGAAGTGCTGGCGCTGGGCGGCAACCGCAAGGACGACGATGGCGCCGAGATCGGCTACTTCGCGACCCGCGCCGCGCTGGCCCAGCAGGTGGGCGCGGTGTCCTCGCATCTCGCGCAGCAGGTCGCCAGCGGCGGCGCGCCGGCGGTGATGCGCGTGATCCACGCGGTCGCCAGCCGCTTCTCTATCCCGGTGTCGCAGAAGGCGCTGGCGCAGGCCGCGCCCCTGGTCGGCGCCGCCAGCGGCGCCGCGCTCAACCTGGTCTTCATCAACCATTTCCAGAAAGCCGCCCGCGGCCACTTCATCGTGCGCCGCCTCGAGCGCGCCTACGGCCTGCCCCTGGTCCGCGCCCGCTACGCCGCGCTCGAAACCGATCCGGCCTGACGGCCTCGGTGCGGGCCCTGCCCCGGCCACTGCCCAGGGAACCGGTAGTGGCCGGATGGAAGCTTGGGATTCAGGTGTCGCCGGGACTGCCCGCCCGCAGCCAGTGTTCGAGCGCCTGCGGCCTGCCGAACCAGTAGCCCTGGCCGTGCGTGCAGCCCATCGCCACCAGCGCGTCGCGCTGGGCCGCGGTTTCCACGCCTTCGGCCACGACGTCCAGCTTCAGGGACTGGGCCAGGGCCAGCACCGCGCCGATGATGGCCGAGCTTCGTTCGGCGACGCTGTCGCCCAGGGGCGCGATGAAGGATCGATCGATCTTGATCATGTCCAGCGGGAAGCGGTGCACGTAGCCCAGCGAGGAATAACCGGTGCCGAAGTCGTCCAGCGCCACCATCACCCCGCCGGCGCGCAGGCGCTCGAGGATGCGCACCACGGCGGCGGTGTCGCCCAGCAGCGTGCCCTCGGTGACCTCGATGCGAAGCTGGCGCGGGTCGAAGCCGGTTTCCGACAGCAGGGCCAGCATGCGGGCATCGAACTGGTCGCTCTGGAAATGGCGGGCCGAGAGGTTGATGGTCAGGTAGCCGCCCTCCGGGACCAGGGCTGCTCCCGCCTCGCAGCTGGCGCGATAGATCTGCCAGTCGAGTGGCTCGATGAGGCCGCTGTCCTCGGCCACCGCCATGAACTCGCCTGGACCGAGCACGCCACGCTGCGGGTGCCGCCAGCGGGCCAGCGCCTCGTAGCCCACTGTCGCGCCATCGGCGAGCCGGACGATGGGCTGGAAATAGGGAATGAACTCGCCGTGGGCGAGACCGGCGCGCACCTGGTGCTCGATCTCGAGCACGTCCATGGCGCTTTTCTGCAGTGACTCGTCGAACAGCACGAAGCGCTGGCGGCCGGCCTCCTTGGCGCGATAGAGGGCCACGTCGGCGTCGTGCAGGAGTTCGTCGGTATTGCGGTGGGTGTCGGCGCCGATCGCGATGCCGATGCTGGCCGATGCCTGCAGTTCGCGCCCGGCGATCGTCATCGGGTGCTGCAGGGTGTTGAGGATGCGCTGCGCCACCTTGCAGGCGGTCTGCGGCAGGTGGCCGTCCTCGATCAGGATGGCGAACTCATCGCCCGAGAGCCGGGCCACGACGTCGGGATCGCGGACGGACTGGCCCAGCCGGCGGGCGACTTCCCGCAGCACTTCGTCGCCGGCAAGGTGGCCCAGGCTGTCGTTGAAAAGCTTGAACCGGTCCACGTCCAGGTACATCAGCGCGAAGCCGCGGCCGGGGTCGCGCAGGCGCGCCGCGATCGCCCGCTCGATGCGGTCGCGCAGGTAGACGCGGTTGGGAAGGCCGGTCAGTGGGTCATGCATCACCTGGTGCTTCAGCCGCTCTTCCACCTGTTCGCGGACGGCGATCTGCTCCCGGAGCTCGTGCGTGCGCGACTGCACGCGGCTTTCGAGCTCGGCATTGAGGCGGCGAAGCGATTCGGCGTGGTTTCGTCGCTGCAGGCTGGTCGCGATCTGGTAGGAGACGAACTTCAGCAGTTCGGCATCCTCATGCTCGTAACGAAGATCGCTGCGGTAGCTCTGCACCACCACCGCGCCCATGACCCGCTCGCCGTCGGCCAGGGGCACGCCCAGCCAGCACATGGCGGGCGTGCTCATGGCCAGGTTGTGCTCGAGGACGCCGTCGGCCACCAGCTGCCGAACGCCCGTCTCGTCGGTCAGCAGCGCCTCGCCCAGGCGGATCACATGCTCCGTGAGCCCGCGACCCACGGGGCGCGAAGTCGGGATGCCGCCTGCCTGGTCACGGTGGTAAGGGAAGTGCAGCATCGTGCCGTCTTCGGACAGCAGGGCGATGTAGAAGTTCTCGGCATTGATCAGCTCGGCCACGGCGCCATGGATTTGCTGGTAGAAGCCGTCGTCATCGTCCTCCCCGTGCGTGAGCCTGGCGATGCGGTAGAGGGTTTCCTGAAGGTGCCGGGCCCGCTCGCGTTCGGCGATGCGAAGCTCGAGGTCCTGGTTGGCCTCGGCGAGCTGACGCGTGCGGATGGCGACGCGCTGTTCGAGCTCTGCCTGGTCGCGTTTTCGCTCCAGCGCGGTCAGCACGTGGTCGGCGACGAAGGTGAGCACGGCGAGGTCGGCCTCGGTGTAGCCGACGCCGGGGAGGTAGCTCTGCACCACCAGCGCGCCCACCGATTTGCCGTCGCGCAGCATGGGCACGCCCAGCCAGTCCTCGCTCGAGGCGCCGATGACGTCCAGCGGGCCCGATACCTGTTGGCGCAGCTGGTCGATGGTGCCCATCAGCGGGACGCCGTCGCGCAGCACGTACCAGGTGAGGCCGCCGGCGATCGACGCCATCGGCTCCGAGGCCTGCGGGAGGGAGTCCATGGTGTCGACGAAATAAGGGAACTGGAGGTTCTCGCCGCTCTCGTCGAGCAGGGCGATGTAGAAGTTCTCGGCGTACATCAGTTGGCCGATCGTCTCGTGGAGTCGCTTGAGCATCGACGGCATGTCGTGGCCGGAACCGGCGATGTCGGCGATGGTGAAGAGCGCGCGCTGCAGTTTCTCGGCCTCGGCCAGGCGATGCACCGAGGCGGACAGGCGTTCGACGGCGAACAGCTCCCGGATCCTCCGCTCGGCGAGCGCCACCAGGTACTCCTGGGCAGGCGTAAGCGGCGGCAGGCGAACCTGATCAAGGTCGAGCAGGAAGGCGGCGGCATCGACGGCGTCGTCGCAGAGCACGCGCGGGCCGGTGTTGCCCGGCAGGGCCAGGGTGGACAGCAGCCAGGACGCCTGGTCGGTGCGATCCGGCTGGCGGGGATGGAAGGCCAGGCCCTGGGCTTCGGTCCAGGCGACGCAGGTGCCCGTGCGGCCGGTTTCCGCCAGCGCCGATACCAGGGCCTCGGCGGCGCGCTGGACGCTGTCGGCCTGGAGGATTTCAAACGCGGTCTTGCCGGCCGATGCCAATACGGCGCCGACGTTTCGCCTGTCGGCCCTGTCCCGGCCGGGCGGACTGTCGGCCATCGTATTGGCCGGAAGGCAGGTCACATCACTTCACCTTGCAGGGCGGCTATGGAAGTTGACCGACGCGGGCGGGTCGGGGGATGCGCGATTGTTGGGCCTGCACCGGCCGGACACTGGGAGCTGGATCGCACTATGCGCCCAAATCGCGGTGGGGAGCCCCGGGACGTGACGTCTGTCGCAGTTGAGGCCGCCCGCGGCGCCTGCCCCGGGTGGCCGGGCGGGTCAGGCGCTTGCGAGCATCCCCTGCAAGGTGGCGGCATTGCGCTGCCCCTGGTCGCCGTAGTTGTTGTTGAAGATGGCGTGGGTCTCGCCGGCCAGGCTGGCGGTTTCGCGCAGGGGTGCAACCAGCGCGCCGAGCTCTTGGTCGCTGTAGTCGTAGTTGAAGCGATCCGACGCGGCCTCGCCGCCGATGTTCCAGGTCGCGGCGTTGCGGCCGTGCAGGCGCAGGATCGCCAGCTTCGGCGAAGTCACGGCCCACACGGTGGGAATGCTGTTCTCGAAGCCCTGGGGCTCGTCCACCACGACGTGGGTGAGGTCGTGCCTGCGCTCGAAGGCCAGCGTGTCGTCGGCCGCCTCGCCCTCGAACCACGAGCGGTGCCGGAACTCGACCGCCAGGTGGTAGCCGGCGAGCCGCTGCTGGCATTCGAGCATGTGGTCCTTCGCGCGCCCGCTGCGCGTCACCCAGGGCGCGAACTGGAAGTGCAGGGCGCGCAGCTTGCCCGCGTCGCGCAGCGGGCGCACGGCACTCTCGAAGCGATGCCAGAGCAGGTCGCGGATCTCGTCCGGCGTGTCCTTGTAGTACAGGTTCCTCTTCCCGGCGAAGTGCCCCGCCAGCGCCTGCTGCACGTCCTTGGGCAGCGCCTTCGCCGGCGTCTGGTGCCCGGTGAAGAGGCGGAAGGCCTTGAGGTTGAACGCGAAGTCATCGGGCGTTCGCTCGACCCAGGCGTGCGCGTTGCGCGCCGAGGGCAGGGCGTAATAGCTGCTGTCCACCTCCACCAGCGGGAACTTGTCGGCGTAGTAGCGCAGCCGCCCCTCGGCGCTGGTGCAGCCGGGCGGATAGAAGCGCTTGCACTGGATCAGGCTGGGGTCGGTCCAGCTGGCGGTGCCGACGCGGATCAGGGGTGACGTCATGCCCGAAGATTACGCCGGATCCCTGTGGGAGGGACTTCAGGGGTCGGTCAGGTGGCGAGGTGGAGGCAGAGGGCGGCGAGGCTGCGCAGGTCCTGCGCGTTGTGGTCGGCGACGCGGCGCAGGTCGCGGGCGCTGCCGCCGCGCAGGTAGTCGAGCCAGGCGCGTGGGGCTTCCGAGCCCGGCAGGTCGTCCTCGCGGACCACGCCCAGCACCTGGCGTTCGATCGTGCCCAGGCGGCAGTTTTCCCAGCGGCCTTTCCAGCGCCGGCGGCTGGGGTGGAGCAGGTCGAGGTGCGGCCGGCCGCTCAGCGGGCTGGGCAGGCGCGCGAGTCGGTATCGGGTGTTGAGCAGCGGCGCGTCGTAGCACTTGCCGTTGTAGCTGACGAGCACGGTATCCGGACCGAGCCACTGCGCGAAGTGGCGCAGCATGGCCACCTCGGCGGTCAGCGTGGTGATGGTGAGCTGCCGCAGGCGCAGGCCCTCGGGCTGCCAGTCGGCGGCGCCGATCATGAAGGCGCGGGTGCCGGTGCCGCCGGCCAGGCCGGTGGTTTCGGTGTCGAAGTGCAGCAAGTGTTCGCGCGCCAGCGTTCCGAGCTTGCCGAAGCTGGCGTCGATGGCGGGCGGCACGTCGGCCCAGGGCGTGAGCTGCTCGACGAAGTACAGGCCGTCCTCGATTTCCCCGCCCGGCACGCGCCGGTCACTGGCCGGCGATGGCAGCGCTGGCGCGGGCTGGGGCAGCCGCAGGCGTTCGCGCAGGCCCAGCAGGCGGCGGATGTGCGCCGGCACTTCGCTGCGCGGTGCGGGGACGCGCGCGAGGGCTGCGCAGGGTCGCGCCGTCGCGGCCGCGGCGGCCGGCGCGGCCACCGTGCCGGCCTGCTGGCGCAGCTCGCGCAGCCGTTCCAGCGTGGCGTTCAAGGCAGTACGTCGCGACGGACGCGACCCGCGGGGCCAGGCCCGGAACCTGACCCCGACTCTGGAACTGAACCTGACCCCGTTCTTGCGGGTACCAGCAGGGCGAGGACCTGGTCGGCGAGGGATTTTGGCGGCGCGGTCGAGGTTTCGTCGGCGGCGAGGACGGGGCCGACGCAGGCAGGGCAGCCGGCGCGGCAGTCGCAGGCGGCCAGCAGGGCGCGCGCCTGGCGCACGAGTTCGTCGCGGCGCTGGTGCAGCGGCTCGCTCAGGCCAATGCCGCCGGGGTAGGCGTCGTACAGGTACACGGTGGGCACGAACTGGTCGGTGGCCGCGGGATCCATCGGCTTGCCGTCGCCGCCGCGCAGCTGGCCGCGGCCGCGGCCGTCGGACGAGGCGAACCAGGCGCCGTCACCGCTGCCTACCGCCTTCTGCAGATCGCGCGCCTCGGCCATCACCGCCACGCTGGCGACCAGGTGCAGCGCATAGGCCGCGCCGAGGAAGCCATCGAGCGCCGCCTGCCGCGACGTGAACGCCGCCTCGAGCACCTCCTGCGGCAGCTGCCACCACACGGCCGTGGTGTGCAGCTCCTGGTCGGGCAGGGTGACGGGACCGTAGCCGATGTTCTCGTGCGTGTAGTAGCGGATCTTCTTGTAGCCCGACACCCGCCGCACCACGTGCACCTCGCCGTGGTGGCAGCTGCCTTCGCCGGCAATGGCGCCGTCGAAGCGCTCGAGCACCTTGAGCTTGGTGTAGTCGATGGCGTCGGTGTAGTAGTCGACGTGGGTGCGGGTGACGTAGGCCTTGCGGCCGTCCCAGTCGAGCCTTTCGACCTGGTAGGGCACCGACTGCACCATGTGGATGGCGCCCTCGTACAGGGTGAGCGCGGCGGCGCTGTAGTCCACTTCCGCGATGATGGTCTGGCGGCCGTCGGTGCGGTCCACCACCACGAAGTTGCCGTCGGCCACGGCGCGCAGGCTGACCGCGTTGGCCGGGTAGCTGTCGGCGATCCACTCCCAGCGGCCGCCTTCGCCATGCAGCACGCCGGTTTCGGCCAGCAGTTCGAGGTAGGGCTGGGCGTCGACGGGGCCGAAGGTCTCGCCGCGCAGGAAGGGCAGCTCGAAGGCGGCGCAGCGGATGTGGTCGAGCAGGATCAGCGGCTGGTCGGCGTGCAGGCGTGCATGTTCGGGCGGCGCGCCCTCGAAGAACTCCGGATGCCGCACCAGGTATTGGTCGAGCGGGTCGGAGCTGGCCACCAGGATGCCCAGCGCCGCCTGCTGCCGGCGGCCGGCGCGGCCGAGCCGCTGCCAGGTGCCGGCGATCGAGCCGGGATAGCCGTTGAGCACCACCACGTCGAGCGAGCCGATGTCCACGCCCAGCTCCAGCGCCGAGGTGCTGACGATGCCATCGATGCGGCCGGCGCGCATGTCGCGCTCGGCGGCACGGCGCTCGTTCGGGAGATACCCGCCGCGGTAGGCGCGGATGCGCGGCGGCTTGCGCGGGTCGTGGTCGAAGACGTCCTTCAGGTACTTCGTCAGCACCTCCACCATCGTCCGCGACTGCGCGAAAACCAGCGTCTTGAGCCCGGCCTTGATCGCCAGCCGGGCGATGCGGTTGGACTGCGAGCGCGCCGAGGCCCGCAGCCCGAGGTCGGGGTTCACCACCGGCGGATTCCACAGCATCACGGTCTTGTCGCCGGTGGGTGCACCGGAGCGGGTGATGGCGGTCACCGTGTCCTCGATCACCGCCTCGGCGTGTTGCTTCGGATTGCCGATGGTGGCCGAGCACAGGATGAACTGCGGCTTCGCCCCGTAGAAGGCGCACACCCGCTTCAGCCGCCGCAGCACGTTGGCCAGGTGCGAGCCGAACACGCCGCGGTAGCTGTGGATCTCGTCGATGACGACGTACTGCAGGTTCTCGAAGAACTGCGCCCACTTGGTGTGGTGGGGCAGGATGCCCTGGTGCAGCATGTCGGGGTTGGACACCACGATGTCGCCGTGCAGGCGCACGGCCTGGCGCGCATCGCCGGGGGTGTCGCCGTCGAAGGTATAGGCGCGCACGCCCAGGTTGCCGGAGGCGTTGAGCTCCAGCAGCTCGGCCACCTGGTCCTGCGCCAGCGCCTTGGTGGGGAACAGGTACAGCGCCTTGGACTGCTTTCGCATCGCCGCCGCCACCACCGGCAGCGTGTAGCACAGCGTCTTGCCCGAGGCGGTCGGCGTCACCACCACCGTGTGCTCGCCGCGCTGCGCCGCCGACCAGGCTTCCGCCTGGTGGCTGTAGAGCCGCTCGATGCCGCGCGCGCGCAGCGCCGCCGCCAGCGCCGGCGGCAGGTCGTCGGGGAACGGGGCGTATTCGCCTTCGCGGCCGGGCAGGTGGAAGCAGCCGGTGATGCGGTCGCCGTACTTGCGCCCGAGCCGCGAGGCCAGCGCCTGCGAGGTCTTCTCGGGCACCGGCAGCAGGCCGGTGGCGTGGCGGTGCGGCGCGAGCTGGGTGGCGGGAGGCATGGGGATGGGCCGCGGTGAGGGATCGCCAGCACACCGCAGGCGTGTCTCACGCGATGAGACTGGCCCGCCACGCGCTGGCCGGGGCCACCGGATCCCTGGCAGGCTTCGGCCATGACCACTGGCCGCTTGCACTCGGCGCGACAGGGCATAGGCTGGGCAAGGGCCGCCAGGACGACGTGGACGTGAAGGCATCGGGCAAGAAGACGTGGCGCATCCTCGGGATCGGCATCGCCGTGCTGCTGGCGGCCTGCGCCGCGGCGCCGTCGCGCACCGGCGGCAACCCGATGTTCCTCGACGACCGCTTCGCACCGCCGTCCGAACCGATCGGCGCCGGCGACTTGTTCACGCTCAGTTCGGCGATGAAGGAGTACCTGGGCACCGAGATCGCCAGCCGCCAGCGCACCCGCGCCCGCCAGCACGCGCTGGTGGACGCGCTGTACTCCAGCGCCCAGCTCAAGCTCGAGTACGACTCCACCCTGACCCGCAACGCCGCCGAGGCCTTCGACGCGCGCTCGGGCAACTGCCTGTCGCTGGTGCTGATGACCTCGGCCTTCGCCAAGGCACTGGACCTGCAGGTCCAGTACCAGGTGGTGTTTTCCGAGCAGGCGGCCACGCGCAGCGACGGCATCGTCTACCTGAGCAACCACATCAACCTGACCCTGCGCCCGACCGCGCCGGAGGGCCGCCTGGTGACCCTGGCCAACGAGCCGCTGACCGTGGACTTCATCCCGTCCGAAGGCCAAGGCCGTCAGCGTGCCCGCGTGGTGCGCGAAGCCACCATCGTCGCGATGTACCTCAACAACAAGGCCGCCGAGGCCCTGCGCGAGCGTCGCCTGGACGACGCCTACTGGTGGGCGCGCGCCGCGATCGAGCAGGACCCGGGCTTCCTCACCGCGCAGAACACCCTGAGCGTGATCTACCGCCGCCGCGGCCACCTGGCCGAGGCCGAGCAGCTGCTGCGCAATGCGGTCGAGCTCGAGCCGGGCAACGCGGTGCCGATGTCCAACCTCTCGCGCCTGCTCAAGGCCAGCGGCCGAGCCGACGAGGCCGCGCGCCTGGACGAGCGGATCCGCCGCATCGAGGCGGTGCCGCCCTTCCATTACTTCGACATCGGCCTGCAGGCAATGGCCGACAAGAAATACGAGCTGGCGCGCGAGAACTTCGAGAAGGAAGTCGAGCGCGCCGCCACCCACCATGAGTTCCACGCCTGGCTCGCGGCGGCGCTGTTCGAACTGGGCGAGGTGGATGCGGCCCGCCGGCACCTGCAGATCGCGCTGGAGAACAGCACCACGCCCGCCGACCAGGCCCTGTACGAGTCGCGCCTGGAGGCGCTGAAGCCACGACAGCGCACGCTGCGCTAGCGCGGCATCGTGCCACCGTGACCATCGGCAGGGGGTAGGGCGTGACGCGGCGTTTACATTGCCGACGGCATCTTCAACCTTTCCCTTGAACCGCCCGGCGTCCCCATGGGGCTCGCCGCGCTGGTCTTTCGCCCCGGAGGTCCCGTGAACCGATTCGCTTCCCTCTTCGCCGTGCTCGCGGTCCTGTGCGTGGCCGCGCCCGCCGCGGCCCAGCGCTCCCTGGACTTCGCGCCGTATGCCGTGCCGACCGAAGGCGCCGTGGCGGTGACCGTGCGCCAGGGCGCGCCGCTGGAGGGCGCCTTCGCCGAAGTCGACCGCGCCAGCAACGGTGCGCTGCAGCGCGCGGTGGCGGCCGCCGGCTTCCTGGGCGACCGCGGCGTGGTGCTGAACCTGCCGGGGGTTGGCCCCTACCAGCAGGTCGTGCTGGTAGGTGTGGGCAACGATGCCCCCAGCGCGCGCCTGCTCGAGGACGTGGGCGGCCTGGTCGGCCAGTGGGGCGTGCTTAGCGCGGTGCCGCGCATCGAACTGCTGTGGCCCGACGCCAGCCTGCCGGCCGCCGGCGCCCACCTCGCGCTGGGCGCGTCGCTGGGCCAGTACACCTTCCGCGCCTACCGCAACGCCAAGCCGGGCGCGCCGGTGCTGGGGCAGGGCGCGCTGGTGCTGCGCGTGGCCGATGCCGACGCGTCGCGCCGCGCCTGGGACGCCGACTGGAGCGCGGTGGCCGAAGGCGTGCGCTTCTCGCGCGACCTGGTCACCGAGCCGGCCAACACGATCTACCCGGAATCCTTCGTCGAGCGCACCCGCGCCGCCTTCGCCGGCGTGGCCAACGTCAGCATCGAAGTGCTGGACGTGCCGGCGATGCAGAAGCTCGGCATGAACTCGATCCTGGCCGTGGGCCAGGGCAGCGCGCGGCCGCCGCGCCTGCTGGTGGTGCGCTACCGCGGCGGTGCCCGCGACGAAGCACCGGTCGCCTTCGTCGGCAAGGGCATCACCTTCGACACCGGCGGCATCTCGCTCAAGGACCCCGCCAACCTGTGGCGCATGAAGTACGACATGACCGGCGCGGCCTCGGTCACCGGCACGGTGCTGGCGCTCGCCAAGCGCCGCGCCCCGGTGAACGCGATCGCGGTGGCGGCGCTGGCCGAGAACATGCCCTCGGGGACCGCCGGCCGCCCCGGCGACGTGATCCGCACCATGAGCGGCAAGACCTACGAGGTGATGAGCACCGACGCCGAGGGCCGCATGGTGCTGGTGGATGCGCTCTGGTTCGTGCAGGAGCGCGACCGCCCGCGCGTGGTGGTGGACGTGGCCACGCTCACCGGCTCGCAGGTGACGGCGTTGGGCGACGAGTACGCGGGCCTGTTCAGCCGCGACGAGGCGCTGGCCGCCGACCTGCTGGCCGCGGGCGCGGCCTCGGGCGAGGAGGTGTGGCGCCTGCCGCTGCACCCCAGCTACGCCAAGGACCTGGAATCGCCGATCGCCGACCTGCGCAACGGCGGCAGCACCGGCGGCGCCGGCGCCAGCGTCGGTGCCTTCTTCATCGGTTCGTGGATCCAGGAGGGCGTGGCGTGGGCGCACCTGGACGTGGCCTCGATGGCCTGGCGCGACGCGCCGGTGCTGCCGACCGTGCCGCTGGGCGCCACCGGCTACGGCGTGCGCCTGCTCGACCGCTACGTGCGCGACCACGTGGAGGCCGCCGCGGCCCGGTGAAGACCGCCGCGATGTGAAGCCGGCGGGCGCAGCGCAGGGAGAAAGCTTCGGGTTGTGTGCGGCGGCGGGCTGTGGCTACCCTGCCGGTTCTCCGTTCCCCCGGAAATGCGCCCGATGAATCGACTCTTGCTGGCCGCGGCCATCACCCTGGCCGCGGCCCCGGCCGCCCTCGTCGCGCAGGACGCGCCGACCGCGCCGGTTGCCGCCAAGGAAACCCCGGGCGCGCTGTTCGGCACCCGCGAGAACATCGAGCACGCCGACCTCTCGCCCAGTGGCGAGCGCGTGGTGTACCTGACGCCGAGCTACGGTCGCGCCACCTCGGTCTACGTGGCCCGCATCGACGGCAGCGCGCCGCCGCAGCTCGTGATGACCTCGGGCGCCGACCCTGACTCTCTGCGCTGGTGCAACTTCGCCACCGAGACGCGCCTGGTCTGCCGGATCACCGGCATGGTGGACGAGGCCGGCATCCTGATCCCGTATGCCCGCCTGGTCGCCATCGACACCGACGGCAAGAACGGCGCGATGCTGGGCCAGAAGAGCAGCGCCTACGATGCCCGCCTGCGCCTGACCGACGGCGTGATCCTCGACTGGCTGCCCGACCAGCCCGGCGCGGTGCTGATGACCCGCGACTACGTCCCCGAGGCGGGCAAGATGAACACGCGGGTGGTGCGCACCGAGGACGGCCGCGGCGTCGACCGCATCGATCTGGCCACGATGCAAGTGAGTCGCGTCGAGGCGCCGGCGAAGGACGCCGACTTCTACATCACCGACGGCCGCGGCAAGGTCCGCATCAAGGGCTATCGCCCGGGCATCGGCGCCACAACGCAGCTGGCGACCAAGGTGGTTTACCAGTACCGCGCCGACGGCTCCGACCAGTGGCAGCCGTTCTCGACCGTCGAGGACGGCGGTGCCGGCCTGTCGCCGATCGACGTGGATGCGGACTGCGGCTGCGCCTACGCGCTGCAGCCGCTGGACGGCCGCCAGGCGCTGTACCGGGTGAAGCTCGACGGTTCGATGGCCACCGAGCTGGTCTACAAGAACGACCGCGTGGACGTGGACGGCGTGCTGCGCATCGGCCGCGGTTCCCGGGTGATCGGCGTCACCTACGCCGAGGAGAAGCGCCACGCCATCTACTTCGACAAGGAGTACGGCGCGCTGGCGCGGGGCCTGGGCAAGGCGCTGCCGAACCTGCCGATGGTGGATTTCCTCGGTTCGTCGGCCGACAACAGCAAGCTGCTCATCCATGCCGGCAGCGATTCGGACCCGGGCCGCTACTTCGTGTTCGACAAGACCGCGCGCACGCTCAACGAGATCCTGTCGGCGCGGCCGTCGCTGGAAGGCGTGGCGCTGGCCAGCGTGAAGCCGGTCAGCTACCCGGCGCGCGACGGCACGGCGATCCCGGGCTACCTGACGCTTCCGCCGGGCCGCGAGGACGCGCGCGGGCTGCCGGCCGTGCTGCTGCCGCACGGTGGCCCCAGCGCCCGCGACGAGTGGGGTTTCGACTGGCTGGCGCAGTACCTGGCGAACCAGGGCTACGCGGTGCTGCAGCCGAACTACCGCGGCTCGGCCGGCTTCGGCGACGCCTGGCTGCAGGAGAATGGTTTCCAGGGTTGGCGCACCTCGATCGGCGACGTCACCGACGGTGCCCGCTGGCTGGTGGCGCAGGGCATCGCCGACGCCGACCGGCTCGCCATCGTCGGCTGGTCCTACGGCGGCTACGCGGCGCTGCAGGCCGGCGTGACCGAGCCGGGGATGTTCAAGGCGCTGGTGGCGATCGCGCCCGTGACCGACCTGGACATGCTCAAGTCGGATGCGCGCCTGTACATCGGCCGCAACCTGGTGGTGGAGATGGTGGGCACCGGCAACCACACCCGCGAGGGCTCGCCGCTGCAGAACGTGGCGCGCATCCAGGCGCCGGTGCTGATGTTCCATGGCGACCTGGACCTCAACGTCGGCGTCGGCCAGTCACGCGAGATGGACAAGAAGCTGCGCGCCGCCGGCAAGTCCAGCGAGCTGGTCGTTTACGAAGGGCTGGAGCACGGCCTGGTCGACTCGGTGGCGCGCGCGGCGATGCTTGATCGCATCGGGGCGTTCCTGGAGGCCAACACCTCGAAGTGATGTCGGCGGCGCTCAGTCCTGGAGCGTGAGCGCCAGCGCCGCCTGCATGGGTTGGCCAGCGGCGGTGAAGAGGGCGCACAGCACCTCGGTGGGAGGGGAATCGCTGTGCAGGATGAGCCGGCGCTGGCCTTCGCCCAGCACCGGATGGTCGTGCGCGATGGCCTGGGCGTGGGCCAGCCGGGTGGTGTCCCCGGCGAGGACGAGCAGGTGGACGCGCTGCCTCAGGCGCGGAGGCAGCGGCACGCCGCCACGCGACGGCGTCGACGTCATGTCCGGCAGCTTTTCCAGGCGATAGGGCCACAGCAGCAGCTCGCCCGGCGCGGGCTCGCGCAGCGTGCGCAGCAGGTCGACCGGCTGGCCCAGCCGGGTGGCGAACAGCGCGCGCAGCGCTTCGAGGTCGGCGGCGAGATCCACGGGGCGGCTCCGGGCCTGGGGTCGGGAGGCGCAGGTATACCACCCGGCCGCGCCCGGCTCATCCCGTGAGACAGGCAAGTGCTTGAATCCCCTGGCGCTTCCGAAGGGGGGTGACATCCGCCCGCCAAGGTGTATAAATATTCACCCATGAGCCCCGACCTCACTCCCCGCCAGCAGGCCCTGTACGACTTCATCGCCGAGCGGCTGCGCACCGAAGGCGCGCCCTCGGTGGCCGAGATCGCGCGGGCCTTCGGCATCCACGACAGCGCCGCCCACAAGCACCTGCGCACGCTCGAGGCCAAGGGCGCGCTGGTGCTGCTGCCGGGGCGGGCGCGCGGCATCCGGCTGCCGGCGGCGGC
>NZ_JALHQI010000053.1 GCF_022842045.1 Arenimonas sp. | reverse complement strand
AGCTGGTCGCGCCCTCGGCGACGCCGCTGCCCGTCGGCCATCCCGGCCGCATCGCGCTGGTGGGCTGCGGCGGTGCCGACGCCGGCGCGCTGGCCGTGCCCGACGCGCTGGCGGACTGGCTGCAGCAGCACTCCGGAGCGATCTATGTCACGCGGTGAACAGCGATTCACCGTCGGCCTGCTGGCACTGGAAGGCGCCGTGCTGTCGAGCCTCACCGGGCCGATGGACATCCTGCGCGTCGCCCAGAAGCTGGACCAGGCGCGCGACCCCGGCACCCGGCTGCGCCTCGAGACCGTCCTGGTCGGTGCGCGCGGGCAGGCCACGGTAGCCGGCAGCGGCGGGCTGTCGATCGGCCCGGTGCAGTCGCCGGACGTCCCGCTGGACCTGCTGCTGGTGCCGGGCTACATGCACGCCAGCGCCGGCGACATGGTCGACCAGCTGGCCGGCTTCGGGCCGGAGATCGCGCTGCTGCGGACCATGCACCTGCGCGGCGTGCCGATCGCGGCGAACTGCTGCGGCACCTTCCTGCTGGCCGAGGCCGGCCTGCTCGACGGCCGCCACGCCACCACCAGCTGGTGGCTGGACGCGGCGTTCCGGCAGCGCTTCCCGCGGGTGAAGCTCGACGTCGAGCGCATGGTGGTCGAGGACGGCGGCGTCACCACCACCGGCGCCAGCACCGCGGTGCTGAGCTACATCCTGCAGCTGCTGGCCCAGCGCGTGGACCCGGCGCTGGCCCAGCACACCGCGCGCATGATGCTGATCGACCCCGACCGCCAGAGCCAGGCGCCCTACATCAGCCTGGCCCTGACCGAGCGGCCGCGGCATTCGCTTTCCGAGAAGGCCGAGCACTTCCTGCACAAGGAACTGCACCGCGAACTGAGCATCAGCGAGCTCGCGGAAGCCTGCGGCACCAGCGAGCGCAGCCTGCTGCGGCATTTCCGCCAGCACTACGGCAGCACGCCACTGGGACACGTGCAGCACCTGCGGGTCGAACGCGCCAAGGCGCTGCTCGAGACCACCCTGCTTAGCTTCGAGGAGATCGTCGAGCGCTGCGGCTACAGCGACGCCTCGAGCTTCCGCAAGCTGTTCAAGCGCGCCACCTCACTGACCCCGGCCGAGTACCGCGACCGCTTCCGGCTGCGCGCGGCCTGAGGCCACCGCCCCGCTGCGACGGCCGCGCCAGTGGGCGACAATGCCGCATGGCCCCGCCCCGCAAGATCGTGCACGTGGACATGGACGCGTTCTACGCGTCGGTGGAGCAGCGCGACGATCCCGCGCTGCGCGGCAGGCCGGTGGTCGTTGCGTGGCGCGGGGCGCGCTCGGTGGTGTGCGCCGCCAGCTACGAGGCGCGCAAGTTTGGCGTCCGCTCGGCGATGCCGGCGCTGCGCGCCGAGAAGCTGTGCCCGCAGGCGATTTTCGTGCCCCCGGACTTCGCCCGCTACAAGGCGGTGTCGCGCCAGGTGCGCGAAATCTTCGCCCGCCACACCGACCTGATCGAACCGCTGTCGCTGGACGAGGCCTACCTCGACGTCACCGCGAACAAGACCGGCCTGGCCAGCGCCACCGCGGTCGCGGAGGCGATCCGCGCCGCCATCCGCGAGGAAACCGCGCTTACCGCGTCGGCCGGCATTGCCCCGAACAAGTTCCTGGCCAAGATCGCCAGCGATTGGCGCAAGCCCGACGGCCAGTTCGTGGTGAAGCCGGCGCAGGTGCTGGCCTTCCTGGCGCCGCTGCCGGTGGGCAAGCTGCCGGGCGTGGGCAAGGTGATGGAAACGAAGTTGGCCACGCTTGGCGTCCGCACCGTCGGCCAGCTGCGCGAGCACGGGCTGCACGAACTGGAGCGGCGCTTCGGCCGCTGGGGCCGGCGCCTGCACGAGCTGTCGCTGGGCATCGACGAACATCCGGTGGAATCGGAGCGACCAACCACCCAGGTCTCGGCCGAGGACACCTTCGAGTGCGACATCCCGCTGGAGCAGACCACCGAGGCGATCGAGCGCCTCGCGGCCAAGGCCTGGGCCGCGGCCGCGCGCGAGGGCGACCGCAGCGGGCGCACGGTGGTGCTCAAGCTCAAGACCGCCGACTTCCGCATCCTCACCCGCAGCCTCACGCCGCCCTCGCCGCCCACCTCGCTGGCGCAGGTGGTCTCGATCGCGCTCGAGCTGCGGTCGCGCGTCGAACTGCCGGCGCGCACGCGCTACCGGCTGGTGGGCGTGGGCCTGGCCAACTTCCGCCGGCACGACGAGCTGCCGCCGCAGCCGGAACTGTTCGCGCCCTGAGCCGAGGCGGGCCCAGGGCCCACGGAATAAAAAAGGGGCCGGCATGGCCGGCCCCTCGCGGTGCACTTGCGCGCAACCTCAGTAGTACAGCCCGTACAGCACGTCGCGGATCAGGCCGGTGGCCAGCGCGACCAGCACCACGTCGCGGTCGACCCGGACCCAGTGGTAGCCGTAGGGCGGCGGCGGCAGGCGGTAGGCGCGGTAGTCCACGTAGTAGTGGCGGTCGTAGTAGTGGCGCGGCAGGCGATGGCCCACGCGCCACTGGTACGGCGCGTAACCACGCGGGTACACGTAGCGCACCGGCGCCCGGTAGCGGTACTGCGGCTGCCAGTAGTAGCCGTTCCAGCGGCCGTCGTTGTGGCGCGCGTAGTAGTCGCGGCGATCGTAGTAGCGGTCGTCGCGGCGGTCCTGGCGCCACTCGCGGCGGTCATCGCGCCAATCGCGGCGGTCGTCGCGCCATTCGCGGCGGTCTTCACGGCGGTCGGCGCGCCAGTCCCGGCGGTCGTCCCGGCGGTCGTAGCGGCGATCCTGGCGGTCGTCGCGGCGGTCCTCGCGCCAGTCGCGACGATCGTCGCGGCGGCCGTCGCTTACGACGCCGTGGCGGCCGCCCGGCTCGTCGCCCCGGCTCTGGCGGTCGCCGCGGCGATCGTCGCGATCCTCGCTGCGCTCACGGACTTCCGCCCGGGACTGGGCATCGCGGACGGCGCCCGGCAGGCCACTGTTCTGCGCACCGGCCGGCAGGGCCGTGGAGCCGGCGAGCAGGAGGGCCAGGGTGGCAAGCTTGAGATGGGACATGGTCGACCTCGGCAGGTGCGTGGACGGGAGGGTCCACGGCGCGAATCATTGCGCCCGGGCGTCTGAATTCTTTTTGAATGCGGACCGCCCCGTTTCGGTGCCAGTCAGCCCCGTGACGACTGACCGCGCCGCGCGGGCTGGGCTAGAATCCCGGCATCCCTTCCTGCCACCGATCCCGCCATGCCCTCCTTCGACGTCGTCTCGGAAGTCGACAAGCACGAGCTCACCAACGCCGTGGACACCGCCAACCGCGAACTGTCCACCCGCTTCGACTTCAAGGGCACGGACGCCAAGTTCGAGCTCAATGATTTCGTGGTCACCCAGCACGCGCCCAGCGACTTCCAGCTCAAGCAGATGCTAGACATCCTGCGCGGCCGCCTGGTCGCGCGCGGCATCGACATCCGTTGCCTGGACGTGGCCGAGCCGGAAGTGAACCTGGCCGGCGCGCGCCAGAAGGTGACCATCAAGCAGGGCATCGAGCAGAAGCTGGCCAAGAAGATCGTGGCCACGCTCAAGGAAGCCAAGCTCAAGGTCGAGGCGCAGATCAACGGCGACAAGCTGCGGGTCAGCGGCAAGAAGCGCGACGACCTGCAGGACGCGATGGCGCTGCTGCGCAAGTCCGACATCGAACTGCCGTTGCAGTTCGACAACTTCCGGGATTGATGCGCCGGCTGGAGCGAGTGGGCAGAAACCAGTGGAGAGGAACTAGGAGCTAGGAAATAGGAAATAGGAAATAGGAGCTAGGAAATAGTGGAGCAGGTCCATGCCGGCCGTTTGCACCTCACTAGCTCCTATTTCCTATTTCCTATTTACTAGCTCCTAGTTCCTGGCCCCCAAAAATCACCCGCCGATCCCCATCCCCCAGCACCCTCCACTCCCCCGGGGCCATCGCGTCCAGCCCGAGGCCGCCCAGGCTAAGCCGGTGCAGGGTTTCGACGTGGTTGCCGACCGCGGCGAACATGCGCCGGATCTGGTGGTAGCGGCCCTCGACCAGCGTGATTCGCGCCCGCCGCGGGCCCAGCGCCTGGAAACCGGCCGGCGCCAGCGGCGTTTTCTCCGACTCCAGCATCAGCGTGCCGCTGCCGAACACCTCGGCCTCGACGCCGCGCAGGTCCGCGGCCAGCGTGGCTTCGTAGACCTTCTCCAGCTTCGCCTTGGGCGAGGTGATCCGGTGCAGCAGCGCGCCGTCGTCGGTCATCAGCAGCAGGCCCGAGGTGTCGCGGTCCAAGCGGCCGACCGTGGAAAGCAGCGGGTCGCGCAAGCGATAGCGCGGCGGCAGCAGGTCGTAGACCACGCGACCGGGGTCCTTGGTCGAGCAGGTGTAGCCGGTGGGCTTGTGCAGCAGGAGCAGCAGGCCTTGCGGCGGATCCAGCGGCTCGCCGTCGATGCGGACCTGGTCGTGGCCGACGGCATCGTCGGCATACAGCACCTCGCCGGCCGGGTCGGTGACGCGACCTTCGCGGAACATCAGCTGCACCTGCTTGCGGCTGCCGTAGCCCAGGTTCGCGATCAGCTTCACCAGCTTCATGCCGCGCCCGCCTTGATCGCCTCGATCACCTTGAAGCCCGCGTCCTCGCGCACGGTGCGCACGGCCGAGAAGCCGCGGGACAGCGCCGACTCGTAGGGAAGATGCCGGTTGGCCACCAGCCACAGCCGCCCGCCGGCGCGCAGTGCGCCCGCGGCGGCGGCGATGAAGGCCTGGCCCAGGCCGGGCTCGTCCGCGCGGCCCTGGTGGAAGGGCGGGTTGCTGACGATGAAGTCGAAGCGCTCGGCCAGGCCACGGGTGACGTCGTGCCAGTGGAAGGCGACCGGCACGCGTGCCCCGGCGAGGTTCTCGCGCGCCAGCGCCAGTGCGCGAGCCTCGGCCTCGTACAGGTCGAGGCCGGTGACGGCCGGGCAGCGCGCCAATACTTCGCTGGCCAGGACACCGAAGCCGGCGCCCAGGTCCGCGCCCTGCCCCGCGAGATCGGCCGGCAGGCAATCGGCGAGCAGCGCGGAGGCGGCATCGATGCGGTCCCAGGCGAACAGGCCCGGCCGGCTCAGGAACCGGCCGTCGGCGATGCGTCGCGGCGCGTCGAGCGCCCGCCACTCGGCCTGCAGCACCGCATCCACCTGGCCGGCGGCCATCGGCGCGGTCCAGCAGACCCGGCAGTGGTTCTTGGTCAGCGCATGCACCGGGCCGGCGAGGCGCGCCAGGTCGTCCTGCATCGAGCGCGCGCCTTCTTTGTTGGCAGCGCAGGCCACCACCACGCCGCCCGGGGCCAGCTGCGCCAGCGCCCGAGCCAGCAGCGCGCGCGATTCGTCGCGCTGGCGCGGCGCCAGCACCAGCACCCGTTCGAACCGGCCGCTGTTGGCGTCCGACACCGCCAGCCCGTCGCGCTCGAGCGCCTCGGCCCAGGGGCGGAAGCTTTGTTCGCACACCGGCCTGTGCCGGCGCGCGGCGTTCAGCGCGACGCCGGCGCGCGCCCGCAGGAACAGCGTCCCGCCCGGCGCCGGCCAGTCCAGGGCGCCCGAGGACATCGGCAGGAACAAAGTATCGAGCGCGGGGTCGGCGGCCAGGGCCAAGGGCGGTCTCCGCCATGGGAACCCGGTGATTCTAGCCGGTGCCGCGGCTCAGGCGCCTTCGCCGGCGAGCGCGTGCACGCGGTTGCGGCCTTCGCCCTTGGCCGAATACAGCGCCAGGTCGACCGCACGGTACAACCCGTCGGCATCGCCGTGCCGGGCCGGCTCGAAGGTGCCGATGCCTATGCTGACCGTCACCGACAGCTGCACGCCGTTGCCGCAGTCAAGCGGGTGCTGCGCCAGGTCGTGGCGCAGCGCTTCGGCCAGCGCGCGGCCATCCACTTGCACGCCGTCCAGCAGCACCCCGAACTCCTCGCCGCCCAGCCGGGCCAGCAGGCAGGAAGGCGGCGGGAAGGCCCGGTGCAGGCGATCGGCGAGCGCCTGCAGGCAGGCATCGCCGGCCGCGTGGCCGAGGCGGTCGTTGACGCGCTTGAAGTGGTCGATGTCCAAGATCATCAGCGTGAACCCGGCGCCGCCGCGCAGCGCGCGCGTGGCGGCATGCTCCAGGCAGGCGGTGAAATGGCGGCGGTTGGCCAGCCCGGTCAGCGAGTCGGTGCGGCTCAGGTGCTCGTAGAGGTCGCGCTGTTCGCGCAGCGCCTCGTCCAGGCGCAGGCGGCGCCGGTACTCGGCGTGGCTGCGCACCAGCGCCCCGGCCAGGTAGAGCGCGTAGAACGACATCGCCACCGCCAGCGCGCGCACGTCGGGCAGGCTCCAGAGCACCACCAGCATCGGCAGGAACAGCACGCCCACGCCAACCGCGGCCAGGTGCCGCACGGTCGAGTAGACGTTGGCGAAGACGGTGGCGTAACCAATGGTGGCGATCAGCGACACCATCCGCGTGTCCTCGCCGAAGCGTGCATCGAGCAGCACCCAGGCCTGCACGCCGGCCCACAGGACCGAGGCCAGCGGCAGCACGAAGGCGTAGCGCCGAAGCCAGCGGCGAGCCTGTTCCTCGTCGCCGGCGTCGGGCGGGCGCATGGCCCAGCGCAGCGCGGCCAGGACGAGGAAGCCGCCGCCCACCGCCAGCGCGATGACCGGCGCGAAGTCGAGTACGTTGCCGAGCCACCCGATCACGGCCCAGCCAAACACGTAAAGGAAGCCGCCGACCTTCGACAGCTGGTGGGTGTCGGCGACGACCTGCCGCAGCCGCCACCCGGCCAAGGGCTGCGGCGCGGCGATCACACGATCATTCGCAGGCGCAGCGCGCGCGCGTGGCGCAGCGGACCGAGCCGAAATCACGGCCGGATCGGCACACGGCCTGCTTCCCGGCATCGCAGCTGATCGAGCAGCCGTTGCAGGTGCTGGTCGGCGGGGCCGTGCACGACGTCGGGCCCTGGCCCGGGCCCACGGCGGCCAGGGGCGCCGGCGCCGTGGCGGTCACCATGGACAGGAAGCCGACCTCCGGCTGCGACGCGCAGGCCTGGCGCACCGATGCCAGGTGGGCCGCGGAACTTCCCTCGCTGCCGCGGGCACTGGCAAAGCCCTCGACATAAGCGACGTACGGGGATTCGTCGGCGGCGCCATTGAAGTCGGCGCAGCGCGCGGTCTGGAGATCCACGGCCGGAGCCGGAGCCGGCTCCTGCGCCAGCGCCGGCAGGCCCGCGAAGATCGTGGCCAGCGCGATCACGGCCGCGAATCTCATCATTCCCATCATTTCCTTCACCCTATTGGTTGGTGACGCCACGGGGGCGTCCTGGCTGGCCGGAAAACACTGGTAGGTGCCGCTGCCTGCGGCGCGCCCACCCTAGCAAATTCCACCATGGCACGCCGGAATTCAAGCGGCAGGGGGTTCGGCCGGGGGCGGCCGCCGCAGGTCCAGGCTGCGGTAGTCGAACCCGTGGGCGAGCCGCGGCTTCACCACCTGGAAAAAGGGCGAGACGTCGAAGTCGCGGGGTGCGTACAGGCTGTGGTGCCGGATGTGCAGGATCTCCCGCCGGGCGCGCCGGGCGCCGGGGGAATCCACGTCCACCAGCTCCACCTCGGGCAGGATCGGGTAGTGGATCGACTCGAAGGCCTGGGCCAGCAGGGTCGAGCAGATCGCCTTGGTCGGCTCGCCGCTGCCCAACGACAGCATCCGGCGCTTCATCGAACCCGGCACCGGCGGGGTGCGGATGAAGTAACGGGCCAGGTCGAAGATGTTCTTCAGGTCGTAGGTGATGCCCTTTCGCGACAGCATGAACTCGGCCAGCGCCGCCACCTCGGCCTCGCCCAGGCCGACCGGCCGGCAGATCCGGGTATGCAGGCCGGAGAAGGTGCTCAGCGGGATCGTCCGCACGCCGTCCACCACGTCCACGTCCACCAGCACGCGCGGCTCCTCGCCCTCGGCCGGCGGTCCCAGGGTGTCGCCGATATAGAGCGCGGCGTGCGACCAGGTCGACTGGGTGAGGTACTTGATGGCGCTGGCGAAGCGGCTGCTGCCCTCCACCAGCACCACGTCGCCTTTGCGCAGGGTGGCCGCCAGCAGGCCGGTGGGGCTGGTGGGGATGTGGCTGTTGCGTTCGCGCGGCCGCGCCAGGAAGGCCGCGAGGCGACGACCGAGGTATTGCAGGGGCGACATGCCGGCTCCGACCGGTGGATCCGGCGGCCAGCCTAGCGCAAGCGGCGCGCGCCGGCCGGGGTCAGGCCGCGGGGCGCTGGCCCGCCAGCAGCGCGCGCAGCTCCCGCAGTTTGCCCTTCACCCGCGCGGCCTGCTCCGGGCCGAGGCGGATCATGGCCTTGTGCCCGACCGAGGCGCCCTCGAGCGCCGGGTCGGCGAAGGCCCAGCGCGGCTTGTCGGGCACCGGTACCAGCGCGATCGGACCCGCCGGGGTCGGCGCCGCCAGCAGGTGGTCGATCACTTCGACCAGCCGGTCGTTGAATTGCCGGTCCGGCACGCCCAGGTCGCGGTAAGCCTGCTGCAGGAGCGGATAGAAGCGGACGTAGGCCGAGACCAGCTGGCGGGCGTCGACCGCCTCGAACAGCGCCACGGCGGCGGCGTAGCGGGCCTCGTTGCCCGGGTCGAGCCAGGTGCCGCCATCGCGCGTGGCCACGCCCAGCGTGCCGGCGACGGGCCGGGCCGCATAGACGTTCTGGGTGACGGTGCTGCGTGGCAGCGCGTCGATGGTCGCGACCAGGCGCGGCAGCAGGAACTCCAGGCGCAGGAAGGCGCCGAGGTCGGCGCCGCCGGCCGCCGCCGCCAACGCGGCCATGGCTTCGGCATCGCTCTGGTCCAGCGCGGGCAGGGGCGCCTCGGTGGCGTCGGGCAGCACCGGCACGGCATCGATCGGGTACGCATCGGCCGGTGCCGTGGGCGCGGGATCCAGCACGGGCGCCGGACCGGTGGCCGGCGCGGCGGCAGTGGCGGGTTCGGGCGTCTCGTCGCGCGGGAAGTACTTCCAGGCGAGCAGGCCGCTGGCGGCCAGGAAGGCGGCCGCCAGCCACGGGCCGTAGTGGAAACGCTGGGACATGCCGGGGCTCCGCGCAGTTCAGACGCCCTTGAGAGTGACCGCCCCGGCCTGAAGTTCCCCGGAACGGAGGGCGTATGCTGGCGCCGTCTTCGCCGGGAATGACCGCCATGGCCTGCTGCCGAAGCCTGTCCGCCGCCCTGCTCGTGCTGCTCGCCGCCGCGGCGCGCGCCGAGCCGCCGCCGCGCTTCCCGCCCGGCGCGGTCTGGCACCAGGACATCCGCGACGCCCCCCTGCACCCGGATTCCGCGGCGATGGTGGCGACCTGGGTGGGCCTGGGCGGCTTCGGCAACGGCCGCATGCAGATCGACTTCAGCTTCCACGTGGTGCGCGCCGGCAACGACGCGCCGCTGCGGACGATCCTCGCCTACCCGTCCGCGGGCAGCTATTACTCGCCCGACTGCGAGGCGCCGGGCACCGCGATGCCGGTCCCGGTGGACGCGGCGATCGAAGGCCAGGACGGCCTGGCCTGCGACAACGCCAACGGCGACTGCCACCTGCTGGTGGTGCAGGGCGCGCGCCTGTACGAGGCCTACCGCGCCAACGCCAGCGGCGCCGGCGGGCTCCAGGCACAGTGCCTGGCCGTGTGGCGCCTGGACCGCGTCTATCCGGCCAGCAACCGCGGCGAGCACTGCACCAGCGCCGACGCCGCCGGCTTCCCGATCGCACCGCTGCTGTTCAACGCCGACGAAGTGCACGCGGCGATGCAGCAGGCCGACGGCGACCTGGGCCATGCGATCCGCTTCATCCTGCCCAATGCGCGCATGGCCACCACGCTGGCGGGTGGCGTGCGCCGACCCGTCTACGTGCGGCCGGCGAGCCACGCCGGCGGGCCGAGCGGACCGGAAGGCACGATTCCCTACGGCGCCCGGCTGCGGCTGCGCGCCGATTTCCCGGTCGGCCTGTACCCACCGGCGGCGCAGGTGATCCTGCGCACGATGCAGCGCTACGGCATCGTGCTATCCGACGGCGGCAACATCGCGCTCACGGCCGAGAGCGACCGCTACACCGAACAAACCTGGGCATCGCTGGGCATCACCTCGCGGGTGTTCGACCAGGCGGTGCCGGCGGCGCCGGTGCGGGCGCAGGACTTCGCGGTGCTCGACACCGGCCCGCGGATCGTCGAGACGTATGCCTGCGTGCGCAATGCCGAACCCGTCGATCCGCACGCGCTGGTGGCGCGCACCCAGCGCGTCGGCGCCAGCCGGCGCGAGCTGACGACGCTGTCCTGGCAAGGGGGCGCCGAGCGCGTGGACATCCATGCCGGCGCCGAGCTGGTGGCCACCGTCGACAACGCCGGCCAGCACCTCGCCAAGCCGCGCCCGGCCGGCACGCCATGGCGCGTGTGCGACGCCGGCACCACCGCCTGCAGCGAGGCCGCGGCGCCCCTGCCCGACCGCTATCTTCACGCGCCCATGCCGACCCGGAAACGGTCATCCGGCCGCGACCAGCCCTAGGCCAATGGTCACTTGACCGTCCCGGACGGCATTCGCCACAGTCGGGAGGCAACTTCTCTCGCCGCAACGTCCGGTACCGCCGGCGCGCGGCCCGGCCCCTTCGCTGGAGTGACACGATGCACAGACGCGACTTCCTGACGATCTCGGGCGTCGGCCTTGCCGGCCTGATGCTTCCCTACAGCCGCTCCATTGCCGCCCAGGAGCTGGTTTCCGGCCTCGACGTGGCGCTCAAGAAAGCCATCGCCGACGCCGCGCTGAACGCCGCCACCGGCGCCGGCGCCAGCTACTGCGACGTGCGCGTGGGCCGCTACCTGCAGCAGTTCGTGATCACCCGCGAGGACAAGGTCCAGAACGTGGTGAACACCGAATCCACCGGCGTCGGCATCCGCGTGATCGCCAACGGCGCCTGGGGCTTCGCCGCCACCCGCGACCTCAGCGTCGCCGCGGTCGCCGACGCCGCCCGCCAGGCCACCGCCATCGCCAAGGCCAACTCCCGCTTCCAGACCGCGCCGGTGCAGCTGGCCAAGGTCACTGGCGTCGGCGAAGTGAGCTGGAAGGCGCCGGTGAAGAAGAACGCCATGGCCGTGCCGCTCAAGGACAAGGTCGACCTGCTGCTGAGCGTGAACGCCGCCGCGATCAAGGCCGGCGCCGACTTCGTCAACTCCACGCTGTTCCTGGTGAACGAGCAGAAGTATTTCGCCTCCACCGACGGCAGCTACATCGACCAGGACGTGCACCGCATCTGGGCGCCGTTCACCGTCACCGCCATCGACAAGGCCAGCGGCAAGTTCCGCACCCGCGACGGCCTGTCGGCGCCGATGGGCATGGGCTACGAGTACCTCGACGGCGACGCCTCGCAGAAGTACGTGTCGCCCAACGGCGTGGTGAACTACGGCAAGTCCTATGACATGGTCGAGGACGCCGTCGCCGCCGCCAAGCAGGCCCGCGAGAAGCTTACCGCCCCGTCGGTGAAGCCGGGCAAGTACGACCTCGTGCTCGACCCCTCGCACCTGTGGCTGACCATCCACGAGAACGTGGGCCACCCGCTCGAGCTCGACCGCGTGCTGGGCTACGAGGCCAACTACGCCGGCACCAGCTTCGCCACGCTCGACAAGCGCGAGCAGGGCTTCCGCTACGGCAACGAGCGCGTGAACCTGTTCGCCGACAAGATCCAGGAAGGCAGCCTGGGCGGCGTCGCCTACGACGACGAGGGCGTGAAGACCAAGCAGTGGGACCTGGTGAAGGACGGCGTCCTGGTCAACTACCAGGCCATCCGCGACCAGGCCCACATCATCGGCGAGACCGAATCGCACGGCTGCTGCTACGCCGACTCCTGGTCCAGCGTGCAGTTCCAGCGCATGGCCAACGTGTCGCTGGCGCCGGGCAAGGAGAAGCTCTCCGTCGCCGACATGATCAAGGACGTCGAGAAGGGCATCTACATCATCGGCGACGGCTCGTTCTCGATCGACCAGCAGCGCTACAACGCCCAGTTCGGCGGCCAGCTGTTCTACGAGATCAAGGACGGCGCCATCGCCGGCATGATCGAGGACGTGGCCTACCAGATCCGCACGCCGGAGTTCTGGGCCGCCTGCTCGGCCATCTGCGACGAATCCGACTACCGCCTGGGCGGCAGCTTCTTCGACGGCAAGGGCCAGCCCGGCCAGGTCTCGGCGGTGTCGCATGGTTCCAGCACGGCCCGTTTCGACGGCATGAACGTCATCAACACCGCCCGCAACATCGGCTGACCGGCCAGGAGCCCAACACATGAGCATCTTCACCGAAGAACAGGCCAAGGCCATCCTGGACAAGGTCATCAAGCTGTCGGTCGCCGACGACTGCACCGCCACGCTGACCGGCGCCATCAACGGCAACATCCGCTTCGCCCTGAACAACGTCTCCACCAGCGGCATCGTCAGCGACATCCAGCTGGCGGTGCAGTGCGCGTTCGGCAAGCGCGAAGGCATCGCCACCATCAACGAGTTCGACGACGCCGCGCTCGAGCGGGTGGTTCGCCGGGCCGAGGACCTCGCGCGCCTGGCCCCGGAGAACGAGGAGTACATGCCGGCGCTGGAGAAGCAGGTCTACAAGGCCAGCCCGACCTTCAACGCCGCCACGGCCGCCATCACGCCCGAGCTGCGCGCCCAGGTGGCCGCCGACTCGATCACGCCCTGCAAGGAGAACAAGCTCATCGCCGCCGGCTTCCTCAGCGATGGCCACAGCTTCTTCGCCTTCGCCAACAACAAGGGCAACTTCGGCTACCAGCAGGCCACCAACCTCAACTACACCTGCACGGTGCGCACCGAGGACGGCCGCGGTTCGGGCTGGGTCTCGCGCAACCTCGGCGACGTCAGCCAGTTCAAGGCCAGCGACGACATCCAGATCGCGATCCAGAAGGCGCGCGACTCGGCCGACGCCAAGGCGCTCGAGCCCGGCAAGTACACCGTGATCCTGGAGCCGGCCGCGGCCGCGGGCCTGATCAGCTTCATGATGTTCTTCTTCGACGCCCGCCAGGCCGACGAAGGCCGCAGCTTCCTCTCGAAGAAGGGCGGCGGCACCAAGCTCGGCGAACAGGTCTACGACCCGCGCGTGAACCTGCGCGCGGATCCGTGGGACGCCGATGCGCCGGTGATGCCCTGGGACGACATCGGCCTGCCGCGCGAGGCGATGGACATCATCAAGGACGGCAAGATCGCCAACCTGCAGTACTCGCGCTACTGGGCGCAGAAGCAGGGCAAGAAGGCCATCGCCACCCCGGGCAACCTGCTGATGTCGGGTGGCGACAAGTCCACCGCCGAGCTGGTCAAGGGCACCCAGAAGGGCATCCTGGTCACCCGCACCTGGTACATCCGCATGGTGGACCCGCAGACGGTGCTGCTGACCGGCCTGACCCGCGACGGCACCTTCTACATCGAGAACGGCGAGATCAAGCACCCGGTGAAGAACTTCCGCTTCAACGAGTCGCCGGTGATCATGCTCAACAACATCGAGGAGCTCGGCAAGCCGGTGCGCCTGGGCGCCGACGAGTCGCCGTTCATCATGATGATCCCGCCGATGAAGCTGCGGGACTTCACGTTCACGTCGCTGTCCGACGCGGTTTGAGTTGAGGCAAAGCTAACCCTCTCCCCAACCCCTCTCCCCCAGGGGAGGGGGGCTTCAAGCTCCCTCTCCCCTGGGGGAGAGGGCTGGGGAGAGGGGAACGCTCCACCCCATGAACCGCCGCCACTTCCTCGCTGCCTTCGCCACCGCCCTCGCCACCCAGCCCCTGCTCTCGCGCAGGCTGATGGCGCAGGCCGGCGCCGACTACGATTTCTGGTTCACGCGGCTGATGTACGACTCGGGCGACTGGGACGTGGACCAGCGCATGCCGGCCAACGTGATCACTTCGCTGATCGAGTACACGCCGCTGCGGGTGGACCCGAAGGAGCACGTGCTGGCACTGTCGGACCCGCGCATGCTCACCGCGCCCTTCTGCTACCTGTCGGGCCACAAGCTGGTGGAGTTCAACCCGGACGAGCGCCGCAACTTCGAGCGCTACGTGCGCAGCGGCGGCTTCGTGTTCGTGGACGACTGCAACCACGACATCGACGGGCTGTTCGCCAAGTCCTTCGAGGAGGAGATGGCGTCGATCTTCGGCCCGCGCGCGATGCAGAAGCTGCCGCCGCGCCACCCGCTCTACTCGAGCTTCTTCAAGTTCGACGGCCCGCCCACCACCAGCTTCGAACTCAACGGCTGGGGCGACGACATCGTGCACGACTACCTCAAGGGCATCAGCATCGATGGCCGGCTGGGCGTGCTCTACAGCAACAAGGACTACGGCTGCGAGTGGGACTACGACTGGCGCAACAAGCGCTGGCTGGCGGAAGACAATACGAAGTTTGCGGTGAATATCGTGATGTACGCGCTTACGAGCTAGGAACTGGTCAAGAGGAACTAGGATCTAGTGAAAATCGGCTTCGCCGAGCAACCTGTCGAGACCTGCCTCTACTAGTTCCTAGTTCCTCTTCACTAGTTCCTGGATGCGCACCAGAAAACCGGAAACCCAATGACCAACACCCACTCCCCCGAAGCAGAGCTCCAAACCCAGCTCGCCCGCATCGCCCCGCTGCGCGCCGCCATCGCCCAGGCCATCGTCGGCCAGGAGGACGTGGTCGAGCAGCTGCTGATCGGCCTGCTGGCCGGCGGCCATTGCCTGCTCGAGGGCGTGCCCGGGTTGGGCAAGACCCTGTTGGTGCGCACCCTGGGCCAGGCCCTGGACCTCCAGTTCCGGCGCGTGCAGTTCACGCCCGACCTGATGCCCAGCGACATCCTCGGCACCGAGATCCTGGAGGAAGACCACGGCACCGGCCACCGCCACTTCAAGTTCCAGCCGGGCCCGGTGTTCACCCACCTGCTGCTGGCCGACGAGCTCAACCGCACGCCGCCCAAGACCCAGGCCGCGCTGCTGGAGGCGATGCAGGAAAAGACCGTCAGCTACGCCGGCGTCACCCACGTGCTGCCGGCGCCGTTCTTCGTGCTGGCCACGCAGAACCCGCTCGAGCAGGCCGGCACTTACCCGCTGCCCGAGGCACAGCTCGACCGCTTCCTGCTGCACGTGCGGGTGGACTACCCCAGCGAGGCCGAGGAGCGCGACATCATCGAGCAGACCACCGGCAGCAAGACCGCGAAGGTGCCGCAGGTGATGCGCGGCGAAGACGTGCTGGCGCTGCAAGCGCGCGTGCGCGAGGTGCACCTGGGCGCCGACCTGCTGGACTGGATCACGCGCCTGGTGCGCGCCAGCCGGCCGCTGCCGGGCGCCTCGGCCGACGTGCTGAACTGGGTGAAGTGGGGCGCAGGCCCGCGCGCCGGGCAGTCGCTGGTGCTGGCGGCGAAGGCGCGCGCCCTGCTGCACGGCCGCTTCGCCGCCACCCGCGAGGACGTGGTCGCCTTGGCCGCGCCCGTGCTGCGCCACCGCCTGCTGCTGTCGTTCGCGGCCGAGGCCGAGCAGAAGTCGGCCGACGACGTCGTGGCCTCGCTGCTGCGCAGCGTGCCGCTGGGCGGCTGAGCCGCGGCGTGCCCGGCCCCGATTTCATTCCCGCCGCGGTGCGCGCGCGGCTCAAGGACCTGCGCCTCGCGGGGCGCCGGGCCGTGGGAGGGCATGGCTTCGGGCAGCACCCCAGCCGCAGCCGCGGCGCCGGGCTGGAGTTCGCGCAGTACCGCGCGTACGAGCCCGGCGACGAACTGCGGCAGATCGACTGGAAGCTGTACGCGCGCTCGGACCGGTTCTTCGTGCGCGAGGCCGAGCGCGACAGCCCGTTGACCGCATGGGTGGTGATCGACGCGACTGCCTCGATGGGCCAGGGCGACGCCGCGCGCGCCGGCTGGACGCGGCTCGACGCCGCGCGCGCGCTGGCGGCCTGCGTGTTCGAACTCGCGCTGCGCCAGGGCGACTACTTCGGCCTGGCGGTGATCAACGGCGACGGGCTGCGGCTGGTGCCGTCCGGCGCCGGGCCGCGCCAGCGCGACCGCTGCCTGCTGGAGCTGCAGGCCGCCAGGCCAACCGGCCGCTGGCCGGAGGCCGCGCGCCTGCGTCCGCTCTGGGAGCGCGCGCTCGCCGGCCAGCTGGTGGTGCTGCTCAGCGACGATTTCGACGATGAGGTCGTCGCGATGGCGGAGAAGCTGTCCGCCGCCCGTCGGGAAGTGCTCAACGTGCAGCTGCTCACCGCCGAGGAGCGCGATTTCCCGTTCCGCGGCGGCCATCGTTTCCGGGACCCGGAATCGGGGCAGGAGCTATTGAGCGACGGCGTCGCCGCGCGCAGTGATTTCCTGGCGCGATTCGCCGCCGCCCGCGAGGCGCTGGGCCTGCGGCTGGCCGCCGCCGGCGTGCGGCGGGTCGAGTATTTCCTCGACCAGCCGCTGGACCTGCCGCTGCGCCGCCTGTTCGCGCCGCTGGCCTCGGAGCGCACGTGAGCCTGGGCCTGCTTGCCCCGGTCGGGCTGTGGGCGCTGGCGGCGCTGGCGCTGCCGCTGCTGGTGCACCTGGTGCGGCGGGAGGAACAGAAGCCGACCGCCTTCGCCGCGCTGCGCTGGCTGGCCGCACGCCTGAAGCCACGCCAGAAACTGCGCTTCGACGAGTGGCTGCTGCTGGCGCTGCGCCTGCTGCTGGTGGCCGGGCTGGCGCTGCTGCTGGCGCAGCCGGTGCTTCATGGTGCGGGCGCCGGTGCGCCCTGGCTGGTGGTGATGCCCGGCGCCGACGCCCGCCAGGCGCCCGCGCTGCCCGAAGACGCCGAACGCCGTTGGCTGGCGCCCGGCTTCCCACCGATCACCGAGGCCATGCCGTCGCCACCGGTGGCCACGGCCAGTCTGCTGCGCGAGCTCGACGCGATGCTGCCGTCCGGCACGGCCCTCACCGTGCTGGCCACCGAACGCTTCGACGGCGCCGACGGCGAGCCGCCGCGGCTGTCGCGCCGCGTCGACTGGCGCGTGGTGGACGGCGCCCCCGCCGAAGCCAAGCGCGCGGCCGAACCGCCCTTCTCGCTCGCGGTTCGGCACGCCGGCGACGACACGCCGGGCCTGCGCTACCTGCGCGCCGCGGCCCTGGCCTGGACGCCGGATGCCGCGACGGCCCCCGACATCGCGCCGGACATCGCGCCCGTCGATGCGGCGCTCGCTGCCGACACGCGCCACCTCGCCTGGCTGGCGCCCGGCCCGCTGCCGCCTTCGGTGCTCGCCTGGGTCGACGCAGGCGGCCGCGCGCTGATCGTCGCCGATGCCGAGTGGCCCTTGCCGCAGCGCGGCCAGCCTGCGTGGCAGGACGCCCGCGGCGAGCCACGCGCACAACGCGCGGCGCTGGGCAAAGGCATGGTCGTGCAGCTTGCGGTGCCACTGTCGCCCGCGGCCTTGCCTGAATTGCTCGAGCCGGGTTTCCCGGACACGCTGCGCCACCTGCTGCAGGCGCCGCCGCCCGCGCCGCAGCGCGCGGCGGCCGCGGCGTACGCACCGCAACCCGGCGGCCCGGACTTCCCCGAGACACCGCGCGAGCTGGCGATGCCGCTGCTGTGGCTGCTGCTGGGCCTGTTCGCACTCGAACGCTGGCTGGCGACCGGGCGACGCGAGGCGGGCGCATGAGCCTGGCCGCGCCCGTCCGCGAGGCGCTCGCCGCCGCGCGCCGGCGCCACGCGCTGGTCGTGGCGGCGTTTGCCCTGCCGGTGGCGGCATTCGTGGCGGTGTCGCTGGCGAAGGATGCATCGCTGCCGCACCTGCTGGTGCTGGCGATGATCGCGTCGGTGGTGCCGATGCTGGCCTGGCTGAAGCGGCCCGGGCGCGATATGCGCGCCCTCGCCCGCCGGCTCGATGCCCGCGCCGACCTCGAGGACAGCGCCGACCTCCTGTTCACCGACGCGTCGGCGCTCGGCCCGCTGCAACGCCTGCAGCAGCAACGCCTGGTCGAACGCCTGGCCGTGCGGCCCGCCGACCTGCGCACGCCGTGGCCGCGCGGCTGGCTCCTGCTGGTCTGGGCGGTGTTCGCCGTGCTGGTCGCGGCCACGGCGTGGATGCCGCCCTACTCGTTCACCGTGCCGCTGCCGCAGCGCGCAACATCGCCCGCACCGATGCCGGCCGCGCAGGCCACCGACATCGTGCTGGCCTCGGCCCGGCTCGGCATCGAACCGCCGGCCTACACCGGCCTAGATGCCAGCACCCAGTCCGAACTCTCGGCCAGGCTGCCGCAGGACGCGCGCCTGGACTGGACGCTGCGCTTCACGCCCAACCCCGAGGCCGCCGAGCTCGTTTTCCATGACGGCCAGCGCCTGCCGCTGACCCGCGAGGGCGAGGACTGGACCGCGGCGCGCACGCTGTCCAAGTCCACGCTCTACCGCATAGAGACCGTCGGCCCGCTGCCGCTGCGCGACGACGACCTGCACCGCCTCGACGCCATCGCCGACCAGCCGCCACAGCTGCGCGCGGTCGCGCCCGAGCGCAGCCTGACCCTGGCCACGCCCGGCCAGCGCCAATGGGCGCTCGACTTCGAGGCCAGCGACGACCACGGCCTGGGCGCCGCGCGCCTGGAGATCACGCTGGCGCAGGGCAGCGGTGAACAGGTCACGGTGACCGAGCGCACGCTGGCGCTGCGCGGCGAGGGCGACGCGCGCCTGCGCCGCTACGCGCACGTACTCGACCTCGCGAGCCTGGGCCTTGGCGAAGGCGACGACCTGATCGTGCGCCTGGTGGTGGCCGACAACCGCGCGCCGACGCCACAGCAAAGCCGCAGCGCCCGCTTCATCCTGCGCTGGCCGCTGCCGCCCAGCGCCGAGTCCAGCGGCATGGAGGGCCTGGTGAAGAAAGCGCTGCCGGCCTACTTCCGCAGCCAGCGCCAGATCATCATCGACGCCGAGGCGCTGCTGGTCGATCGCCCGCGGCTGTCGGCCGACGAGTTCATGCTGCGCTCGAACAACCTGGGCGTGGACCAGCGCCTGCTGCGCCTGCGCTACGGCCAGTTCCTCGGCGAGGAGAGCGAAGGCGAGCCCGAGCCGCCGCCCGGCTACGAGGACGGCGAACACCACGATGGCGACGGCCACGACCACGATGCCGAACCCCCGGCCGCGCCCACGCCGCCCGGCGGCGAAAGCGTGCTCGAGCTCTACGGCCACACCCACGACGAGGCCGAGGCCGCGACCCTGCTCGACCCCGAGACCCGCGCGCTGCTGAAGCAGGCACTCGACGCGATGTGGCTGTCCGAAGGCGGCCTGCGCCAGGGCGACCCGGCCGCGGCGCTGCCGCACGCCTATCGCGCGCTTGGCTTCATCAAGCAGGTGCAGCAGGCCTCGCGCATCTACCTCGCGCGCACCGGCCTGGAGCTGCCGCCGATCGATGAAGCGCGCCGCATGACCGGCGACCGCAAGGGCATCGCCTCGCGCGGCACCGGCCTGGTGCCGCTGGCAGCCGGCGAGAACCCGGCGCTGCCGCTGTGGCGCGCATTGGCGACACCGGCGGGCGGCGACGCCGAACTGGACGCCTTCGCCGACTGGCTGCGCGCCAACGAAGCGCGCGTGGACGACCCGCTGTCGCTGGTGGCCGCCATCGACGCGCTGCGCCGCGACCCCGCCTGCGGCGACTGCCGCGCCGCGCTGCGCGCCCGCCTGTGGCCCTTGCTGCCACGCGACGCAGCGATGACCCCGGCGCGACCGCGACCGGGTGGCCGCGGCCAGGCCTACCTCGACGCCCTGCGGACGGAGGCTTCGCCATGAGCCAGGTGGCGCTGATGGCCTGGGTGCTGGCGGGCGTCGCCGCGGTGGCGATGCTGCGTGTGGTGCTATCGAATCGCGGCGAGCGCGCCTGGCGCCGGGCCGTGCTGCTGGTGGGCCAAGCCGCGCTCGCGGGCCTGCTGGGGTGCGTGCTGGTGCCACCCCTGCAGCCCGGCCAGGCCGGTGCGCTGCTGGTGCTGACCGAAGGCGCCGATGTCGATGCGCTCAAGCCCACGACGGACGCGCGCATCGTGTCGCTGCCGGGGGCACCCGCATTCGAAGGCGCCGAGCCGGTGCCCGACCTCGGCACCGCGCTGCGGCGCCATCCCGCCGCGCGGCCAGTGCGCGTGCTCGGCAGCGGCCTGCCCTCGCGCGACCGCGATTCTGCCCGCGGCCTGGATATCCGCTTCGAGTCCGTGCCGCTGCCCGACACCCTGGTCGCGCTGGCGCTGCCCGACACGCTGGTCCGCGGCCGCCGTTTCGAGCTGGCGGGCCGGATCGCCGGTCACGCCGGCGGCCAGGTCGAGCTGCTCGACCCGGCGGGCCAGCGCATCGATGGTGCCGCACTCGATGCGGAAGGCGAATTCCGGCTCATGGGCGTCGCCGGTCCGGCGGGCGCGGCGGACTACCGCCTGCAGTGGCGGCGCGATGGCGAAGAGGCGACCGGCGGCGTCACGCTGCCGCTGCGCACGTCCGAAGGCGATGCGCTGCGGGTGCTGGTGGTCGCCGGCGGCGCCAGCCCCGAACTCAAGTACCTGCGACGCTGGGCGCTCGATGGCGGCCTCGCGCTCGGCAGCCAGCTCCGCCTGGGCGCCGGCATCGTGCTGGGCGACGACCGCGCTGCGCTCACCGCCGCGCGCCTGGCCGAACTCGACCTGGTGGTGATCGACGAACGCGCCTGGCGCGCGCTCGGCGCCGGTGGCCAGGCCACGCTGCGCGACGCCGTGCGCGACGGGCTCGGCCTGCTGCTGCGGCTGGGGGCCGACCCCACCGAGGCGGAACGACGCACGCTGGCGGACTGGGGCTTCACCGTGACGCCCGCCGACGTGCCGCGCGGCCTGCGCCTGCCCGGCACGGCCCGGGCCGACGCGGCGACGCCCGGC
>NZ_JALHQI010000052.1 GCF_022842045.1 Arenimonas sp. | reverse complement strand
GCCAAGCGCGCCATGGTCTGGGACGAACTCGAAGCTTCCATGGAAGCCGGCGAGATCGTCACCGGCCGCATCAGCGGCAAGGTCAAGGGCGGCTTCACCGTCGACATCCGCGACGTCCGCGCGTTCCTGCCGGGTTCGCTGGTCGACGTGCGTCCGGTCCGCGACCCGGGCTACCTCGAGGGCAAGGAACTCGAGTTCAAGATCATCAAGCTCGATCGCAAGCGCAACAACGTCGTGGTCTCCCGCCGTGCGGTGGTCGAGTCCGAGTCGAGCGTCGAGCGCGAGCAGCTGATGGAGCGCCTGCAGGAAGGTGCCGTCATCAAGGGTGTCGTCAAGAACCTGACCGACTACGGCGCGTTCGTGGACCTGGGCGGCATCGACGGCCTGCTGCACATCACCGACATGGCCTGGAAGCGCGTGCGCCATCCGTCCGAAGTCGTGAACGTGGGCGAAGAGCTCGACGTGCGCGTGCTGAAGTTCGACCGCGAGCGCAACCGCGTCTCGCTGGGCCTGAAGCAGCTGGGCGACGATCCGTGGGACAACATCGCGCGCCGCTACCCGACCTCCTCGCGCCTGTTCGGCAAGGTCTCCAACGTCACCGATTACGGTGCGTTCGTCGAGATCGAGCCGGGCGTCGAAGGCCTGGTGCACGTCTCCGAGATGGACTGGACCAACAAGAACGTCAACCCGTCGAAGGTCGTCCAGCTGGGCGACGAGCTCGAGGTGATGGTGCTGGACGTGGACGGCGAGCGTCGCCGCATCTCGCTGGGCATCAAGCAGTGCACCCCGAACCCGTGGGAAGCCTTCTCCGCCCTGTTCAAGAAGGGCGACAAGGTCTCCGGCCAGATCAAGTCCATCACCGACTTCGGCATCTTCATCGGCCTGGACGGCGGCATCGACGGCCTGGTGCACCTGTCCGACATCTCGTGGAACACCACGGGTGAAGACGTGGTCCGCAACTTCAAGAAGGGTGACACCCTGGAAGCGGTCGTGCTGGCCGTGGACCCGGAGCGCGAGCGCATCTCGCTCGGCGTGAAGCAGCTCGAGCAGGATCCGGTTGGCCAGTACATGGCCACCACCCAGAAGGGCAGCATCGTCACCGGCGTGGTCAAGGAAGTCGACGCCAAGGGCGCCACCATCGAGCTCGACGGCGGCATCGAGGGCTACGTGCGCGCCAACGACATCGCCAAGGAGCGTGTCGACGACGCCACCCAGTACCTCAAGGTCGGCGACGCGGTGGAAGCCAAGTTCATCGGCATGGACCGCAAGGGCCGCGTCATGCAGCTCTCGATCCGCGCCAAGGACGAGGCCGAGCTGCAGGAAACGATGGCGGAGGTCAACAAGTCCTTCGACGCCGCGTCCGGCACCACCAAGCTCGGTGCCCTGCTGCGCGAGCAGCTGAACAAGGGCGAGTAATCCGCGACACCGGTCCGCGGCCCGGGGTTTCCCGGGCCGCGGCACCTTCCGGCCACCGATTCGAGGCTCCGCCCAGGCATGACCAAGTCTGAATTGATCGAGGTGCTGTCGCGTCGCCAGGCCCACCTGAAGGCCGATGACGTCGATCTGGCCGTCAAGACCCTGCTCGAGATGATGAGCGGCGCCTTGACCCAGGGCGAGCGCATCGAGATCCGCGGCTTCGGCAGCTTCTCCCTGCATTTCCGTCCGCCGCGCCTGGGCCGCAACCCCAAGACCGGCGACTCCGTGGCCCTGCCCGGAAAGTACGTCCCGCATTTCAAGCCTGGCAAGGAGTTGCGCGATCGCGTCAACGCCGGCCCGGCCGCCTCCGAAGGCTGAGTTTCCGGCCCGCCTTGGGCTAAGCTTGCGGCATCCCGCCCACGGAACCGCCGCGGATGCGACTGATCAAAGCCCTGTTTGCCCTCCTGTTCGTTGCCTTCGGCGTGCTGTTCGGCGCGCTGAACCGGCAGGCCGTGCGCATCGAACTGGGTTTCATGGGCATCGATGGCACCGTCGGCACCGTGCTGCTGCTGGCCGTGCTGGCCGGCGCCCTGCTGGCCGGGGCCGTGCTGGCGGCCGGCGTGATCTGGCCGCTGCGCCTGCAGCTCAAACGCAGCGCCCCGGCGCCCGAGGCGCCCGCCGCGGAACGCCATGACTGAGTTCGCCTGGCTGCTGCTCCTGCTGCTCCCGATCGCGGCCGGCAGCGGCTGGCTGGCGGGCCGGCGCGGCGGCGAGCGGCGCGGCGGCGCGCGCATATCGCGGCTGTCGAATACCTACTTCCGCGGCCTCAACTACCTCCTGAACGAACAGCAGGACAAGGCCATCGAGGTCTTCCTGCAGATCGCGGCGGTGGACAAGGACACGGTGGAGACGCAGTTCGCGCTCGGCCACCTGTTCCGGCGCCGCGGTGAGGTCGACCGCGCCATCCGCCTGCACCAGAGCCTGGTGGCGCGCGAGGGCCTGAACGACGAGCAGAAGACCCGCGCCGTGCTGGCGCTGGGCGAGGACTACATGCGTGCCGGCCTGCTCGACCGCGCCGAAACCCTGTTCACCGACCTGGTGCGGATGGGCGTGCTGGCGCCGCAGGCGCTGCGGCACCTGATCTCGATCTACCAGGCCGAGCGCGACTGGGGCAAGGCGATCGAGCACGCGCGCCAGTTCGAGGCCGCCAGCGGCGAACCGATGGGCAAGCTGGTGGCGCAGTTCCACTGCGAGCTGGCCGAGAAGGCCCGGCTCGCCGGCGACCTGGAGGGCGCCCGCCGCCACCTCGCCCAGGCCTACGAGGCCGACAGCCATTCCGTGCGCGCCGGCCTGGCCGAGGGCCAGCTGGAGCTCGCGGCCGGCAACGACGCCGCCGCCATCCGCGCCTTCGAGCGCGTGGCCCGGCACGACATCGAATTCCTGCCCGACCTGCTCGAACCCCTGCTGCGCTGCTACGAGCGCCGCGGCGACAGCGCGCGCGCCCGCGGTTTCCTGATGGAAATGATCGAGCACTACCCGGGCGTCTCGCCGGTACTGGCGCTGACGCGCCTGCTCGAGCGCGACGAAGGGCAGGGCGCGGCGCTGGACTTCCTGTCGCGGCAGCTGCGTTTGCGGCCTTCGGTGCGCGGCGAAGCCGAATACATCGACCTGAGCCTGCGCGACGCCGGCGCAGACCCGGCCAGCACGCTGCGCACGCTCAAGCAGATCACCGACCAGCTGGTCGTGCGCACGCCGGGCTATCGCTGCCAGCGCTGCGGCTTCAGCGCCCGCGCCCACCATTGGCAGTGCCCTGGCTGCAAGTCCTGGGGCAGCATCAAGCCGGTCCACGGCGCGGTGAGCGAGTGACGGCGATCCCCGCGCTGCCCGCGTGGCTCCTGGTGCTGCTGGCGACCTTGCTCTCGACCGCCATCGCTGGCGCCTGGTGGCGCCATGCGCGCGAGCGGGTGCTTGATCTTCCCGATGACCGCCGCCTGCACCAGGTGCCGACCGCGCGCGGCGGCGGACTGGGCATCGCCGTGGTGCTGCTGGCCGCGGCGCCGTGGCTGGGGCCGGGCGGCGGCGCCTTCGCACTGGGCCTGGCGGTGACGGCCGGCGCCGGTTTCTACGACGACCTGCGGCCGCTGCCGGCGCTGGCCAAGCTGCTGCTGCAGGCACTGGGCGCACTGCCGCTGGCGCTGGCCTGGCCGCTGCTGCCCGAGCTGCTGGGAGCGCCGCTGGGCGTCGTGGCGGCCTGGGGGCTGGTGCTTGCGCTGGTGAACATCTGGAACTTCATGGACGGCAGCAATGGCCTGGCCGCGACCCAGGGGCTGCTGTTCGGCGCCGCGATGGCACTGTTCGCGGGCGCCGGCACGCCGGCCGCTTGCCTGGGCCTGGCACTGGCGGCGGGTGCGCTCGGCTTCCTGCCCTGGAACCTGCCGCGTGCGCGGCTGTTCCTCGGCGACGTCGGCAGCCACGCGCTGGGCTACGCGGTCGCGGCGCTGGCGCTGGTCGGGCTGGCGGGCGAGGGCGGGCTGCCACCCTGGCTGCCGCTGTTGCTGGCCTCGGCCTTCCTGCTCGACGCCAGCCTGACCCTGTTGGGCCGGCTGGCGCGCCGCGAGAAGGTCTGGCGCGCCCATCGCGAACACCTCTACCAGCGGGCGATCCTGCACGGCGCCAGCCACGGCCGTGTCTGCCTGGTCTACGCCGCCTGGACCCTCGTGGCGGCTGGGTTGGCGGCGTGGCTGGTGGGGTCACCCCCTGCCGTTGCATGGGGAGTCACCCTGGGGTGGCTGTTCTCTGGAATCATGTGCCACTTCCTGGGCGGCCGACGCTGGCCACGCCAGGGCAACGACCCGCGAAAGGATGCCTAGGGAATGAAGAAAAACGCTGGCGCTTCGGTGCTGTTGCCGCGCCTGCTGATCGTGTTGCACGACCTGGCCATGGTGGCGTTCGTCTGGCTTGGGCTGCGCTGGCTGGCTGGCCTGGCGGGCGCGCCGCCGGCCACGGCGCTGCAGCTCGAGCTGGTGATCGCGGTCGTGACCCAGGGCATCGTGCTGCGCGCCGTTGGCCTGTACCAGGGGCTGTGGCGCTTCGCCAGCCTGCCGGACCTGGCCAACCTCGCGCGCGCGGCGCTGTTCGGCGTGCTGCTGATCGTGGCGCTGCTGTTCCTCGCCGGGCTGCTGCCGGACGTGCCGCGGCGCGTGCTGTTCCCGTATCCGGTGGCGCTGGTGGTGATGCTGGGCATGCCGCGCGTGCTCTACCGCTTGTGGAAGGATTTCCGCCAGTTGGGCAACAACGCCGACGCCCAGCGCGTGCTGGTGCTGGGCGCGGGCCGTACCGCCGAGACCCTGCTGCGCGACCTGCGCACCGACGGCCGCTACCAGCCAGTCGGCCTGCTGGACGACCAGCGCGCGCTCAAGGGCGCCAAGATCCAGGGCGTGCCCGTGCTGGGCAGCATCGATGAGTTGCCCTACATCGCGCAGGAAACCGCGCCAAAGCTGATCGTGATCGCCATGCCCTCGGCCAGCGCGGCCGAGATGCAGCGGGTCGTCACGCTGTGCGACGAGACCGGGCTGCCGTTCCGCACCGTGCCGCGCTTGTCGGACATGCTGTCGGGCAAGTCCGGCGCCCGCCTCGAGCTGAGCGAAGTGCGGATCGAGGACCTGCTGGGCCGCAAGCCGGTGGAGTTCGGCGCCCGTTACGAAGCCCTGGTCGGCAAGCGCGTGCTGGTGACCGGCGCCGGTGGGTCGATCGGCTCCGAGCTGGCGCGCCAGTGCGCGGCCGCCGGCGCGGCCCGTGTGGTGCTGTTCGAGCGCGCCGAGCTGCCGCTGGTGGAAATCACCGAAGAGCTGTGCCGTGACTACCCCGGCGCCGACATCGAGCCGATGCTGGCCGACTGCGGCGATCCCACCGCCTGCAGCATCGCGCTGGGGCAGGGCATGGACTACGTCTTCCACGCCGCCGCCTGCAAGCAGGTGCCGATGCTGGAGGGCCAGCTGCGCGAGGCGCTGCGCAACAACGTCACCGCCACCGCCACCCTGGCGCGCATGTGCCGCGAGCGCGGCGTCGGCAACTTCGTGCTGATCTCGACCGACAAGGCGATCGCGCCGATCAACGTGCTGGGTGCCAGCAAGCGCTTCGCCGAGCTGGCCTGCCAGTCCGAGCTCGACGGCAGCGCGGTGCGGCTGTCGATCGTGCGCTTCGGCAACGTGCTTGATTCCGCCGGCAGCGTGGTGCCGCTGTTCCGCCGCCAGATCGCCGCGGGCGGGCCGGTCACGGTCACGCACCCGGAAGTGACCCGCTACTTCATGACCATCCCCGAGGCCTGCGCGCTGATCCTGCACTCGGTGGACCTGTTCGCCGATCCCTGCGCGGTGTTCGCGCTGGACATGGGTCGGCCGGTGGCCATCCGCGAGCTCGCCGAGCAGATGATACGGCTCAGCGGCAAGCGGCCCGGCATCGACATCGCGGTCAGCTACACCGGCCTGCGCCCGGGCGAAAAGCTGCACGAGATCCTGTTCCATCCCGACGAGCGCTACCAGCGCACGCGCCATCCGCGCATCCTGCAGGCGAAGCCGCGCGACGTGGACGCCGCGGCGCTGCAGGCCATCCTGGCGCGCCTGGACCAGCTGTTGCGGCGCGCCGACGCCGCCGAAGCGCTGGCCGCGGTCCTGCGCGAAGCCGTGCCCGAGTACAATCCCCATCCCGATGCCGACGAGGCCTTCGCCGCCGCCGGCACGCCACAGTAAAGGGGATCTTGCACATGACGTTTCGCATCAGGAAGGCGGTATTCCCGGTCGCGGGCCTGGGCACGCGCTTCCTCCCGGCCACCAAGACGGTGCCCAAGGAAATGCTTCCGGTGGTGGACAAGCCGCTGATCCAGTACGCGGTCGACGAGGCCATCGAGGCGGGCTGCGATACCCTGGTGTTCGTCACCAACCGCTACAAGCACTCGGTGGCCGACTACTTCGACAAGGCCTACGAGCTGGAGCAGAAATTGGAGAAATCGGGCAAGTCCGAGCTGCTGTCGCTGATCCGCGACGTGCTGCCGCGCCACGTGCGCGCCGTCTTCGTCACCCAGGCCGAGGCGCTGGGCCTGGGCCACGCCGTGCTGTGCGCCCGGCCCGTGGTCGGCGACGAGCCGTTCGCGGTGCTGCTGCCCGACGACCTGATCTGGAACACCGGCCACGGCGCGCTGCGCCAGATGGCCGAGCTGGCCGAGCGCGAGTCCGCCAGCGTGATCGCGGTGCAGGACGTGCCGCGCGAGCAGACCGGCAGCTACGGCATCGTTGCTACCCGCGACTTTTCCGGTCGCCACGGCGAGATCAGCGCCATCGTCGAGAAACCCAAGCCCGAGGTCGCGCCCAGCAACCTCGCGGTGGTGGGCCGCTACGTGCTCAGCGGCGGCATCTTCGACCGGCTGGCCAAGACCCGTCCGGGCGCCGGCGGCGAGATCCAGCTCACCGACGGCATCGCCGCGCTGATGGAAAAGGAGCGCGTGCTGGCCTATCGCTTCGAGGGCCGTCGCTTCGACTGCGGCAGCCGCATCGGACTGGTGGAGGCGACCATGCAGTTCGCGCTTGACCACGAGGACCTGGCCGAACCGACCCGCGAGTTCATGCGGGCGGCGCTGGCGCGCTGAGCGGCACCGCGGCGATGGGCGTCGCCAGCTACTACCGCGCCACCGCGGCGGACACGCCCGTTTTCCCTGCGCTTTCGGGCGTGCGCGAAGCCGACGTCTGCATCATCGGCGGCGGCTTCGCCGGCCTGAATACCGCCCTGGGCCTGGCCGAACGCGGCCAACGGGACGTCGTGCTGCTGGAGGCGGATACGGTCGGCCACGGCGCGTCGGGCCGCAACGGCGGCTTCGTGTTCGGCGGTTTCTCGCGTGGCGAGGACGCCCTGCTGGCCGAGCTCGGGCCCGTCGCGGCGCGCCGGCTCTACCAGGGCACCCAGCACGCCGTCGACCTGATCCGCACCCGCATTGCCCGCCACGGCATCGCCTGCCAGGCCACCGATGCCGGCGTGCTCTGGGCCAACTGGTTCCGGGACCCGGCACCGTTGCGAGCCCGGCAGGCGCTGCTGGCCGAACATTTCGGCACGCAGTGGGACTGGGTGTCGCGCGACGAACTGGCCGCGCAGGTCAGCACCCGCCGCTACAGCGAGGCCCTCTTCGAGCGCAATGCGCTGCACTTCCATCCCCTGGACTACGCCCACGGGCTGGCGCGCGTCGCGTCGGGCCTGGGGGTGGCGCTGCACGAGGGCTCGCCGGCCATCGCGCTGGAACGGGCGGGGCAGGGCTGGCGCGTGCGCACGCCGCAGGGCGAGGTGCAGGCGCGGCAGGTGGTGCTGTCCTGCGGGGGCTACCTGGCCGGCCTGCGACGTGAGGTGGACGCCGGCGTGCTTCCGATCGCCACGTACGTGATGGTGACCGAACCGCTCGGCCCGCGCCTGGACGAGGCCATCCGCACCCGGGCCGCGATCTACGACACCCGCTTCGCCTTCGACTACTACCGGCCGCTGCCCGACACGCGGATCCTGTGGGGCGGCCGCATCTCGGTGCGCGACCGGTCGCCGGAGGCGGTGAAGCGGCTGCTTCGTCGCGACCTGCTCAAGGTCTACCCGCAGCTCGAGGACGTCGGCATCGACTACGCCTGGTCTGGGCTGATGAGCTATGCGCGCCACCAGATGCCGCAGATCGGCCAGGTGGACGAGGGCCTGTGGCTGGCCCAGGCCTTCGGCGGCCACGGCGTCGCACCCACGACCCTGGCCGGCGAAGTGCTGGCGTCGGCGATCGCCGAAGGCGACCCGCGCTGGCGCGAGTTCGGCCGCTACGGCCTGGTGTCGGCGATGAAGCCCGCGGGCTTCCTCGGCGCCCAGCTCAGCTACTGGTGGTACCAGGCGCGGGACGCCTGGAAGGACCGCATGGAGGGACACCCCCGATGACTACCGAGACACCGCCGCCCATCAGCTGGGCCGACTTCGAGAAGGTGCAGCTCTGCGCCGGCACCGTGCTGCGGGTAGAGGACTTCCCGGAGGCGCGCAAGCCCGCGTGGAAACTCTGGGTCGACTTCGGCCCGCACGGCGTCCGCAAGACCAGCGCCCAGGTCAAGGCGCTTTACGCCGCCGACGATCTCGTCGGCCGCCAGATCGTCGGCGTCCTCAACTTCCCGCCCAAGCAGGTCGGCCCGTTCATTTCAGAGTTCCTGCTCACCGGCTTCCCGACCGACGAGGGCGTCGTCATCACCACCCTGGAACGCCCGGTCCCGAACGGCAGCCGGCTGGCGTGACCGGTGGCTTTCGGGGGTGGTTGCCGTGGTTGAACGCTGATCAGAGCGGAAAACGCCGGATAAGAGCGGAGTTCAATCATCAAGGGCGGGGTCGGCTCCCCACCTTGTGTGGGAAAGCGATTTTTTGCCACGGATGAACACGGAAAGAGCCTGATCTGATCAGTGTTCATCCGTGTTCATCCGTGTTCATCCGTGGCTAAAAAATTCCTTCTGGGTTTCCGCTTTTATCCGGCTTTTTCCGCTCTGATCCGCGCCAAAAGAAAAGGCGGCCCCAACGGAGCCGCCTCTTCCAATCACGCGAAGATCAAAGGGCTTCGAAGATGCCCGCGGCGCCCATGCCGGTGCCGATGCACATGGTGACCATGCCGTACTTGGCCTTGCGGCGCTGCATGCCGTGCACGATCGTCGCGGTGCGGATGGCGCCGGTGGCGCCCAGGGGGTGGCCCAGGGCGATGGCGCCGCCCAGCGGGTTCACCTTGTCCGGGTCCAGGCCGCAGGTGCGGATGACCGCCAGGGCCTGCGCGGCGAAGGCCTCGTTGAGCTCGATCCAGTCGAGCTGGTCCTGGTTCAGGCCAGCCTGCTGCAGCGCCTTCGGGATCGCCGCGATCGGGCCGATGCCCATCACTTCCGGGCGCACGCCCGCCACCGAGAAGCTGACGAAGCGCGCCAGCGGGGTCAGGCCATATTCCTTGATCGCCTTTTCCGAGGCCAGCAGCACGGCGCCGGCGCCGTCCGACATCTGCGACGAGGTGCCGGCGGTGACGCTGCCGCCGTTGCGGAAGACCGGGCGCAGCTTGGCCAGGCCCTCGAGGCTGGTGTCGGCACGCGGGCCTTCGTCGTGCTCGACCAGCAGCTCGCGCAGCTTCACCGTGTTCGAACCGACCACCGGCTGGCGCGAGATCACCTGGCAGGGCGAGATCTCGGCCTTGAACTCACCGGCGGCCTGGGCGGCCAGCGCCTTGCGGTGCGAAGCGACGGCGAACGCGTCCTGGTCTTCCCGGGACACCTTCCATTCCTCGGCGACCTTCTCGGCGGTGATGCCCATGCCGTAGGCGATCGCCACGTTCTCGTCGCGGGCGAACACCTGCGGGCTCATCGCCACCTTGTTGCCCATCATCGGCACCATGGACATCGACTCGGTGCCGCCGGCCAGCATCAGGTCGGCGTTGCCCAGGCGGATCTGGTCGGCCGCCATGGCGACGGCCTGCAGGCCCGAGGAGCAGAAGCGGTTGATGGTCTGCGCGGCGATCACGTTCGGCAGGCCGGCCAGCAGCAGGCCGATGCGCGCCACGTTCATGCCTTGCTCGCCCTCGGGCATGGCGCAGCCGATGATGGCGTCGTCGATGCGGGTCGGGTCGATGCCCGGCGCCTGCGCGACCACGGCACGCAGCACGTGGGCGAGCATTTCATCGGGTCGGGTGTTGCGGAAGACGCCGCGCGGGGCCTTGCCGACCGGGGTGCGGGTGGCGGCGACGATGTAGGCGTCCTGGATGTGCTTGGTCATGGGGTCAGTTCCTCAGCGGCTTGCCGGTCTTGAGCGTGTGCAGGATGCGTTCCTGCGTCTTGGGCATCTGGGCCAGCGCGACGAAATGCTCGCGCTCGAGCTTCAGCAGCCACTCCTCGTCCACCACGGCGCCGCGGTCGACTTCGCCGCCGCACAGCACGGTGGCGATGCGCGAGGACACTTCGTAGTCATGCGGGGAGATGAAGCGCCCCTCGAGCATGTTCACCAGCATCATCTTGAAGGTGGCAATGCCGACGTCGCCGGCCACCTGCACCTGGCGGGCGGGCAGGGGCGGGCGGTAGCCCGACTCGGCCAGCGCCAGGGCCTGGGCCTTGGCCACGTGCAGCAGCTCGTACTGGTTGAACACCACCACGTCGTTCTCGCGCGCCAGCTTCAGTTCCTTGGCCTCGAGCGCGGAGGCGGACACTTTGCCCATCGCCACGGTCTCGAAGTAAGGCTTGAGCGCCGCGAACACGTCGCCGCCCGGGCCCGCGGCCGCCGAAGCGCGCACCGCGATCTCCTTCAGGCCGCCGCCGGCCGGCAGCAGGCCCACGCCGGCCTCGACCAGGCCGACGTAGCTCTCGAGCGAGAACACGCTGCGGGCCGAATGCATCTGGAACTCGCAGCCGCCGCCCAGGGCGAGGCCGCGCACCGCGGCGATCACCGGCACCAGCGAATACTTGATGCGCTGGCTGGTGGCCTGGAAGGTCTTCACCATCGCCTCGAACTCGTCCACGCGGCCGGCCTGCAGCGAGGCCATCGCCCCGGACAGGTCGGCGCCGGCCGAGAACGGCTCCTTGGTCTGCCACAGCACCAGGCCTCGGAAGTCCTTCTCGGCGCGGTCGATGGCCTCGCCGATGCCGGCCAGCACGCCGTCGCCAACGGTGTTCATCTTGGTCTTGAAGCTCAGCACCGCGATACCGTCGCCGTCGTGCCACATGCGCACGCTGTCGGTTTCGAACACCGTGTTGCCCGGGGCCGCGCGCTCGCCCAGGACCGGGTCCGGGAAGCGCTGGCGGTTGTAGACCGAGAGGTTGGAGCGGGGCAGCACTTCGCCGCGGACCGGGCTGAAGCTGCCCTCGGCCGCATGCACGCCCTCGCGGCCGTCGAACACCCAGTTCGGCAGCGGCGCATCGGACATGGACTTGCCGGCGACGATGTCCGCGGCGATCCACTCGGCCACCTGCTTCCAGCCGGCCGCCTGCCAGGACTCGAACGGGCCCAGGCTCCAGCCGTAGCCCCAGCGGATGGCCAGGTCGATGTCGCGGGCGGTCTCGGCGATCGAGGCCAGGTGGTAGGCGCTGTAGTGGAACAGGTCGCGGAACACCGACCACAGGAATTGCGCCTGCGGGTGCTGGCTGGCGCGCAGCTGGGCGAATTTCTCGGCCGGGTTCTTGTTCTTGAGGATGGCGACCACCTCGGCGGCGGCCTCGCCCGTGGCCGGGCGGTAGTCCTGGGCCTTCAGGTCCAGCACCACGATGTCCTTGCCCTTCTTCATGAAGATGCCGGCGCCGGTCTTCTGGCCCAGCGCGCCCTTCTCGATCAGCGCCTTCAGCCAGTCCGGGGCCTTGAAGTACTTGTGCCACGGGTCGTCGGGCAGGGTATCGGCCATGGTCTTGATGACGTGGGCCATGGTGTCGAGGCCGACCACGTCCGAGGTGCGGTAGGTCGCCGACTTCGGGCGGCCCAGCAGCGGGCCGGTCAGGGCGTCGACTTCATCGAAGCCGAGGCCGAACTGCGCGGTGTGGTGCAGGGTGGAGAGGATCGAGAACACGCCGATGCGGTTGCCGATGAAGTTCGGGGTGTCCTTGGCGTAGACGACGCCCTTGCCCAGCGTGGTGACCAGGAAAGTTTCAAGGCCTTCAAGGACTTCCTTCTCGGTCTTCGCGCAAGGGATCAACTCGGCCAGGTGCATGTAGCGCGGCGGGTTGAAGAAGTGCACGCCGCAGAACCGGGAGTGAAGTGATTCCGGAAGAACCTCGGCCAAGCCATTGATAGACAAGCCAGAAGTGTTGGAGGCAAGGATCGCATGCGGCGCCACGTAGGCCTCGATCCGGTCGTACAGCGCCTTCTTCCAGTCCATGCGCTCGGCGATGGCCTCGATGATCAGGTCGCAGTCCTTGAGCAGGTCCAGGTGCTGGTCGTAGTTGGCCGGGGTGATGGCGGCGGCCTTGGACTTGCTGGCGAAGGGCGCCGGTGAGAGCTTGCCGAGGTTGGCGATGGCCTTGTCGACGATGCCGTTGGGCGGGCCTTCCTTGGCGGGAAGGTCGAACAGGATCGTGTCGACGTCGGCGTTGACGAGGTGGGCGGCGATCTGCGCGCCCATCACGCCGGCGCCGAGCACGGCCACCTTGCGGATGCGGAGTTGGGGCATGGGAAAAGCTCCGTGGGAGGAGGAATCGTGAAAGGTCAGCCGGCGGCGCGCAGGCCGGCGGCGGCGAAGCGGATCAGGGCCTGGGCGGCCTTTTCGCAGTGGGCCTTCTCGGACACGCCGGTCGGCCGCTTGATCAGGCCGAAGTCGGCCATGGCGTAGGTCAGCGCGCCGGCGGTGAAGTCCAGGCGCCAGTACAGGTCTTCCTTGGCCAGCGCCGGCACGGCCTGGCCGATGGCCTTCGCGAACTCGCGCAGCACATGGCCGTAGTTGTCGGACAGGAACTTGCGCAGGCGGTCGTTCTTCTCGGCGAAGGCCCGGGCCAGGACCCGGACGAAGGCCGAGCCGCCGTGTCGGTCGATGGTCAGGGCCAGCGGCGGCTCGATGAAGGCGGCCAGGATGGCCTCGAGGTCGCCGGGTTTTTCCTCCTGGGCCTTGCGCAGCTGGGCCAGGCGCCGCTCGCTCATCTCGTCCATGCGGCGGCGGAAGACCTCGTTGACCAGGTTTTCCTTGCTGCCGAAGTGGTAGTTGACCGCGGCGATGTTGACGTCGGCCCGGCTGGTGACCTGGCGCAGCGAGGTGCCGGCGAAGCCGTGCTGGGCGAAGAGCTCCTCGGCCGCGCCGAGGATGCGTTCCTTGGTATTGAAGTGGCTCGTGGTCATGGCCTGCCAGCGCTCGATTCAAACGGTTGTTGGTGAGTGTACGCCGCTTCCTGCCGCCGTCAAATGCCTGATTGAATCAAGCGGCTGGGCGAAACTTGGCGCCGGCCCGTGGCAAGGCGGGGTGACCAAGCCTCGGGAAGTTTGCAAGGATTGGCGCTAAACCCTCGCCGGGACGGGGAATTGTGTTAAATTTACGGGCCCCACAACCCCACAGAACCCACGGAGTTCCACCATGGCGCTGGAGCGCACCATTTCCATCATCAAGCCCGACGCGGTCGCCAAGAACGTCATCGGCGAAATCTACTCCCGCTTCGAGAAGGCCGGCCTGAAGGTCGTCGCCGCCAAGATGAAGCACCTTTCCCGCAAGGAAGCCGAGGGCTTCTACGCCGTGCACCGCGAGCGCCCGTTCTTCAACGCGCTGGTCGAGTTCATGATCTCCGGCCCGGTGATGATCCAGGTGCTGGAAGGCGAGAACGCCGTGCAGAAGAACCGCGACCTGATGGGCGCCACCAACCCGAAGGAAGCCGCGGCCGGCACCATCCGCGCCGACTTCGCGCAGTCGATCGACGCCAACGCCGTGCACGGTTCGGACAGCCTCGAGAACGCCGCGATCGAAACCGCGTACTTCTTCGCCGCCACCGAGCTCTGCCCGCGCTGAGCGATGCCAACGTGACCGAGGCCATGGACAAGCTCATCCCCTCGCTGACCAACCCGGAAGGGCAGGCCGGCGCGCGGGTGAACCTGTTCGACCTCGATCGCGAGGGCCTGGAGCGCTTCTTCGCCGAGACCCTCGGCGAGAAGCGCTTCCGCGCCCACCAGATCATGAAGTGGATGTACCACCAGCACGTCACCGACTTCGGCCAGATGACCGACGTCGGCAAGGCGCTGCGGGCCCGGCTCGAGCAGCACTGCGAGATCCGCCCGCCCAACGTCGTGCTCGACCAGGGCTCCAGCGACGGCACCCACAAGTGGCTACTGGGCATGGACACCTCGAATTCGATCGAGACCGTGTTCATCCCCGACAAGGGCCGCGGCACGCTGTGCGTTTCCAGCCAGGTCGGCTGCGGCCTGAACTGCCAGTTTTGCTCCACCGCCACCCAGGGCTTCAACCGCAACCTGTCCACCGCCGAGATCATCGGCCAGGTTTGGACGGCGTCGAAGCACCTGGGCAACAAGACCCACCACCAGCGCAAGCTCACCAACGTCGTCATGATGGGCATGGGCGAGCCGCTGCTGAACTTCGACAACGTCGTGCGCGCCATGAGCCTGATGCGCGACGACTACGGCTTTGGCCTGGCCAACAAGCGCGTCACCCTGTCCACTGCCGGCCTGGTGCCGATGATCGACAAGCTCTCCGAGGTCAGCGACGTGTCGCTGGCGGTGTCGCTGCATGCCCCGGACGACGACCTGCGCACCCAGCTGGTGCCGCTGAACAAGAAGTACCCGATCGCTGAGCTGCTCGACGCCTGCGTGCGCTACGCGCTGCGCAAGCCGCGCACCTCGATCACCTTCGAATACACCATGATGAAGGGCGTCAACGACCAGCCCGCGCACGCCCGCGCGCTGGCACAGCTGATGCGCAAGTTCGACGCGCGCGTGCAGCGCGAGGACGCCGCCAAGGTCAACCTGATCCCGTTCAATCCCTTCACCGGCACCCGCTTCGAGCGCTCGGAGGAAGCCGACATCCGCGCCTTCCAGAAAATCCTGCTCGACCAGAAGGTGCTGACCATGGTCCGGCGCACGCGTGGCGACGACATCGACGCCGCCTGCGGCCAGCTCAAGGGCCAGGTGATGGACAAGACCCGCCGCCAGTCCGAATTCAAGCGCAAGCTCGAACAACAGGGAGTGTCCGATGCCGCGTGACGTCGTCCGCAACAGCCTGCTCGCCTTCGCCCTCGCGGTCACCGTCGGCTGCGCCGGCACCGGCGGCCCCACCGCCGCCACCAGCGGGGGCAGCTCGCCGGGTTCGCAGGCGGCGATGACCAACAAGGGCATCGCCAACCTCAACCTGGCCCAGAACTACCTCGCCGCCGGCAAGCTCGAATACGCCCTCGACCGCGCCAACCGCGCCCTGCGCAGCGACCCCAATTCCGCCGACGTGCAGGTCGTACTCGGCCTGATCCGCGAGCGCCTGGGCGACAGCACCCGCGCCGGCGAGCACTTCGAGCGCGCCGGCAAGCTCGACCCCGAGTCGGGCCACGTGCTCAACGTCTACGGCGTCTGGTTGTGCGAGAAGGGCCGCGCCGCCGAAGCCGAGACGGTGTTCGCGCGCGCGGTGAAGGACCCGTTCTACAAGGCGCGCGACCAGGCCTACTTCAACGCCGGCAATTGCGCCATGCGCGCCGGCCAGCTCGACGCCGCCGAGAAGCACCTGCGCCAGGGCATCGAGGTCGCACCCGAGAGCCCCGCGCTGCTGGGGCAGATGGCCGAGCTGCAGTTCCGCCGCGGCAACTTCATGTCCGCGCGCGCCTTCTACCAGCGGCGCGAGTCGCTGGGCCCGGTCTCGCCCGAGCTGCTGGACCTCGCGGTCCGGATCGAGCAGGGCGCCGGCGACGCGGCCGCCGCCGGCCGCTACCGGCAGCGCCTCCAGCAGCAGTTCCCCGACTTCACGCCGTCCGACAACCAAGGTTCGTTCCAGCCATGACCCAAGACGTCTCGCAGGAAGCCCTGTTCCAGGATCCGATCGGTCTTCGCCTCAAGCAGGCGAGGGTGTCGCAGTCGCTGTCCATCGCCGAGGTGGGCCAGCAGCTCAAGCTGCCGGTGGCCATCGTCGAGGCCATGGAGCGCGACGACTGGGCCCGGCTGGGCGCGCCCGTCTACGTGCGCAGCTACCTCGGCAGCTACCTGCGCCTGGTGGGCCTGCCCGAGTCTCTGGCCGAACAGGTGGCGCAGTCCAAGCCGACCCCGCAGTTGGTGCCGATGGGCTCGCGCTCGCGCATGCGCCGCGTGCTCGACCAGTCGCTGCGCAACGCGGTCTACCTGCTGATGACCGCCGTGCTGGTGGTCCCGGTCGTACTGGTCGCCCGCTACTACCAGAGCACCCCGGCCGTGGAGCAGCTGACGCTCGACGCCGCCCCGGCGCTGCTGCCGGCGGCGCCCGTCTCGGCGCCATCTCCCGCGGTGACCGACACCATCGCGTCCGGTGCGGACCTGTCCGAGGCGGGCGCGGCCGACGCCGGCCAGCCCGCGGCCTCGGGCCAGGGCGCGTCGATCCCTCCGGCGGTGGCATCGGCACCGGCCAATGGCCCCGACCCGGTGATGGCCTCGATGGCGCCGGCCTTCAACCGCGGCGATCAGGCCGGCCTGCAGCTGGCCTTCCGTGAAGAGAGCTGGATCGAAGTGCTGGATGCGCAGGGTCGTCGCGTCGAGCGCGGCCTCGTCGCGGGGGGCGACGTGCGTCGTTATGCCGCCGGACAGGTGGCGCGCATTACGCTCGGCAAGGCCGATGCGGTCGAGGTCAGTTTCGACGGCAAGCCGGTCGACCTGGCGCCTTATCGCACGGCGGACGTCGCCCGCTTTACGGTATCCTCTACCGGCCAACCCGCTCCCCCGGGCAACTGACCGCGGCCCCGCCGCCGGTTTCCCGATCACCCCCGCCGGCGCCACTGCGCCGGCCAGAAGAAGCCTTCCATGGACCAGATCGACGAATACGAACAGGGCGAACGCGTTCGCGCCTGGCTGCGAAACAACGGTTCCTCCCTGATCGGCGGTGTCGCCCTGGGCCTGGCCAGCCTCGGTGGCTGGCAGTGGTGGCAGGGCCAGCAGGCCAACGAAAAGGTGCAGGCCGCGGTCGAGTTCCATGCCTTCGGCAAGGCCCTGGAGGCCGGCGAGGCCGCCAAGGCCGAGGCCCACGCCACCGCGCTCGCGCAGGAACACCCCGACACCGTCTACCCGGCGCTGGTCGCGCTGCGACAGGCCGAGCGCCTGCACGGCGAGGGCAAGGACGCCGAGGCGGTCGCCGCCCTCGATGCCATCGACAAGACCAAGCTCGACCCGAAGCTGGCCGAGCTGGCGCAGCTGCGCGCCGCGCGCCTGCTGCTGGCCAGCGGCAAGCCCGAGGAGGCGCTGCAGCGCCTGTCCGCCGAATCCGCTTTCCCCTCGGTCACCGCCGAGATCCGCGGCGACGCCGAGATGGCCCTGGGCCGTCGCGACGCCGCCCGTTCCGCCTACGAGCAGGCCCTGGCCACCCTGGACCTCGCCGCCCCGACGCGTTCGATCGTCGAGATGAAACTCACCGATGCCGGCGGTTCGCCGACGGCCCAGCCGGAGTCCTGACCGCATGCTGCTTCGCACCCTGCTCATCGCCCTGATCCTGACGCTGTCCACCGGCTGCGCGACGGTCAAGAACTGGTTCGGCTCGAACAAGAACAAGGCCATCGAGCCCGCCGAACTGGTCGAGATCGCCAATCCGATCGACGTCGACGCGGCGTGGTCGCGCAACCTCGGCGGTGGCCAGCAGAAGCTCGGCCTGCGCCAGCGCCCCGCCATCGAGGGTGACCGCATCTTCGTCGCCAACGACGAGGGCCGCGTGCTGGCGCTGGACATCAACAGCGGCGACACGATCTGGGACTCCGAAGCGGTCAAGACCGGCAAGGAAGGCAGCCGCGTCTTCTTCTGGCGCCGCGAGAAGATCGACGCCGGCCTGTCCGGCAGCCCGGGCGTCGGCAACGGCCTGGTCGTCATCGGCGGCCGCAACGGCGAGGTCATTGCCTTCGACGCCGACGGTGGCGCCGAGCGCTGGCGCGCCAGGGTCACGTCCGAAGTCACCGCCACGCCGCTGGTCACCGATGGCCTGGTCATCGTGCGCAGCAACGACGGGCGCACGTTCGGCCTCGATGCCGGCGACGGCAGCCGCAAGTGGGTGTTCGACCGCGGCCTGCCGGGCCTGGGCGTCCGCGGCAACGGTTCGCCGGTGGCCGGCAATGGCCTGGCCTACCTCGGCTACGACGACGGCAGCGTGATCGCCCTGCGGCTTGCCGACGGACAGCGCGTGTGGGAGCAGCTGATCGCCGAGCCCGAGGGCCGCAACGACCTCGAGCGCATGGCGGACGTGGACGGCGAGATCCAGCTTGGCCTCGGCACCCTGTACGCCTCGAGCTACAAGGGCCAGACCATGGCCATCGACACCAACACCGGCCGTCCGCTCTGGAACCGCGACGCGGGTGGCTACGGCGGCATTGCGCTGCTGGCCGACCGCCTGCTGCTGGCCGATGGTGCCGGCACCGTCTGGGCGCTGGACCGGAACAACGGCAGTGCCCTGTGGAAGCAGGACGTCCTGGCGCGCCGCCAGCTGACAACGCCCGCCGTGCACGGTGATTACGCCGTGGTCGGCGACCTCGAGGGCTACCTGCACTGGGTGCGCATCGCCGATGGCACCATCGCCGCGCGCACCCGCATCGAACGCGCGCCCATCCTCGGCACCCCGCAGGTCGCCGCCAACGGCATGCTGGTCGCGCTGACCAACGAAGGCAAGCTGTCCGCCTTCCCGCAACCGAACTGATCGGCCGCGCCCACCGGGAGAGATCCATCGTGTTGCCATTGGTCGCTCTCGTCGGCCGGCCGAATGTCGGCAAGTCCACGCTGTTCAATGCGCTCACGCGCAGCCGCGACGCGCTCGTCCACGACGAGCCGGGCGTCACCCGTGACCGCCACTACGGCATTTGCCGCCGCGTCGAGGACCACCCGTTCGCCCTGTGCGACACCGGCGGCATGTCCGGTGACGAGGAGGGCCTGGCCGGCGCCACGGCCCGCCAGGCCCGCTCGGCCGTCGAAGAGGCCGACCTCGTCCTGTTCGTCGTCGACGGCCGCGAAGGCCCCTCGGCGCTGGACGAGAACATCCTGCACTGGCTGCGCAAGAGCGGCCGGCGTTTCTTCCTGGTGGTCAACAAGACCGATGGCCTGGACGAGCAGGCGGTACTGGCCGAGTTCGCGCGCTTCGGCGTCGAGCGCGTCCTCCCGGTCGCGGCCGCGCACCAGCGCGGCATCGACGACCTGCTGGAGGACGTGATCCCCGAACTGCCGGCCGAGCGCGACGTCGAGATCGTCGCCGACGAGCCTGGTCGCATCCGCATCGCCTTCCTGGGCCGCCCGAACGTGGGCAAGTCCACCCTCGTCAACCGCCTGCTGGGCGAGGAGCGCATGATCGCCTCCGACGTGCCGGGCACCACCCGCGATTCGATCGCGGTGGACATGGAGCGCGACGGGCGCCCGTACAAGCTGATCGACACCGCCGGCCTGCGCCGGCGCGCCAAGGTCGAGGAGGCGGTGGAGAAGTTCAGCGTCTTCAAGACCCTGCAGGCGATCGAGAACTGCCAGGTCGCGGTGGTGATGCTCGACGCCGGCGAAGGCGTGACCGAGCAGGACGCCACCGTGCTGGGCCACGTGCTCGAGGCCGGCCGCGCCCTGGTCATCGCCGTCAACAAGTGGGACGGCCAGGACAAGTACACGCGCGAGCAGGCGGTTTCGATGCTCGAGCGCAAGCTCTCGTTCTGCGAGTGGGCCGAGCGCGTCACCATCTCGGCCAAGCACGGCACCGGCCTGCGCGAGCTGTTCAAGGCCATCCACCGCGCCCACGCCTCGGCCACCCGGGAGTTCAGCACCGCGGAGACCACCAAGGCGCTGCAGGTGGCGGTGGAAAGCTTCCCGCCGCCGGTCGTGCGCGGCCACGTGGCCAAGATGAAGTTCGCCCACCCGGGCGGCGCGAACCCGCCCACGTTCATCGTCCACGGCAATCGCCTGACCTCACTGACCGAGAGCTACCGCCGCTACCTCGAGAACTTCTTCCGCAAGCGCTTCAAGCTGGTCGGCACCCCGGTGAAGTTCGTATTCAAGGAAGGCGAGAACCCCTACGAGGGCAAGAAGAACGTCCTCACCGATCGCCAGGTCAAGGCCAAGCGCCGCCTGATGAAGCACGTCAAGCGCCGGTGATCCACCGCGACGCGATCACGCTCGGCATCCTGGCCGGCGGACGCGGGCAGCGGCTGGGCGGGCGCGACAAGGCCTGGGTGCGGCACCGCAGCGCGCCTCTGGTCGAAAACATCCTGATGGCGTTTCCGGGCGCGTTCGGCGAGCGCCTGGTGAGCGCGCGCGCCGACGATCCGCGCTACGCCGCCCTCGGCCTGCGCGTGGTGCTCGACCGCCGCGAGGACTTCGCCGGGCCGCTGGCCGGCATCGAGGCCCTGGCCGCGGCCTGCGGGACGCCCTGGCTGATGACCGTGCCGGTGGACCTGGACCGCCTGCCCGAGGGCATCGCCGACGACCTGGCGTCTTCGGCCGACGGTGACGGCGTCGTGGTCACCGACGCCGCGGGCCTGCAGCCGTTGCTCGGCCTGTGGCGCACCGCCGCGCTGCGCGAACACGCCGGCGCGATGCTGGACGCGGGAGAATCCGCCGCGCGCCGCCTGGTGGCGCGGCTGCGCGTGTCGCGCCTGGACCTGGCGCCGCGCCAGTTGGACAACCTCAACACCCCGCACGATTTCCCCGAAGACTACGACCCGTGACCGATCCATTCCCGACCCGCATCGCCTTCGCCGAAGCCCTCGCGATCCTGGCCCGCGTCGCCGCGGACCGCCGGCTCGAGGTCGTCCGCCAGCCGCTGTCGCGCGCCCACGGCGCGGTGCTCGCCGGGGACATCGTTGCCGGCTTGCGGCTGCCAGGCTTCGATAATTCCGCGATGGACGGCTTCGCCGTGCGCGCCGGCGAGGTCAACGCCGCCGGCGCCGCGGGCCTGCGCCTGGCCGGCGAGCAGTTCGCGGGCCCCAGCCACGGGCTGCTGCTCGGGGCGGGGGAGTGCACCCGCATCACCACCGGCGCGCCGATGCCGGCCGGCGCCGACGCGGTGCTGATCAAGGAGGACGCGCGCGAGGCCGACGGCCGCGTGGTGGCGAACGTGGTGGTGGCACCGGGCGC
>NZ_JALHQI010000051.1 GCF_022842045.1 Arenimonas sp. | reverse complement strand
CGGCTCGCCCGCCGCGACCCCGAGGCCGCGCGCACCCAGCTGGCGACGCTGGCCGCGGCGCTCGACATGGACGAGGCGCAGCGCGGCAAGGTGCTCTACCAGGTCGCGCTGTGGACGGTGGCCTCCTACCTGCCTGGCGCCGCCGATCGCCTGGCCGAGGTGCCGGAGAGCGCCTACGACGAGCGCCTGCACGAGTGGCGGGTGCGCGAGGCGATGAGCCGCCACGACACGGCGGCGGCGCTGGCCGCGCTCGAGCGCATGCCGGCGGCGCAGCGCACCGACCCGCGCTGGCAGTACTTCGAGGCGCGCCTGCGCGAGCGCAACAAGGAACGCGACCGGGCCCGCGCGCTGTTTGCGCAGGCGGCCAGCACCGCGACCTTCCACGGTTTCCTCGCCGCCGACCGGCTGAAGCTGCCGTACGCGCTGTGCCCGCTGGAGCCTTCGGCCGACGTGGCGCTGCGGCAGCGCGTCGCGACCCATCCGGGCCTGGTGCGTGCGCTCGAGCTGTACCGCCTCGACCGCCTGGGCCTGGCGATCCGCGAGTGGGCCGCGCTGGTGCGCGGGCTCAGCGCCGACGAACGCTACGTCGCCATTGCCTTCGCGCTGGATGCGGGCTGGCATGACCGCGGCGTGTTCACCATCGGCGACGCGCCCGACGCGCTGCGCTACTACGGCCTGCGCTTCCCGCTGCCGCACGAGCGCACCATTCGCCGCGAAGCGCGCAAGCACGCGCTGGACCCGGCCTGGGTGGCGGCGCAGACGCGGGCCGAAAGCGCCTTCATGGAGCGCGCGCGTTCGCCGGCCAATGCCCGCGGCCTGATGCAGCTGCTGCCGACCACCGCCGACATGACCGCCAAGCGCCAGGGCATCGCCTACCGCGGCGTGGACAGCCTGTACGACCCGGACATCAACATCATCCTGGGCACGGCCCACCTGCGTTTCGAACTCGACCAGCAGGGAGGCCTGCCCTACCAGGCCATCGCCGCCTACAATGCCGGGCCCGCGCCCGTGGCCCGCTGGAACCGCGACCGTCCCGGCTTCGAGCCCGATTTCTGGATCGAGACCGTGACCTACAAGGAAACCCGCGACTACGTGGCCCGGGTGCTGGCCTTCAGCGTCATCTACGATTGGCGCCTGGACGGCGACGCCGTGCCGGTGACCGAGCGCATGCTCGGCCGCACGGTGAACGCGGCGTCCCGGCGCAAGTTCCACTGCCCCACCCCTTCGAGCGCACCGAGCCCACCATGATCCGTCAAAACATCGTCATCCTCGGGGGCACCGGCTTCGTCGGCCGGCACCTGGTGGCCCGCCTGGCCGCCGACGGCCACGCCATCACGCTGCTCAGCCGCAACCTGGCCAGCCATCCCGACCGCCTGCTGCCGCCGGGCGTGGTGCTGCGCGAGGTCGACGTGTACGACCCGACCGTGCTGCGCCAAGCCTTCGCCGGCGCCGATGCCGTCATCAACCTGGTCGGCATCCTCAACGAGGCCGGCGACAGTGGCCGCGGCTTCCGCCGCGCGCACGTCGAGCTGACCAAGCTGGTGATCGCGGCGATGCAGCTGGCCGGCACCCGCCGCCTGCTGCAGATGAGTTCGCTCAACGCGGGCCGCGGCCAGAGCCATTACCTCAAGTCGCGCGGCGAGGCCGAGGCGGCGGTGAAGGCCTCGGGCCTGGACTGGACGATCTTCGAGCCCTCGGTGATCTTCGGCCACGGCGACGGGCTGTTCTGCCGCTTCGCGCAGCTGCTCAAGCTGGCGCCGGTGCTGCCGCTGGCGCGCGCGGGCTGCAAGTTCGCGCCGGTGTACGTGGGCGACGTGGTCGAGGCCTTCGTGCGCGCGCTGGGCAACCGCCGCAGCATCGGCGAGGTCTACGAGCTGTACGGGCCGGACGTTTTCACCATGGCCGAAATCGTGAAGATGACCGCGAAGGCGCGCGATCTCACCCGCATCGTGCTGCCGCTGCCCGACCTGCTCGGCCGCCTGCAGGGCTTCGTGTTCGACTTCGTGCCGGGCAAGCCGTTCTCGTCCGACAACTTCCGCTCGCTGGCCACCGACTCGGTCGGCGGCATCGACGGCCTGCACCGCCTGGGCATCGTGCCCACGCGGGTCAGCGCCAAGCTGCCGGAAATCCTCGGCCACCTGGACGATCGCCAGACGCGCTACGCGCGCTACCGCGCCGCGCGCTGACATGAAGGCCTACCGGGTCGGCGGCGCCGTGCGGGACCGGCTGCTCGGCCTGCCGGGCGGCGACCGCGACTGGGTGGTGGTGGGCTCGACGCCCGAGCAGATGGTGCTCGCGGGCTTCCTGCCGGTGGGCAAGGACTTCCCGGTGTTCCTGCATCCGGTGACCAAGGAAGAACACGCGCTGGCCCGCACCGAGCGCAAGACCGCGCCGGGCTACCGCGGCTTCACCTTCCACGCCGATGCCTCGGTGACGCTCGAGGAGGACCTGGCGAGGCGCGACTTCACCATCAACGCCATCGCCGAGGACGATGAGGGCGTCCTCACCGATCCGTTCGGCGGGCGCGCGGACATCGAGGCGCGCGTGCTGCGCCATGTCTCGCCGGCGTTCGCCGAAGACCCGGTGCGGATCCTGCGCGCGGCCCGCTTCCTGGCGCGGTTCGCGCCGCTGGGCTTCACCGTGGCGCCGGAGACGCTGGCGCTGATGCGCGACATGGTCGTGGCGGGCGAAGTGGACCACCTCGTCCCCGAACGCGTCTGGCAGGAGCTGAAGAAGGCGCTGGAGATGCCGCGCCCGTCGGCCGCCATCGCGCTGCTGCGCGAGTGCGGTGCGCTGGCGAAGCTGCTGCCGGAAGTGGATGCGCTGTACGGCGTGCCGCAGCGGCCGGAATACCACCCGGAAGTCGACACCGGCGTGCACGTGCAGATGGTGCTGGACATGGCGGCGCGGCTGGCGCCGGGCGATGCGCTGCTGGGCTTCTGCGCGCTCACGCACGACCTCGGCAAGGCGCTGACGCCGAAAGCAGAGCTGCCCAAGCACATCGGCCACGAGCACAGCGGCGTGCGGCCGCTGCGTGCGGTATGCGCGCGCTACAAGGTGCCGGCCGAATACGCCGCGATGGCCGAGATCGTGTGCCGCGAGCACCTCAACGTGCATCGGCTGGCCGAGCTCCGGCCCGAGACGGTGCACGACCTGGTCGCCCGCTGCGACGGCTTCCGCAAGCCCGAGCGCATTCCGCTGCTGGCGCTGGCCTGCGAGGCCGACAAGCGCGGGCGGCTGGGGCGCGAGGACGAGCCGTATCCGCCGGGCGCGCTGCTGGTTCGGCTGCACGCGGCGGCGCAGGCGATCTCGGCCGGGCATGCGGTGGCGAACGGGCTGCAGGGGCCGGCGGTGGGGGAGTGGCTTCGCAAGGCGCGCATTGCCGCGATTGCCGAGGCAAAGCTTCGGGACTGAAGTCCCTCCTACAGGGAGCTTGCTGTAGGAGGGACTTCAGTCCCGAAGCTTTTCACCCCGTAGCTTCGCATCCAACCACGCCAGCAGATGCCGCCCCGGCGTCAACGCCACGCCCAACCCCACCATCACCCCCAGCGCATTGGCCAGCATGTCCCGCGCATCGCCCTGCCGAGTCGTGGTGAGCGTCGCCTGCGCGAGCTCCAGGCCCAGCCCCAGCAGCATCAGCGCACCGGCCACCAGCACGCGGGCGCGCCAGCCTTCGAACAGCATCGCCGCCCACGCCGACAGCGTGAAGTAAGCGAGGAAGTGCCCGAGCTTGTCGGAGTCCGGGGGGCCGTCGAGTTCGATCGGCGGCAGCAGCGACAGTGCGATGCACAGCGCCCAGCCGAACAGCCAGACGCCCAGCCACAGCCGTGGCCGCTGCAGGTCGCGGCGGATCACAGGCGCCGGCTCAGGTCGCCGCGGGCGAACAGTGCGCGCACGTCGGCGCCGCGCTGGAAGGCCATCACCTGGAAGCGCTCGCCCATTTCGCCCGGCAGCGTCAGCCGCTTCACCTCGTTGTGGCGGTGGTGGCGCTCGACGGCGTCTTCGATCGCCTCGATCTCGGCCAGGCGCTCGGGCAGGCCGCAGCTGATAAGGAAACTGGCCTGGGCGCAGTAGCCCGCGAAGTCGAAGCCGGCGCCAACGCCCGCCTCGGCCAGCGCGGTGAAATCCACGAAGGCGGTGATGTCCTGCAGCCCCGGCAGGTGGAAAGGGTCGCCGTGCGCGGTATGCCGGTGGTGGCAGACCAGGGTGCCGTCGCTGCGCTCGGGCAGGTAGTACTCGTGGCGCGGGTAGCCGTAGTCGACGTAAAGCATCACGCCATCCCTGAGCAGGCCGCCCACGGCCTGGATCCAGTACGGCAGCTGCGGCAGCACTTCCGAACGGTAGCCATCGGCGAAGGGCTTGCCGATATCGCGCTCGATGTGGCGCACCGCGGCGTGCAGCAGCGCATCGGCCGGCTGCTCGACGCGGATCAGCGCGCCCTCGGGCGACAGCGCCACGTGCTCTTCGAACACCTCGCCGCCGCGCACCACGAAGCGAGGCGTTGGCAGCGCATCCAGCACTTCGTTGGCGAACAGCACGCCGCGCCATTCGGCTTCCGGCGGGCCGTCGAGCCACGTAACGCGCGCGAACACATCCAAAGGCAAGGTCGCGCGCAGCCGCTCGGCCTGGCGCTCGCGCAGGTCGGCACTGGGCTCGAGGATGAGGTAGCGCGCCGGCAGCGCGCCCATCGCCTGCCAGCGCCGCAGCGCCGCCTCGGCGAACGCCCCGCTGCCGCCGCCGATCTCGAAGAAGTCGGCCTCGCCGCCCAGCTGCGCGAACACCTGCGCCGCCGCCTGGGCGATGCACTCGGCGAAGGTCGGGCCCAGCTCCGGCGAAGTGACGAAATCGCCCTCGGCACCGAACTTGCGGCTGCCGGCGCTGTAATAGCCCAGGCCCGGCGCGTACAGCGCCAGCTCCATGTAGCGCGCGAACGAAATGACGCCGCCGCTGGCCTGGATCTGGCCGCGGATCAGGGAAAGCAGCTGGTCGCTGTGGGCCTGGGCGGCCGCGTCGGGGGCGGGGGCTTGCCGGGTCATGATGGAATCTTCAGGTGCCAGCGCGCAGGATACCGGCAATTCCACGGAGCCCCGAATGACCGCCCCCGTTGCCCTGATCACCGGCGCCGCCAAACGCGTGGGCGCCTGCATCGCCCGCCGGCTGCACGCCGCCGGCTACGACCTCGCCCTGCACCACCGCGCGTCCGCCGATGCGATGCAGGCCCTGGTCGCCGAGCTCGATACCGCCCGACCCGGCAGCACCTTGGTGCTGTCCTGCGAACTGGCCGACGACGTCGCCCTGCCCGGCCTGGTCGCCGACACCGTCGCGCGCTTCGGCCGCCTGGATGCGCTGGTGAACAACGCCAGCGCCTTCTATCCGACGCCCGTGGGCGCGGCCACGACGGTGCAGTGGGACGAACTGTTCGCCTCCAACGCCCGCGGCCCGTTCTTCCTGGCGCAGGCCGCCGCACCGCACCTGCGCGCCGCCGGCGGCGCCATCGTCAACCTGGCCGACATCTACGGCGAGCGCCCGCTGAAGAACCACACGATCTACTGCATGGCCAAGGCCGCCAACCTGATGCTCACCCAATCGCTGGCGAAGGAACTCGGCCCCGAGGTGCGCGTCAACGCCGTCGCCCCCGGCGCCGTGATGTGGCCCGCCGAAGGCAAGCCCGAGCACGAAAAGGCGGCGATGCTGGCCAGCACCGCGCTCAAGCGCGCCGGCGAGGCCGAAGACGTGGCCGAAGCGGTGCGCTGGCTGCTGCAGGACGCGCGCTACACCACCGGCCAGGTCATCCGCGTAGACGGCGGCCGCAGCCTCAACCTCTGAAAAACAAATGCACCAGGTTCATTTGGTTTTGAAGGCGGCCTGGAGTTCGGTGCTGGCGAAGCCCTGGGGGGCCTGGCCGTCCACGGCGTAGCGGTAGACGGCGGCGGAGTACACGCCCGAGAGCGCGGCCTGGATGACGGCGACGCCGGCGATGGCGATCACCGCGAGGATGATTGCGACCAGGGCCAGCTTGCCGCCGCCGATGGCCGCGGCGCCCACCACCATCGCGATCGAGGCGATCACCACCAGGGTGGTCAGGATGCCGAAGGCCAGGCCGATGCCGACGTTGCCGGCCACGTTCTCGCCCCAGGTACGCTTGAGCAGGGTCATCGATTCCTTCACCGCGTCGATCGGGCCGACGTCGCGGGTGACCAGGATCGGCACCACCAGGAAGGTGCCCACGGTCCAGGCCATGCCCAGCAGGCCGATCAGGATCTTGCCGAAGGCGCCGGCGCGCTCGCTGGCGGCCTTGAGCAGCAGGCCCACGGTGGCGGCGATGGCGGCGTAGCCCAGGATCACGCCCAGCTTGGAGCGGGCGATGCGCAGGCCGTCGGCCACCGTCGGGTCGCCGCCCTCGAGGCGGATCATCGCGGCGCCCACGAGCGCCGTATTGAAGAAGAAGATGACGAAGTACTGGCAGAGGTAGAACAGGAAGCCCACCACCGCGCCCAGCACGCCGATCTCGCCGCCCTCGAACAGGCGCAGCCCGACCACCGGCACCGCAAAGGTGGCCGCGACCAGCAGGGTGGAGATGCCCGAGATCACCGGGAACAGCAGCAGCTCCTTGTCGGAGCGCAGCACGGCGGCGCTGGCCTTGACCAGGGTCCAACTGCGGGCGAGACGGTCGAACATGACGGTGGCCTCCGGTGGGGACGCCAACAAATGAACCTGGTTCATTTGTTGGCTGGGTGGCCGTGATTATGGACGGGCGGCGCCTTCACGCAAGGCCGGAAGTCACCCCAGGGCGAGCGCGTCCAGCGCCGGCGGCGACATGGCGTCCGGGTGCGCGGCCCACAGTGCGGCCAGCGTGGCGTCGCCGCCGGGCACGCGGTAGTCCGGCGACAGGTCGGCCAGCGGCTTGAGCACGAAGGCGTGCTTCAGCTCCGGCCTCGGCAGCTCGAGGTTGCCGGGCCCCTTCAGCACGCGGTCGTCGTAGAACACGATGTCGATGTCGAGCGTGCGGCTGGAAAACCGCGGCACGTCGCGGCGCCGGCCCTGCCGGTCTTCCAGCGCGTGCAGCCAGTCGTTGAGCGCGAACGGGTCGAGGTCGCTGTCGATCACCGCGGCGGCGTTGAGGAAGTCCGGACCCTCGAAGCCGACGGCGGGCGTGCGGTAGACCGGCGAGAAGCGCACCGCGCCGAAGCGCGCGCGCAGCGCCTCGGCGGCGGCCGCGAGGTTCGCTTCGGCGTCCTGGTTGCTGCCCAGGCTCAGCCAGGCGGTGCCCATCAGGCGCGCGTGCGCTCGATGATGACGCCCACCGCCTTCGAGCCGCGCACGGCACCCGGCTTGCTCAGCTTCAGGCGCACGTGCTGCACGCCGAACTCGCCGGTGATGATGGCGGCGCAGCGCTCGGCCAGCGTTTCCACCAGGCCGAAATCAGACTCGGACACGTACTGGATCAGGCGCTTGCTGACGGCCTTGTAGTCCAGCGTGTGCTCGATGTTGTCGGTGGCGGCCGGCACGGTGTTGTCGAACGCCATCTCGATGTCGAGCACCACCGGCTGGCGGATCTTGCGCTCCCAGTCGTAGATGCCGATCACGCACTCGATCTCGAGCGCCTCGATGAAAACCTTGTCCATGCCTCGCGACCTCTCCTAAAGGGGCGGCAAGCTTGCCATGTCCCAGCGTGGCGTCACGGTGACGGCCGGGGCCTCGTGCTGGCCGGCCTGCAGCCGCAGCGCGCCGGCGAAGGCGATCATGGCGCCGTTGTCGGTGCAGAAAGCGGGCCTGGGGAAACAGACCCGACCTGTAGGAGGGACTTCAGTCCCGAAGCCCTTGGCCGAACGCTTCGGGACTGAAGTCCCTCCTACAAGGGCGTTCAGGCGGGCGCGGAGGCGGACGTTGGCGCCGACGCCGCCGGCCACCACCAAGGTGCGGGCGCCGGTTTGCCTCAGGGCGCGCTCGCACTTGATGGCCAGGGTCTCGACCACCGCGTCCTCGAAGCCGCGGGCGATGTCGGCCCGGGTCTGCGGGGACCGGTCCGACGCCTGCCAGGCCAGCAGCACTTGGGTCTTGAGGCCCGAGAAGCTGAAGTCGAGCCCGGGCCGGTCGGTCATGGGCCGCGAGAACTTGAACAGTCCGGGGCGGCCGGATTCGGCCAACCGGGCCAGCTCGGGGCCGCCGGGGTAAGGCAGGCCCATCAGCTTGGCGGTCTTGTCGAAGGCCTCGCCGGCCGCGTCGTCCAGGGTCTCGCCCAGCAGGCGGTACACGCCGATCGCGGCGACTTCGACCAGCTGGGTGTGGCCGCCGGAGACCAGCAGGGCCACGAACGGCGGCTTCAGGCCCGGGTCCTCGAGCAACGGGGCCAGCAGGTGGCCCTCCATGTGGTGCACCCCGACGGCCGGCAGGTCCAGGGCCCAGGCCAGGGCCCGGCCGGCCGCGGCACCCACCATCAGGGCGCCCACCAGGCCCGGGCCGGCCGTGTAGGCCACCCCGTCCAGGTCGGCCACGCCCAGCCCGGCCTCGGCCAGGGTCTGGCGTACCAGGGGCAGCAGCTTGCGGACGTGGTCGCGGCTGGCCAACTCGGGCACGACCCCGCCGTATTCGGCGTGCAGGTCGATCTGGCTGTACAGGGCGTGCGCCAGCAGGCCGCGGTCGGTGTCGTACACCGCCACGCCGGTTTCATCGCAGCTGGTTTCGATGCCCAGGACGCGCATGTGCCTGTTTCTTGGGGGTAAACCGCGGGATTCAAGGATTTCCCGGGATTCAGGCTTGCCTGCGGCCCCGGGGCCCGCGTATCATACGCGGCTCGCCGGCCGTGCCGGGCGAAATCCACGTATCCAGGAATTCCACATGCCGTCTGTCAAAGTCCGCGAAAACGAGCCGTTTGAGTTTGCGCTGCGTCGCTTCAAGCGCACCTGCGAGAAGGCCGGCGTCCTCGCCGAGACCCGCAAGCGCGAGTTCTACGAGAAGCCGACCCAGGAGCGCAAGCGCAAGGCCGCCGCCGCGGTGAAGCGCCAGCTGCGCCGCAGCTCGCGCGACGTCACCAAGCGCCAGCGCCTGTACTGAGCCGCTGTGCCCTCCAAGAAGCCGGCGCGCGCAAGCGTTGCCGGCTTTTTGTGTTTCTGATCCCCGGAGAACGCCATGAGCATGAAAGCCCAGCTGGTTGAAGACATGAAGGCCGCGATGAAGTCGGGCGAGAAGGATCGCCTGGGCGTCATCCGCCTGATCAACGCCGCGATCAAGCAGAAGGAAGTGGACGAGCGGGTCGAGATGACCGACGCGCTGGTGCTGGCCGTGCTGGAGAAGATGGTCAAGCAGCGCAAGGACTCGATCAGCCAGTACGACGCCGCCGGCCGCGACGACCTCGCCGCCATCGAGCGCTACGAGCTCGGCGTGCTCGAGGCCTACCTGCCCGCGAAGATGGACGCCGCCGCGATCCAGGCCGCCATCGACGCCGCCAAGGCCGAGACCGGCGCCGCCGGTCCGGCCGACATGGGCAAGCTGATGGGCGTGCTCAAGCCCAAGCTCGCCGGCCAGGCCGACATGGGCCTGGTGTCGCAGCTGGTCAAGAAAGCCCTCGCGGGCTGAGGCCGCGCCCGCTCCCTGTAGGAGGGAGCGGGGCGGTATCCTGAGCGCATGGATTTCACCAAGGACATCCGCTACCACGACTCGATCGCGGACGAGTACGACGACGTCGTGCTCGCCCCGCGCGAGGCCGCCACGCAGCGCCTGTTCGCGCCCGCCCTGCGCCGGCTCGCGAAGCACGCCCCGTTCACCCAGATGCTCGACCTGGGCTGCGGCACCGGCCACATGATCCGGCGCGCCGGCCCGCTGGCCGCGCGGGTCACCGGCGTCGACCACAGCCCGGGCATGCTGGCCTCGGCGCGGCGCATGGTCGAAGCGCGCGGGCTGTCGCACGTGCGCCTGGAGCAGGGCGACCTGGAAGCCTTCCTCGCCGCGCATCCGGACCATGCCGACCTCGTGACCGCCGTCGGCGTGCTGCACCACCTGGGCGAGGACGGCATCGACCGCGTGCTGGCCGCCATCCACCGCAGCCTGCGCCCCGGTGGCTGGGTGCTGCTGGCCGAGCCGGTGGCCGACGGCCCGATCGTCGAGCCCGACGCCATCACCCGCTGGAACCGCGCCTCGCTCGCCGCCACCCGCGGCTACCGCGCGCCCGAGGAAGACCCGGACGAGGCGCCGCTGCCGCCCGCCCTGCTGCGCGCCGCGATCCTGCGCGCGGGCTTCCGGCCCGACTACGAGCGCCGCCGCTGGGAGGTCTACAACCACAGCGAGCAGCCCGGCCTGGCCGAGCGCCTGAAGATCGAGTGGCTGCAGTGGCGCCACCGCGGCACCGGCTTCATCTACGCCTGCCTCGCCCGCAAGGCCTGAACCCGCCGCCATGGCCCGCCTGCCCGACGCCTTCATAGACGACCTGCTGGCGCGCACCGACATCGTCGAGGTGGTGGGCACGCGCGTGCCGCTCAAGCGCCAGGGCCGCGAGTATTCCGCGCGCTGCCCCTTCCACGACGAACGCTCGCCGTCGTTCACGGTGTCGCCGACCAAGCAGTTCTACCACTGCTTCGGCTGCGGCGCGCATGGCACCGCGATCAGCTTCCTGATGAACTACGACCGCCTAGAGTTCCTCGACGCGGTGGAAGAGCTGGCCAAGCGCGCCGGCATCGAGGTGCCGCGCGACACCCGCCAGGCGCACCAGGGCAACGAATCGCGCGAGCTTTACGCGGCGCTCGAGGCCGCCGCGAAGTTCTTCGTGCAGCAGCTGGCCGGCAGCGAGAAAGCCCGCGGCTACCTAGAGAAGCGCGGCGTGGACGCGGAGAACCAGGCGCGCTTCGGCATTGGCTACGCGCCCGACGGCTTCAATGGCCTGAAGGACGCGCTGGGTACCGACGAGCGCCGCCTGAACCTGCTCGACAAGACCGGCATGCTCTCGCGCAGCGACAGCGGCCGCGTGTACGACAAGTTCCGCGACCGCGTGATGTTCCCTATCCACGACCGCCGCGGCCGCGTCATCGCCTTCGGCGGCCGCGTGCTCGACAAGGACGACGGCCCGAAGTACCTGAACTCGCCCGAGACCGCGCTCTTCCACAAGGGCCGCGAACTCTACGGCCTGTGGCAGGTGCGGCAGGCGCACTCGAAGATCCCCAGGCTCGTCGTCGTCGAGGGCTACATGGACGTGGTGGCGCTGTTCCAGTTCGGCGTGAACACCGCCGTGGCCACCCTGGGCACCGCGACCACGTCCGACCACGCCGAGCTGCTGTTCCGCAACGCCGCCGACGTGTACTTCTGCTTCGACGGCGACCGCGCCGGCCGCGGCGCCGCGTGGAAGGCGCTCGAATCGGTGCTGCCGCGCATGCGCGACGGCCGCCAGGCCTTCTTCCTGTTCCTGCCCGACGGCGAGGATCCCGACACCATCGTGCGCAAGGAAGGCGCGGCCGGCTTCGACGCGCGGCTGGCGCAAGCCACGCCGCTGTCCGAGTTCTTCTACGCCGAGCTGTCGAAGGACGTGAACCTGGCGGGCATGGAAGGCAAGGCGCGTCTGGCCGAACGCGCGAAGCCGCTGCTCGCGGGCATCCCGGACGGCGCTTTCCGCGACCTGATGCAGCAGCGGCTCACCGAGCTCACCGGCGTCGGCCAGCGCGCCGCCACGGCGCCCGCCCCGCAGGCCACGCCCTCGATGCGCGGCCGCGGCGGTGCGCCGGCGCCGAAGATCAGCCTGGTGCGCGCCGCCATCGCGCTGCTGGTGCAGCAGCCCGCGCTGGCCGAGGCGATCGAGCCGCCCTACCGCTTCGGCATCCTGCGCCAGCCCGGCATCCCGCTGCTGATGGAACTGATCGAGCTGGCGCGCGCGCGCCCGGGGATCAGTACCGGCGGCGTGCTCGAGCATTTCGCCGAGCGTGAAGAAGGCGCGGCGCTGCAGAAGCTTGCGATGCAGTCCTTCCCCGGCGAAGTGGCCACGCTGCGCCAGGAATTCCTGGACGCCCTGGCCCAGCTCGACAGGCAGACCCGCCAGCAGCGCCTGGACGAGCTGCAGGCGCGCATCAACGAAGTCGGCATGTCCGGCCTCGGCGACGCTGAGAAAGCCGAGCTCCGCGACCTTCACACCGCCCGCTAGCAACGCCCTGTGGGAGGGACTTCAGTCCCGATGCTCTTCGGCGAAAAGCATCGGGACTGAAGTCCCTCCCACAGGGACGGGGTGCGCGCTATCCTCGGGATTCATCATCAAGCCCGGGGGGGCCTTACACATGCGCTTCACACCTTTGATCCTGTCGCTGGCGCTGGTCGCGCCGTCCTTCGCTGCGACGCCGCCGGCGGTGGTGCGCGAGGAAGTCGGCAACCGCGTCAGCGAGAACGTGCCGGCGGTGCCGGCCGAACTCGTCGAACGCCTGAACCGCTACCAGAACACCCGCGGCGCCAGCTTCAGCGGCTGGCTGCCCGACGGCAGCCTCGTCATCAACACGCGCTTCGGCGAGACCAACCAGGCGCACCGCGTGCGCATGCCCATGGGCGCGCGCGAGCAGCTCACGTTCTATCCCGAACCGATCAGCGCGGTGAGCCCGGCGCCGGGCAAAAACGGTTTCGTGTTCGGCAAGGACGTCGGTGGCTCCGAGTTCTGGCAGCTGCACTGGTTCGACCTCGACACCCGCGCCGTCACCCTGCTCACCGACGGCAAGCGCAGCCAGAACTCGGCCCCGCTGTGGTCGAAGGACGGCAAGCAGCTGGCCTGGTCCAGCACCGCGCGCAACGGCACCGACTACGACCTGTGGATCCGCGACATGGCCACCGGCGAATCGCGCATGGTGCTCAGCGAGGGCGGCCTGTGGAACGCCACCGGCTTCTCGCCCGACGGCGGCAAGCTGCTGGTGACGCGCTACGTCTCGATCAACGAGTCCTACCCGGGCGAGCTTGACCTCGCCACCGGCAAGCTCGAGATGTTCCCGGTCGATGGCGGCCGCGCCGCGTTCGGCGGCTTCCAGTACGCGCCGGACGGCAAGGGCGTGTACTTCATCTCCGACGAGGAGCGCCAGTTCCGCACCCTGCGCTTCCACGACCCCGACAGCGGCCGCACCGAGCTGCTCAGCGGCAACATCCCCTGGGACGTCGAGGGCTTCGACATCAGCGCCGACGGCAAGCACCTGGCCTTCTCGACCAACGAGGACGGCATCGGCAAGCTGCACGTCATCACCCTGCCCGGCCACCAGCCGGTGGCCCTGCCCGAGCTGCCGGTGGGCGTGATCGGCAACTTCGGCTTCTCGCCCGACGGCCAGCGCCTGGCGGTGACGCTCAACAGCGCCACCTCGCCCAGCGACGTGCACGTGGTCGAGCTCGCCGATGCGCGCCTGGTGCAGTGGACCGCCAGCGAAGTCGGCGGCCTGGACGTGTCCAGGTTCCGCGCACCGACGCTGGTGCGCTACGAGACCTTCGACCAGGTGGACGGCAAGCCGCGCACCATCCCGGCCTTCTACTACCGCCCGGCCGGCGACGGCCCGTTCCCGGTGGTGATCAACATCCACGGCGGCCCGGAAGCGCAGTCGCTGCCCAGCTTCAACCCGACCATCCAGTTCATGCTCGAGGAGCTGAAGGTGGCGGTGCTGGTGCCGAACGTGCGCGGCTCGGCCGGCTACGGCAAGGACTACCTGCAGCTCGACAACGGCATGCTGCGCGAGGACTCGGTCAAGGACATCGGCGCCCTGCTCGACTGGATCGCGAAGCAGCCCGAGCTCGACGCCAACCGCGTCGGCGTCTCCGGCGGCAGCTACGGCGGCTACATGGTGCTGGCCAGCATGACCCACTACAACGAGCGCATCCGCGCCGGCATCGACGTGGTGGGCATCTCCGACTTCGGCACCTTCCTGGCCAACACCGAGAGCTACCGCCGCGACCTGCGCCGGGCCGAGTACGGCGACGAGCGCATCCCGGAGATGAAGGCCTTCCACGACCGCATCGCGCCGCTCAACAACGCGCACAAGATCACCCGCCCGCTGTTCGTCGCCCAGGGCCTGAACGACCCGCGCGTGCCGTGGACGGAAGCCGAGCAGATCGTGAAGGCGGTCCGCGGCAACGGCGGCGACGTCTGGTACCTGCTGTTCAAGGACGAGGGCCACGGCTTCCGCAAGAAGACCAACGCGGACTACTTCGGCGCCGCCAGCGTCCTGTTCTGGCAGCAGCACCTCATCAACGCCAAGTAACCGGCCGGGCACGCGTCTTCGGGCGCGTGCCTGCCCGGCTCGTCCCGGAGGTCGTGGGATTGGCGCGTCGCGCTCTCGGGTGAGGGCGTGCGTGTTTGAACGCGGATCAGAGCGGATGCACGCAGATAAGAGCAGATGAATCAGAAGCGATTGGATTGGTTTGCTGCGAGTTCAATGTGCTCGCGCTAGCCAAACCAAGGCTTGGCTCTACACGCCATGCCCCAGTCAAGCCGCGGCTGGCAAGAACTCGAGCGTGGGAGCGGCCACGGCGGGCGGGAGGAGCCAGTGGTCGGCGAGGAGGAAGGCGAACAGGGCCATCAGGTAGACGATGGAGTAGTTGAAGACCTTCATCGCGTAGAGCTCGCCCGGTGGGTCGAGCAGGCGGATCGCGTAGTAGAGGAACACGCCACCCAGCACCAGCGCCCCGCCGAGGTAGAAGACCCCGGCCATCTTGGTGGCCCAGGGCAGCACTGTCACCGCCAGCAGCAGCACCGTGTAGAACAGGATCTGCCAGCGCGTATACGTGACGCCGTACACCACCGGCAGCATCGGGATCAGCGCCTTGGCGTAGTCGTCACGGCGGAAGATGGCCAGCGCCCAGAAGTGCGGCGGCGTCCAGACGTAGATGATGAGCACCAGCAGCAGCGCATGGTCGTAGTGCAGCGGCGCGCCGGCCAGGCCGAGGAAGGCCGTGCCCGCGGGCCAGCCCTTCACCGCGGCCCAGCCCAGCAGCGGCGGCGCCGCGCCGGCCAGGCCGCCGATGACGATGTTCTGCGGCGTGGCGCGCTTGAGCCAGCCGGTGTAGACGATGGCGTAGCCAATCAGCGAGGCGAAGGTCAGCGCCGCGGTGAAGCCGTTGACGCGCCAGGCCAGCAGCACCATCGACAGCACGCCCAGCGCGACCGCGAAGGCCAGCACCTGCATCGGCCGCAGCGAGCCGGTGGCCAGCGGGCGGTGCTGGGTGCGGGCCATCAGCACGTCGATGCGCTGGTCGAGCAGGTGGTTGATCGCCGCCGCGGACGACGCCGCCAGCCAGATGCCGATCGCGCCGAGCACGATCCGCCCCCAGGGCCAGGGCTCGCCCGGCTGGATCGCCAGGAACATGCCGATGATCGCGGTGAACACGATCAGCGCGACCACGCGCGGCTTGGTCAGTTCCCAGTAGGCGGCGAACGGCGTGCTCACTCCGGTGCCCGCAGCCGGGCCAGCAGGCCCACGACCGTGAACAGCAGCAGCGCGGCGCCGGCATTGTGCGCGGTGGCAACCCACAGCGGCAGGCCCAGCACCACGTTGCTGACGCCCAGCGCGACCTGCGCCGAGAGCAGCGCCAGCAGCACGATGCCCCAGAACACCAGGCCCGGCGTGCGCACCATGCGGATGCCCACCACCAGCAGGTGGCCGATGACCAGCAGCGCCATGATGCGGTGGCTCATCTGGATGGCCACGCGCGCGGCGCCGTCGAGCACGCCGCCCTCGTAGTCCACGCCGATGCCGCGCCAGAGCACGAAGCCCTCGCGGTAATCCTGCTCCGGCCACCACTGGCCCAGGCAGGTGGGGAAATCGGTGCCGCAGGCGAGCGCGGCGTAGTTGGCGCTGGTCCAGCCGCCCAGCGCGATCTGCACCACCAGCAGGCCCAGGCCGATCCACAGCAGGCGACGCAGGCGCGGCGCCTCGGCCAGCACCAGCGCACTGCCGGGCATGGTCTTGAACGCCAGCCAGGTGAGCATGGACAGCGTGAGCAGGCCACCGAGCAGGTGCGCCATCACGATCACCGGCTTCACCAGCCAGATGACCGTCCACATGCCCAGCACGGCCTGGAAGATGATCACGCCCAGCAGCAGGCTGGAGAAGCGCGCGGCATCGGCGTTCGAGCCGCGCCAGGCGTGCGCGACCAGGATCAGCTCGGCGACGATGAACAGCGCCACCGAGATCGCGTGGTTGCCTTCGAACTGCCCTTCGATGCCCGTGTAGATCGGGATCGACAGCGCCACCAGCGCCGCCGCGGCCAGCACGCTGGCGACGCCGTGGCGGTAGCGGCGCGCGCCCAGCAGGGCCAGCACCAGCACGAACACGCCCAGCAGCGCGGCGATGTGGCGATGGAACTGCTCGCGCCAGGCCTTGCTGACCTCGACGGCACGCTCGTAGGTTTCGTTCGCGCTGGCGATCTCATGGTCGAGCGTGGGCCAGGTGGCCTTGCCGTAGCAGGTCGGCCAGTCGGGGCAGCTCAGGCCGGCATTGGAGAGGCGGACGAAGCCGCCGAACACGATCACGCAAAGGGCCAGCAGCACGGCGGCCCAGGCGAGGCGGTGGTAGTGGCGATGGGGGCTGTTCATGGGGTTCCTACTTCAACACACGTCCGAGGTCCTTGCGCAGACCGGACGGGTCGAAGCCCGGGGCGTAGCGCAGGACCAGGTAACCATTGGAATCGGCGAGGTAGACCGGCAGCGCGTCGGCGCGGGCCTGGTCCGGGAGCTTTCCCTGCAGGGCGGCACTGGGCTGCATCGGCACCAGGCCGCTGAACTCGGGCGCGCCGGCCGGCAGCTCGCCGAACCAGAGCACCTTGAGCTTCTCGGCGTGGCGACCCTCCGAGTACCAGACGCGGTGCAGGGCGTTCAGCAGCTGCCCGCAGGGCTCGCCGCAGTCGGCCGGCGGGGCCACGAGGATGTGCCAGTGGCGATCGGCGGGCGTCCAGGCCCAGGGCTGGCCGTCGGCGCGCACGAGGGCGACGTCGCGCAGGTCCGGGTACGGCGACAGCATCTCGCCGATGTTGCGGGTGCTGGTCGGCTTCCAGCCGCCGAAGAACAGCAGGGCCGCGACGCCGAAGCTGCCCAGGAACATGGCGGCGACCAGCAGCAGCGAGATGCGTGAGCGGGTCTGGTTCGGCGTGCGTTGGTTTTCGGCAGTCATCGGCGTCGGCGCAGGTTGAGTACTATCAGTATCACGAGGGTGGCCAGCGCCAGTCCGAACCACTGGACGGCGTAGCCGCGGTGTTTTTCCGGCGGCAGGGTGTTGGAAAGCAGCTCCAGGTCGCGCGCGTGGCCCAGCGGAACCGCAGGATCCAGCCGCAGCACGCGCGCCGCCAGTGCCGGATCGGACGCCCAGGCGGCGCTGACCTCGGCCGGGTCGAGCCGCGTCGCCAGCCAGGCACCATCCTGCTCCACCAGCCCCGGGCCCAGCCGCAGGCCTACCGACGGCGGCGCCACCAACAGGCCCGCCAGCGCATGCTCGCCTTCGGGGCAGCCCACCGCCGGCAGCGCGCGGTCGGGCGCCACCGGAAGCCAGCCCAGGTCCACCAGCAGCGGCGTGCCGCCGTCCACCGGCGCGGCGGCGCAGTACAGGCGCATGCCCACCTGCTGGCCACGGCGCTGATTGTCCAGCCACAGGCGCGGCGTTGCCGTGAAGCGCGCGCGGCCCACTACCTTGTCGATGCCTTCCGGCCGGGCCAGGGTCTCGGCCAGCCCGCGCGCCGGCCCGGCCAGCGCGGCGTCGGCGGCGGCCAGCTGCTGGCGCTTGATGCCTTCGCGCGAAAGCTGCCAGCGGCCCAGCTGGGCGAAGCCGAGCGCAAGGCACAGGCCGAGAACGCTGAGGACCAGGCGGCGGTTCACGCGATTCGCGCTCCACGGGCGGATAATGCGGGCTTCCCCAGACACCGGGCGGTAGTCGTGCAGAAACTCCTCATCATCGCTGTCCTGATCGTGATCCTCTGGAACCTGGGCGCCGGCCTGTATTACATGATGGTCGACAAGGGCAAGACCGACCGCACCGTGAAGTCGCTGACCTGGCGCATCGGCCTGTCGGTGGGGCTGATCCTGCTGGTCATCGCCGGCATCTTCACCGGCGTCATCAAGCCGCACGGCATCGGCGGTTGAAGAAAAAGAAGGGCCGGCGCGATGGCCGGCCCGTCCTGGATCTTGCAGGAGGGACTTCAGTCCCGAAGCTTCCCGGCCAAGAACTTCGGGACTGAAGTCCCTCCTACGGGGTCAGAGCACGTAGACGAACAGGAACAGGCCGAGCCAGACCACGTCCACGAAGTGCCAGTACCAGGCCACGGCCTCGAAGGCGAAGTGGTGGTCCTTGCTGAAGTGGCCCTTCAGGCAGCGCAGCCAGATGATGGCCAGCATCAGCGTGCCCAGGAACACGTGCATGCCGTGGAAGCCGGTGAGCATGAAGAAAGTGGAGCCGTAGATGCCCGAGCCCAGCGTGAGGTTCAGGTCGCGGTAGGCGTGGATGTACTCCTCCGCCTGGTAGAACAGGAAGATCGAGCCCAGCAGCACGGTGGCGCCCAGCCAGACCAGCAACGAGGTGCGCTTGCCGGCCTTGAGCGCGTGGTGCGCGATGGTGATGGTGACGCCGGACGCCAGCAGGATCAGGGTGTTGATCAGCGGCAGGCCCCAGGCCGGGATGGTCTGGAAGCTGCCACCCAGCTGCTCCGGGCCGGCCGACGGCCAGCCGGCGACGAAGCCTTCCCACAGGAACTGGTTGGTCAGCGCACCGTCGCCCTCGCCCGAGAGCCACGGCAGCGCGAACTGGCGGGCGTAGAACAGGGCGCCGAAGAAGGCCGCGAAGAACATGATCTCCGAGAAGATGAACCACATCATGCCCATGCGGAACGACGCGTCGACCTTGTCGTTGTACTTGCCCGCCAGCGACTCGCTGATGACGTTGCCGAACCAGCCGAACAGCACCGCCATCGTGGCCACCAGGCCGACGTAGAACACCGGCTGGCCCCAGGCCTGGCCGTTGAGCCAGTTGGCGACGCCGATCATGGTGATGAACAGCGTGATCGAGCCGACGAAGGGCCACGGGCTGTGGTGCGGGACGTAATAGATGTTCGGATCGTCGTGGGTCTGTGCCATGGGATTCCCCGGTATTCCTGTAAGGCGTGGGTCAGGGCGCGCTGCGGGCGGCGGACGGCGCGGTGCCGGCCTCGCCCACCAGGCGCGCCGTGGCCGGCTCGTTGCTGAAGAAAGTGTAGGACAAGGTGATGGTGCTGATGTGCTCCGGCAGGTCGGGGTCGACCACGAAGCGCACCGGCATCAGGCGCTCCTCGCCGGCGTGCAGCAGCTGCTCGGTGAAGCAGAAGCACTCGGTCTTGTTGAAGAAGGTGGACGCGGTGGACGGCGCCACCGACGGCGCGGCGTTGCCGACGATCGCGTGGTCGGACGTGTTGCGGGCGATGTAGTTCGCCTCGTAGGTCCGGCCCGGGTGCACCTGCATGCTCAGCACCTGCGGCTTGAAGGCCCAGGGCAGCTTGGAGTTCACGGTGCCGTCGAACTCGACCGTGATGGTGCGCGACTCGTCGACCACCAGGCCCGCGACGTGCTGCTCGCCGGCCGGGCCCTGCTCGAGCTTGATGCCGAACACCTTTTCGCAGGCGATCTGGTACAGCGGCACCAGCGAGAAAGCACCGACGAAGGACAGCGCCGACACCATGGCGATGGTGCGCAGGCTGGACTTGACCGACGGGCGGGCCACGTTGCTTTCGGTGCTCATGGCAGCATCACCGAGAGCAGGAAGGCCGCGTAGATGCCGACCGCGACCAGGCCGATCGCCCACGCCGTTAGGCGCGTGCCGCGGCGGCGCTTCTCCAGGTCGGTCTTGTCGGTGGGCTGGGTCATGGCGGTCTCGGGCTCAGGCGGGCGACGTCAGTGGGTGACGTCGCCGTGGGCCAGGTCGCCGTCCTTGATGACCGGCGGCACGGTGAAGGTGTGGTGCGGCGCCGGCGAGGCGACGGTCCACTCCAGGCCCTTGGCGCCTTCCCACGAACGCGCCTCGGCCTTGACGCCGCCACGGGCGGCCTTCCAGACGATGTAGGCGAACAGCAGCTGGCTGATGCCGAAACCGAAGCCACCGATGGTGGACCACTGGTTGAAGTCGGCGAAGGCCACGTTGTAGTCGGGCACGCGGCGCTGCATGCCGGCCAGGCCCAGGAAGTGCTGCGGGAAGAACAGCAGGTTCACGAAGAACGTGGACAGCCAGAAGTGCCACTTGCCCAGGGTCTCGTTGTACATGTGGCCGGTCCACTTCGGCAGCCAGTAGTACACGCCGGCCATGATGCCGAACACGGCGCCGGTCACCAGCACGTAGTGGAAGTGGGCCACCACGAAGTAGGTGTCGTGGTACTGGAAGTCGGCCGGGACGATGGCCAGCATCAGGCCCGAGAAGCCACCGATGGTGAACATGATCACGAAGCCGAGCGCGAACAGCATCGGCGTCTCGAAGGTCATCGAGCCGCGCCACATGGTGGTGGCCCAGTTGAACACCTTCACGCCGGTGGGGATGGCGATGAGCATGGTGGCGTACATGAAGTACAGCTCGCCGCCGAGCGGCATGCCCACGGTGAACATGTGGTGGGCCCAGACGATGAACGACAGGAAGGCGATCGAGGCGGTGGCATACACCATGGCCTGGTAGCCGAACAGCGGCTTGCGGGCGAAGGTCGGGATGATCTCCGACACGATGCCGAAGGCCGGCAGGATCATGATGTAGACCTCGGGGTGACCGAAGAACCAGAAGATGTGCTGGTACATCACCGGGTCACCGCCGCCGGCGGCGTTGAAGAAGCTGGTGTCGAAGAACTTGTCGGTCAGCAGCATGGTGACCGCGCCTGCCAGCACCGGCATCACGGCGATCAGCAGGAAGGCGGTGATCAGCCAGGTCCACACGAAAACCGGCATCTTCAGCAGGTCCACGCCCGGGGCGCGCATGTTGAGGATGGTGGCGATGATGTTGATCGCACCCATGATCGAGCTGATGCCCATCAGGTGGATGGCGAAGATGGTGAACGCGGTGCTGGAGCCGCCCTGCAGCGACAGCGGCGGGTACAGCGTCCAGCCGCCGGCCGGGGCGCCGCCGCCGATGCCGAAGAAGTACAGGAACAGCGGCATCAGCAGCAGGGTGAAGGCGAACGGCATGATCCAGAAGGACCAGTTGTTCATGCGCGGCAGGGCCATGTCGGGCGCGCCGATCATCAGCGGGATCATCCAGTTGGCCAGGCCCACGAA
>NZ_JALHQI010000050.1 GCF_022842045.1 Arenimonas sp. | reverse complement strand
GCTGGCGATTACCGGCGACGACGGCCGCCCGGCCTATGTCCTGGTGGTGCTGGCCGACGCCGCCGACCCGCTGGCGCTGGCGCACCTGCCCAGCCTGTTGCCGGCCGGCGCCTACCGCCTGTGCCCGCAGTCGCCGGCCGCACTGGCGCCGGGCCAGGCCCTGCTGGGCTGGGGCCTGGGCGCCTACCGCTTCAGCCGCTACCTCAAGCCCGCGCGCGAGCCCGCGCAGCTGGTGCTCGAGGGCGAGGCGGACGCCGAGGCGCTGGCCCTGCTCGAGGCCAGCACCCTGGTGCGCGACCTGATCAACACCCCGACCGAGCACATGGGCCCGGCCGAAATCGAAGCCGCCGCCGCGGAGCTGGCCAAGGTGTACGGTGCCCGCCTCGACGTCGTCGCCGGCGACGACCTGCTGGCGAAGAACTTCCCCGCCATCCACGCCGTCGGCCGCGCCAGCCACCGCGCGCCGCGCCTGGTCGAGCTCAACTGGGGCAACGACGCCCACCCGCGCCTGGCCATCGTCGGCAAGGGCGTGTGCTTCGACACCGGCGGCCTGGACATCAAGGGCGCCGACGGCATGCGCAACATGAAGAAGGACATGGGCGGCGCGGCGCACGCGCTGGGCCTGGCCCGGGTGGTGATGGCGCTGAAGCTGCCGGTGCGCCTGCAGCTGCTGGTGCCCGCGGTCGAGAATGCGATCGGCCCGAACGCCTTCCGCCCCGGCGAGGTGCTGGCCACGCGCCTGGGCCTGAGCGTCGAGGTGGACAACACCGACGCCGAGGGCCGGCTGGTGCTGTGCGACGCGCTGGCCTACGCGGCCGAGTCGAAGCCGGCGCTGCTGATGGACTTCGCCACGCTCACCGGCGCCGCCCGCATCGCCCTGGGCCCGGACCTGCCGGCGCTGTTCGCCAACGACGACGTCCTGGCCAACGACTACCTCGCCGCCGGCCAGCGCACGCGCGACCCGCTGTGGCGCATGCCGCTGTGGCGGCCCTATCTCAGCTACCTGAAGTCGGGCATCGCCGACCTGGCCAACTCCGGCGCCTCGCGCATGGCCGGTTGCATCACGGCGGCCGTGTACCTGGAGCGCTTCGTGCCCGAGGGCCAGGCCTGGACCCACGTGGACGTCTACTCCTGGAACGACAGCGACCGCCCGGGCAAGCCCGCCGGCGGCGAGGCGCAGGGGCTGCGCGCGGCCTGGGGCCTGCTGAAGGCGCGCTTCGGCTGAGGCGCCGGCCTGACAATCGTCAGGCACCGCGCATGATCGGCGGCACTGCCGGCAAAAAGTGCATTCCGGCACCTTGGCCTCACGGGGTCGCTGCGTAAACTGGCCCCTCCCCAAGGAACCCCGTGACGCGATGACTTCCCCCGACCTGCTCAACCAGCTCCGCATCGACCGCAGCGCCGCGCCGCCTCCGCGCAAGGGGCGGGGCAAGGCCGGCCTGTTCATCGGCCTGGCGGTGGTGGTGGTCGGTGCCGCCGTGGCCTTCGGGCTGCTTCGCGAGGCGCCGCTGCCGGTGGCGGTGGCGGCCGCGCAGGCCGAGACCGGGGCCGCCCCGGGCGCCAGCTCGGTGCTCGATGCGTCCGGCTACGTCACTGCGCGCCGCATCGCCACGGTGTCCTCGAAGATCACCGGCAAGGTGCTCGAGGTCTACATCGAGGAAGGCCAAAAGGTGGCCGAGGGCGAGATCCTCGCCCGCCTGGAACCCACCGACGCCGACGCCCAGCGCAATCTCTCGGCCGCCCAGCTCGCCGCCGCGCGCAGCGATGTCGGCCGTGCCGAGGCCCAGCTCAAGCTGGCCGAACAAACCCTGGTGCGCAGCCGCGACCTGGCCGCGCGCAAGCTGGTCGCCGCCGCCGCGCTTGACCAGGCCCAGGCCGAGCGCGACGCGCTGGCCGCGCAGCTGCAGTCCGCGCGCGACAACGTGCGGGTGGCCACCCAGGCGCTGGCGCTGTCCGACATCGGCGTGGACAACACCGTGGTGCGTGCGCCCTTCGCCGGCGTCATCACCGTCAAGGCGGCGCAGCCGGGCGAGATCATCTCGCCGATCTCGGGCAGCGGCGGCTTCACCCGCACCGGCATCGGCACCGTGGTGGACATGGAGTCGCTGGAGATCCAGGTGGACGTCAACGAGGCCTTCATCGGCCGCGTGAAGCCGAAGCAGAAGGTCGAGGCCGTGCTCAACGCCTACCCGGACTGGCGCATCCCGGCCGAAGTGATCGCCATCGTGCCCACCGCCGACCGCAGCAAGGCCACGGTGAAGGTGCGCATCGCCCTGCTCGAGCGCGACGACCGCGTGGTGCCCGACATGGGCGTGCGCGTGTCCTTCCTCGAAGAGCGCGAGCCTGCGGCGGCCGACGCCCCGGCCGTGGTCGGCGTCAGCGTGCCGGCCGAGGCGGTGGTGCAGCGCGACGGCCGCAGCGTCGCCTTCGTGGTGAAGGACGGCCGCGCGGGGATGCGCAACGTCGAGGCCGGTGAACCACGCGATGGCCGCCGGCGCATCACGCGCGGGCTGGCGGTGGGCGAGCAGGTCGTGCTGTCGCCGGTGGCGGAGTTGGTGGATGGCGCGAAGGTAGTCGTTGGTTCCTGAGCGAAAAGCTTCGGGGCTGAAGCCCCTCCTACAGTCAGAGCATCGGGACTGAAGTCCCTCCCACAGAAGAAAGGCGAGGTTGGCCATGAGTGATTCCCTGGTAGAGATCCGGCAGCTCACGAAGAAGTACGTCCGCGGCAAGCAGTCGGTGGAAGTGCTGCACGGCATCGACCTGGACATCCCGCGCGGCGACTTCGTGGCGCTGATGGGGCCGTCGGGCTCGGGCAAGACCACCCTGCTGAACCTGATCGGCGGGCTGGACACGCCCACCGCCGGCAGCGTCGCGGTGGACGGCAAGCGCATCGACCAGTACAGCGGCGGCGACCTCGCCCGCTGGCGTGCCGAGCACGTCGGCTTCGTGTTCCAGTTCTACAACCTGCTGCCCGTGCTGAGCGCGCAGAAGAACGTCGAGCTGCCGCTGCTGCTGTCGAAGATGGGCAGCGCCGAACGCGCCCAGCGCGCGAAGGTGGCGCTGACCCTGGTCGGCCTGGCCGACCGCGCCGGCCACAAGCCCAGCGAACTCTCGGGCGGCCAGGAGCAGCGCGTGGCCATCGCCCGCGCGCTGGTGACCGACCCGACCCTGCTGGTCTGCGACGAGCCCACGGGCGACCTCGACCGCAAGACCGCGGACGAGATCCTGGGCCTGCTGCAGGTGCTCAACCGCGAGCACGGCAAGACCATCATCATGGTGACGCACGACCCGAAGGCCGCCGAGTACGCCAGCCGCACGGTGCACCTCGACAAGGGCCAGCTGGTCGACGCCGCGCCGGCGCACTGAGGCCGCCGCCATGACCAAGACCGGCTTCGTCCTCGCCAACCTCTTCCACAAGAAGACCCGCACCTGGCTTACCCTGCTGTCGGTGGTGATGGCCTTCGTGCTGTTCGGCCTGCTGCAGTCGCTGAACCTGGTCTTCAGCGCCAGCCCCGACTTCATCGGCGCCACCCGGCTGGTGACGCAGTCGCGGGTGTCGTTCACCCAGTCGCTGCCGATGCGCATGGTGCCCGAGATGGACGCCATCCCCGGCGTGCAGCGGGTGATGTACCAGCAGTGGTTCGGCGCGGTGTTCCGCGAGAACCCGCAGATCTTCGCCTTCGCGGTCGACCCCGAGCGCCTGCACGACGTCTACCCGGAGTGGGTGATGCCGGAGGAGCACTGGAACGCCTTCCGCGACACCCGCACCGGCATGATCGCCGGCCGCCTGCTGGCCGAGCAGTACGGCTGGAAGGTCGGCGACAAGATCCCGCTGCAGTCGAACATCTTCCCGCAGAAGAACGGCAGCAAGGACTGGACCTTCGACCTCGTGGGCATCTACGACGGCAAGGACGACCAGTGGCAGCAGCAGACCGCCGGCGGCATGTACATCAACCATGCCTACTTCGCCGAGGCCACCCAGTTCGGCGGCGGCAACGCGGGCATCTTCGTGCTGCGGCTCGAGGACCCGGACATGGCCGAGTCGGTGGCGATGGCCGTGGACAAGCGCTACGAGAACTCCGCCGATGAAACCAAGACCCAGACCGAGAAGGACTTCCAGGTCGGCTTCCTGAAGCAGCTCGGCGACATCGGCCTGATCGTGCGCTGGATCCTGTTCGCGGTGTTCTTCACCCTGCTGCTGGTGGTGGGCAACACCATGGCGCAGAGCGTGCGCGAGCGGGTGCCGCAGTTCGCGGTGCTCAAGACGCTGGGCTTCAGCGACAACAGCGTGCTGGGCTTCGTGCTGGCCGAGACGGTGGCGCTGTGCGCCATCGGCGGGCTGCTGGGCCTGTCGCTGGCGACGCTGCTCGGCGCCGGCATCTCGAAGGCCGCCGGGCCGATGATGCCGGTGGCCGTGGACGGCCGCGTCTGGCTGAGCGGCGTCATCGCCATCGTCGTGCTGAGCGTGGTGGTGGGCCTGCTGCCCGCCCTGCGCGCGCGGCGCCTGAAGATCGTCGATGCCCTGGCCGGGCGCTGAGGAGAACCCCATGTTCCGACAGATCTTCGCCATCACCGGCCTGAACCTGCGCTCGATCCCGCAGCGCTGGGGCCCCTCGCTGGTCATCGTGATCGGCCTGGCCGGCGTGGTGGCGGTGTTCACCGCGCTGCTGGCCATGGCCCAGGGCTTCCAGGCCACGCTGCAGGACGCCGGCCGCACCGACAACGCCATCGTGCTGCGCGGCGGCTCCGGGGCCGAGCTCAACTCCGGCTTCGGCGGCGACAGCGCCGACATCATCAAGCTGGGCCCTGGCATCCGGAAGGGCAGCGACGGCAAGCCGCTGGCCTCGGGCGAGCTGATCGTGATCACCGAGCTTCTGAAGAAGGGCGAGACCATCAACGGTGCCAACGTCACCCTGCGCGGGGTCGAGCCGGCCTCGTTCGAGCTGCGGCCGCAGCTGAAGATCATCGAGGGCCGGCGCTTCGAGCCGGGCCTGCGCGAGATCATCGTCGGCGCCGGCGTGGCCCGTTTGTTCGACGGCGCCGGCGTGGGCGAGACCCTGCGCATGCGTGGCTCGGACTGGACCGTGGTCGGCATCTTCGAGGCCGGCGACGCCAACGACAGCGAGATGTGGGCCGATGCCGGCACCGCGCAGTCCACCTTCAACCGCGGCAACGGCTTCAGCGCGGTGCGCGTGGGGCTGGAGTCGCCCGAGTCGCTGGAGACGCTGAAGGCGGCCCTGGCCGCCGACCCGCGGCTCACGGTGGAAGTGCTTCAGGAACAGGCCTACTACAGCGCCCAGACAGGCCAGTTCCGCGCCACCATCTCGGTGCTGGCCGGCGTGGTGACCTTCATCATGGCCCTGGGCGCGATCTTCGCGGCGCTCAACACCATGTACGCGGCGGTGGCCACCCGCACCCGCGAGATCGCCACCCTGCGCGCCATCGGCTTCGGCGCGATGCCGGTGCTGGTGTCGGTGATGGTGGAAGCGGTGGTGCTGGCCTTCGTCGGCGGCGTGGCCGGCGCCTTCATCGCCTGGGCGATGTTCGACAACCTGTCGGTGTCCACCCTGGGCCAGAGCTTCACCCAGGTGGTGTTCGCCTTCCAGGTGTCGCTGCCGCTGGTCCTGTCGGGCCTGGCGATCGCGATGGTGATCGGCTTCATCGGCGGCCTGCTGCCGGCGGTGCGCGCCGCGCGCATGCAGGTCACCACGGCGCTGCGCACGCAATAGCCCCGGGGCGGCCCGGGTGGCCGCCCCCGGCAACTGACCGTTGCAGGCACGCAGGCCCCGGCCGGCGGATAATCGCCGCCTTGCCCGGAGCCCGCCGTGACCCACCCCATCGCCATCGACCGCAAGGGCCTCGCCGCCGCCATCGCGTCCTACGTGCTGTGGGGCGTGTTCCCGCTGTACTGGTACCTGCTCAAGCACGTGCCGGCGCTCCAGATCATCGCCCACCGCATCGTCTGGTGCGCGCTGTTCGTGGTCGGTTACCTGGTGATCCGCGAAGGCTGGGGCTGGCTGCGCACCGCGCTGTCGCGGCCGAAGGTGGGCTGGATGCTGCTCGCCAGCAGCCTGCTGATCAGCTTCAACTGGGGCGTGTACATCTGGGCGGTGACCAACGGCCGCGTGGTCGAGGCCAGCCTGGGCTACTTCATCAACCCGCTGGTGAACGTGCTGATCGGCGTGCTGGTGCTGGGCGAGCGGCTCAACCGAGCGCAATGGACCGCGGTGGCGATCGCGACGGTGGGCGTGCTGTGGCTGGCCTTCTTGCACGGCGATCCGCCGTGGATCGCGCTGGCGCTGGCTTTCAGCTTCGCGTTCTACGGCCTGATCCGCAAAGTGGCGAACGTGGACGCGGTGCCGGGCCTGGCGATCGAGAGCCTGATCCTGCTGCTGCCGGCGCTGGCCTGGCTGGGCTGGGCCGGCGTGCAGGACGTCGGCGCGTTCGGTGACGGCAACCTCGGCAGCGACGTGCTGCTGGTGATCGGCGGCGCGCTGACGGCGCTGCCGCTGATCGGCTTCGCCTACGGCGCGCGCCGCATTCCCTACTCGCTGGTCGGCATCCTCCAATACATCGCGCCGACGCTGCAGCTGCTCAGCGGCGTGTGGCTGCTGGGCGAGGGCTTCAGCGGCACCCAGGCGGTGGGCTTCGCCTGCATCTGGGTGGCGCTGGGCGTGTATGCCGCCGACGGGTGGCGCCGCTCGCGGCGACAGCCGCTGCGCGCGGCGCGCGAGCACGCCGCCGAACAGGTGCCCACCTGCGACGGCGCGATGCCGCCGGCCGACGGGCACCCGCCGCCGCGCGGCTAGCAGAAAGGCGCGGTCTTCACGCGCCAGCCCACAGGCTCGGTGCCATGACATCGCTTTCCCGCCCGTTCCTCGCGCTGGCCGCCTGCTTCCTCCTGGCGGCGAGCGGCGACGCGGCGGCCCGCGACCTGCACGAGCGCATCGCTCGCCCCGAGCGCGGCGACACGCCCTACGGCGGCGCGAAGTACCTGCAGTTCCTGCGCCAGGTCGGCAGCCCGCTGGAGTCGCTGGTGCGGCCCGGCGAGCCGACGCTGGCGTTCGCGGTGATCGAGCCGCGCGACTTCGGCCTCGACTACCGCTACCAGCGCGCGCCCGACGAGCTGGGCATGCGCTTCGCATTCCGGCCCGATGCGCCGCGGCGGCCGCCGCCGGTGCGCGGCACCGTGGTGATGCTGCACGGGCTGACCATGGATGCCAGCACGCAGGGCCTGTGGGCGATTGCGCTGGCCGAAGAGGGCTACCGCACGGTGCTGCTGGACCTGCGCAACCACGGGTTCTCCGGCGACGGCCCGGCCGGCTTCGGCACCCGCGAGGCCGGCGACGTGCAGGCCCTGCTGGCCCGGCTGCGCGCGGAGCGGCGGCTGGCCGAGCCGGTGGTGCTGTTCGGCACCTCCTACGGCGCGGTGACCGCGCTGCATGCCGCCGCGGCGGACGAGGCGGGCATCGCCGGCGTGGTGGCGATGGAGCCGTTCGCGAATGCCGGTGATTCCGTGCGCCAGTTCGTGGCGCGGCTGAAGTCCGGCGAGGGCGGCTGGTCCGCGCGCGCGGTGGGCTGGTGGCTGCGTCGCACGGTGCCGGACGCCGAGCTCGACGCGGCGATTGCCCGCGCCGGCGATACGCTGGGCCTGGACCTCGACGCACTGGACACCGCGGCGCCGCTGGCCGCGACGCGCGCCTGCGTGCTGCACCTGCACGGCGCGAAGGACACGCTGGTGCCGGTCGAATCCGCCCGTACCCTCGCCCGCGCCGGCAACGGCCGCCTGCACTACGCCGAGCTGCCCGACGAGAACCACTATTCCCTGCCCGCCCGCATCGACTGGCTGCGCGCCCCGCTGCGCGAGTGGCTGGCGCGCGTGCCGCCGGCCGGCACCGGCGACTGCCCGCCGCTGGCGCTGCCGCCCGACCCCCTGGCCTGACGATGCCTTGCCGCTTGCGGGCACGCATGCGCTAATCGCAGGCGATGGCCGAACCCGCTTCCTTCGCCGACCTGTACCGCGAGCGCGTGCTTGAGCACGGTCGCGCGCCGCGACATGCGGGTCCGCTGGCGGACGCCAGCCACCGTGCCGCTGCGCACAACGCGCTGTGCGGCGACCGCGTCAGCGTCGAACTGCGGCTCGATGCCGCGGGCCGCATCGTCGCGCTGGGGCATCAAAGCGAAGGCTGCCTGCTCTGCCTCGCCTCGGCATCGCTGATGGCCTGCGACGTGCCGGGCCGCGATGCCGCCGGCGTGGCGGCGCGCCTGCAGGCGCTGCGCACCGCCATCGCGAATGGCGACGGCGACGGCCTCGATGACCTCGGCGCATTGGCCGGCGTGGCCGCGCACCCCGCGCGCCACCGCTGCGTACTGCTGCCCTGGGAATGCCTGCAGCAGGCGCTGTCCGGTGGTGCCGCATGAGCGCGATCGGCGGCCTGCGCGGCGTACTGGAAGCCGCGAGCGCACTGCGCGCCGCGGGCCGACGTTTCGCACTGGCGCTCGTGACCGACACCGAGGGCTCGACCTACCGCAAGGCCGGCGCGCTGGCCGTGGTTGCCGAGGACGGCGCGCGCACCGGCACGATTTCCGGCGGCTGCCTGGAGCCGGCGCTGGTGATGCTGTGCCAGCAGGTGATCGCGGACGGCCGCCCCGGCCACACCGTGTTCGACACCCGCGGCGACGACGACCTGCTGTTCGGCTCCGGCTCGGGCTGCCGCGGCCGCATGCGCGTGCTGGCCTGGCCGCTGCCGGGCCCGGGCGAGGGCCTGCTCGACGCGCTGCTGGCGGCGGATGCCGAAGGGCGGGCGCTGGCGCTGGTGGTTTCGTACGAGGGCGGGATGCCCGCTTGGCGTCTCGTGGACCGCGAAGAGGGAACCGGTGGCAGGCCGGGCCTGGAGGACCCTGGGCGTGATGCCGGCAAGCTTTTGGTGACCGCGCCGGCTGGCGGGATCCTGTTGCGGATCGCGCCGGTCCCGAAGGTGCGGCTGCTGGGTGCCGGGCCGGAAGCGGCGCCGCTGCTGGCCTTGGGCCACACGCTGGGCTGGCACCTGCGGATCGCCGACCATCGCGAAGGACTGCTGGCCGATGCGCGCATTCCGGCCGACGTACCGCGGCAGGTGCAGCGCCCGGCCGCGGCGCTCGCCGACGCCGCCCGCCCCGACGACGCCGTGCTGGTGATGACCCACCTCGCCAGCGCCGACCTCGAAGCGCTGCGTGCGCTGGCGCCGCTGCCGGTGCCCTACGTCGGCCTGCTCGGCCCGCCCGGTCGCCGCGATGAACTGCTGGCGCGGCTCACCGACGCGGAACGCGCCGCGCTGCAGCCGCGCCTGCGCGCACCGGTCGGCCTGTTCCTGGGCGGCGAAGGCCCGGAGGCCATCGCGCTCGCGATCGCCGCCGACCTGCAGCGCCACTTCCACGCCAAGCCGTGAACGCACCGCGCCATGCGCTAGTGCTGCTCGCCGCCGGTGGTTCGCGGCGGCTGGGCCAGCCCAAGCAGCTGCTGCGCCTCGATGGCGAAACCCTGGTGCACCGCGCCGCGCGGCTCGGGCTGGCCACCGCGCCGGCCGAGGCCATTGTCGTTTGCGGCGCGAATGCCGATGCGGTGTGGGCCGGAGTCGCCGACTTGCCGCTGCGCAAGATCGCATGCTCCGCCTGGGAAGCTGGCCTCGGCGAATCGCTGGCCGTTGGCCTGGGCGCACTGTCGCCCGACATCGACGGCGCGCTGGTCCTGCTCTGCGACCAGCCTGCCCTCGACGCCAGCCATCTGCTCGCGCTGCGCGATGCCTGGCGCGGGGACCCCACGCGCGCCGCCGCCAGCGAATATGCCGGGGTGCTGGGCGTGCCTGCCTTGCTGCCGCGCCGCTGGTTCGCGCCGCTGGCCGAAGGCGGCCACGACCACGGCGCGCGCGACCTGCTGCGTGCGAATGCCGACCAAGTACACGCGGTCCCGGCCCCATCGCTCGCCGACGACGTGGACACGCCGGAGCAGGCCTCGGGCCTCACCCGCCCTTCACTTGGAGCCAACCCGGCACAGGAGTAGGCTCGTCGGCAGCCCAGCCGCCGCGAGGTCTCCCATGAAGCTCACCGTCAATGGCGTCGAACACGACGTCGACGCCGCGCCCGACACGCCGCTGCTCTGGGTCCTTCGCGACCTGATGGGCCTGACCGGCACCAAGTACGGCTGCGGCATGGCCCAGTGCGGCGCCTGCACCGTGCACCTCGACGGCCAGCCGATGCGCTCCTGCGTGCTGCCGGTGTCAGCGGTCGCGGGCCGGCCCGTCACCACCATCGAAGGCCTGTCCACCGACGGCAGCCACCCGGTGCAGCGCGCCTGGGCGGAGCTCGACGTGGTGCAGTGCGGCTACTGCCAGTCGGGCCAGATCATGGCCGCCGCCGCGCTGCTCAAGGTGGTGAACAACCCCAGCGACGCCGAGATCGACGAGGCCATGACCGGCATCGTCTGCCGCTGCGGCACCTACCCGCGCGTGCGCGCCGCCATCCATCGCGCCGCCGAGCTCGGCGACGCCTGATCCGCCGGCGCCGCCCGCCGGGCGCGCCCGTTCAACGGAGAGACCCGTGAACAACGACCACATCCCGTCCCGCCGCAACTTCCTCAAGGCCAGCGCCCTCGTCGGCGGTGGCCTCGTCGTCGCCTTCGTGGTGCCCGGGGGCCGCAAGCTGGCCTTCGCCCAGGCGCCCGCCGGCGCGACCCTCGTGCCCAATGCCTTCCTGCGCATCGGCGCCGATGACCGCGTCACCGTGCTGCTGGCGCATTCGGAAATGGGCCAGGGCATCTGGACCACGCTGCCGATGCTGATCAACGAAGAGCTCGACGCCGACTGGTCGAAGATCAGCGTTGAACACGCACCGGCCGCGCCCGCGTACGCGCACACCGCCTTCGGCGCGCAGATGACTGGCGGTTCCACCACCACCTGGTCCGAGTTCGACCGCTACCGCCAGGCCGGCGCCACCGCCCGCACGCTGCTGGTGCAGGCCGCGGCCGCGCGCTTCGGCGTCGCGGTGGCCGACTGCCGCGCCGGGAATGGCCGCGTCATCGCCGGCAACCAGAGCGCCAGCTATGGTGAACTCGCCGAAGCCGCCAGCGCCCTGCCGCCGCCGGGCGAGGTGGCGCTGAAGGCGCCGTCCGAATGGAAGCGCATCGGCAAGGCCACCCGCCGCCTGGACACGCCGGAGAAGGTCACCGGTCGCGCCGTGTTCGGCATCGACGTGCAGTTCGAAGGGCTCAAGACCGCGGTGGTCGCGCGCGCGCCGGTGTTCGGCGGCAGCGTGAAATCCTTCGACGCCACCGCGGCGCTGGCCGTGGCCGGCGTGCGCAAGGTGGTGCAGGTGCCCTCCGGCGTCGCCGTGGTGGCCGACCATTTCTGGGCCGCGAAGCAGGGCCGCGACGCGCTGCAGGTCGAGTGGGACCTGGGCCCGAACGCCGCGCTCGACACCGATGCGCTGCGCAAGCAGTTCGGGGAGCTGGCCGGCACGCCCGGCGCGGTCGCGGCGCAAGCGGGCGACGCCGCGAAAGCGCTGGCCGCTGCCGGCAAGGTGGTCGAGGCCGAGTACTTCGTTCCCTACCTAGCCCACGCCGCGATGGAGCCGCTCAACTGCACCGTGCGCATCAGCGACGACGGCTGCGAGCTCTGGACCGGCACTCAGTTCCAGACCGGCGACCAGGGCGCCGCGGCCGCCATCCTCGGGCTCAAGCCCGAGCAGGTGAAGATCAACACCACCTTCCTCGGCGGCGCCTTCGGCCGGCGCGCAGTGCCGGGCAGCGATTTCGTTTCCGAAGCGGTGCACGTGGCGAAGGCCGCCGGCATGCCTGTGAAGACCGTCTGGACCCGCGAGGACGACACCCGCGGCGGCTACTACCGCCCGATGTTCCTCGAGCGCGCGCGCGTGGTGCTGGGCGAAGATGGCCTGCCGTCGGCCTGGCACCAGGTGATGGTCGGCCAGTCGATCATGCTCGGCACGCCTTTCGAGGGAATGATCAAGGATGGCGTGGACGCGTCCTCGGTGGAGGGCGTGTCCGACTCGCCCTACGTCAAGGCCACGCCCGACCACCGCGTCGACCTGCATTCCCCGCGCACCGGCATCCCGGTGCTGTGGTGGCGCTCGGTCGGCCACAGCCAGAACGCCTTCGTGATGGAAAGCCTGGTGGACGAACTGGCGACCGCGGCCGGCCAGGATCCGCTGGAATACCGCCGCCGCCTGCTCAAGGACCACCCGCGCCACCTCGGCGTGCTCAACCTCGCCGCGGAGAAAGCCGGCTGGGGCGCGAAGCTGCCCGAGGGCCGCGCCCGCGGCATCGCGGTGCATGAGTCCTTCGGCAGCTACGTGGCGCAGGTCGCGGAAGTCTCGGTCGAGCGCGGCGCGGTGCGCGTGCACCGCGTGGTCTGCGCGGTCGACTGCGGCGTGGCGGTGAACCCGCTGATGATCGCGGCGCAGATGGAATCCGGCATCGTCTACGGCCTGACGGCGGCGCTCTACGGCCGCATCCGCGTGAAGGACGGCCGCGTGCAGGAGTCCAACTTCCACGACTACCGCCCGCTGCGGATGGACGCGATGCCGGTGGTCGAAACCCACATCGTCCCCAGCACCGAACGCCCCGGCGGCGTCGGCGAACCCGGCACCCCGCCGATCGCCCCGGCCGTGGCCAACGCCCTGTTCACCCTCACCGGCCAGCGCCTCCGCGAACTCCCGCTGCGCTTGGGTGCCTGAAGCGGTTTTTTGCCACGGATGAACAAAAGCTCTTAAACACGAGCCTTCGCACGGGTGATGATGACGACGCCAGCGAGGATGACGGCCATGGCGCCGATGGCGTCCACGCCGACGCGTTCGCCCAGCAGCACCGCACCCAGCAGCACCGCGATCGGCGGGTTGACGTAGGCGTAGCTGGTGGCCAGCGCCGGGCGCACGTGGTGCAACAGCCAGACGTAGGCGCTGAAGCCGACGATCGAACCGAAGGCCGCGAGGTAGCCCACCGCGAGCGTGGCCTTGAGCGGCGGCACCTCGGTGATGCGTTCACCGAGCAGCAGCCCCAGCACGCCCATCGCGGCGCCGCCGCAGAGCATCTGCGCCGCCGTGCTCATGAACGGCGCCGGCAGGTCGCGCCCGCGGCTCCACACCGAACCGAAGGCCCAGGCGATCGGCGCCAGCAGCAGGGCCACCATGCCGACCAGGCTGGCCTGCATCTCGCCGTCGAAGTTCAGCCACACCACGCCGGCGAAACCGATCACCAGGCCCAGCCATTCGCCGCGGCTGGGATGCTGGCCGCGCAGCACGCCGAACAGCCCGGCCCACAGCGGCATCGAGGCCACCGCCACCGCGGCCAGGCCCGATGACACCGTCTGCTCGGCGACGTTCACCAGTCCGTTGCCCAGCAGCATCATGAACAGGCCCATGATCGCGGCGTTCTTCCACTGCGCGCGCGTGGGCGGCGCGTGGCCGCGCCAGCGCAGGAAGGCGTAGAACACCGCGCTGGCCGCCAGGAAGCGCAGGCTGCCCATCAGGAACGGCGGGTAGCCCTCCAGCCCGACGCGGATCGCGAGGTAGGTCGAGCCCCAGACCAGGTAAACGCAGGTGAGTGCGATCGCGACCGCGAGGGCGGTCGGGGGCGCGGCGGCGGTTTGCTTCATGCGCGTTGCTTTGCCGGGCTGCGGCGGTGGGATTCGGCCTCGAGCAGGGCCTGCTTGCGGGGCAATCCCCAGCGATATCCGCCGAGGCTGCCGTCGCCCCGGATGACGCGGTGGCAGGGCACCAGCACGGCGACGCGGTTCGACGCGCAGGCGCGGGCCACGGCGCGCGCGGCGGTCGGCGCGTCGAGGCTGGCGGCGAGTTCGGCATAGCTGCGCGTTTCGCCCGCGGGGATCTTCATCAGCGCCTGCCAGACGCGCTGCTGGAAGGCGGTGCCGATCAGCTCGACCGGCACGCTGCCGCGACGCTGTGCCAAGGCATCGGCAACCGCCTGAAGCCGCGGCGCCAGGAAGTCGTCGCGACCGGCGTCCACGCGCTGCAGCGAAGCGCGCGGGAACTCCTCGCGCAGGTCGCGCTCGAGCGCCGCCGCGTCGTCGCCCAGTGCGACGGTGCAGATGCCGCGCGCCGTGGCGGCGACCAACGCCTGCCCCAGCGCGGTGTCCACCAGCGACCAGCGGATCTCCAGGCCTTCGCCACCGCGACGATAGGCCAGCGGCGGCATGCCCAGGCGCGCGGCGCCGTCCTCGTACACGCGGCTGGGCGAACCGTAGCCGGCGTCGTAGAGCGCATGCGTCACCGCCTGGCCCTGGCGCAGGCCGCGCTTGAGCGTGGCCAGGCGGCGCTGGGCCAGGTACTCGGCCGGGCTGAGCCCGAACTGTTCGCGGAACCGGCGCTGCAGGTGGCCGGGGCTGAGGCCGACGGCGGCGCCGAGCGCCTCCAGGCCCAGCTCCTGCGTGTCCAGGAGCTGGCGGGCGCGTTCGAGGCGGGCGTCGGCGTGGGGGATGGCGCGGGTTTCCATGCGCTCAGGCTAGCCGGCGCCCGGGGGGCCGGCTATCCGGATCTTGCGGAAGCAATCACTCCGCCCAGACCGTGGCCCGGCGGGTCACCGGCAGCACCTGGGCGGTCAGGCCGCGGTCGGCCGACAGCAGGTCCAGGGCATCGGCCAGGATCGCCGCCGACTCGCGCAGCAGCGGATCCGGGCGGGTCTTGGCCAGCTCTTCCTCGGCCGCCTGCTGGGCGACGCTGCGCTCGCTGGCGGTCAGGCCGTCGTCGGCGCGGGAGAGCTGGTCCTGGTCCAGGCCCAGGGCCTTGCGCTCGGCGGCGCGGGCCTGGCGCTCGGCCTCGAGGCGGTCGCGCTCGGCGCGGCGCTCGGCCTCGTTGAGCGAGAGCGACTTGCGCTCGCGGTCGGCGCGGAACTTGGCCACGTCCTCCGACCACCAGGTGAACTCCGGGTCGGTGGCGATGCGGGTGCGGTGCTGCGCCTGCAGCTGCGGCAGCAGGCGGGAGAAGTTGCCGACGTTGGCGTGCGGCGCCTGCGCGATGCGGGTGGCCGGCAGCGCGTTGTCGTAGCTCGACTCGCCGTACTCGCTGGCGTCGAGCGTGACCGGGAACTGCAGGTCGGGCACCACGCCGGCGTGCTGGGTGGTGCCGCCGTCGACGCGGAAGAACTGCGCCACGGTCAGCTTCACCTGGCCGAACTTGGCGTCGTCCTTGCGCGGGAATCGGTCGAAGTCCATCAGGCTCTGCACGGTGCCCTTGCCGAAGGTCTGCTCGCCAATGACCAGGCCGCGGCCGTAGTCCTGGATGGCCGCGGCGAAGATCTCGGAGGCCGAGGCCGAGCTGCGGTTCACCAGCACGGCCAGCGGGCCGTCCCAGGCCACGCCGCTCTGGTCGTCGGCCGACACGCTGACGCGGCCGCCGGTCTCGCGCACCTGCACCACCGGGCCGGTGTCGATGAACAGGCCGGTGAGCTCCACCGCCTCCACCAGCGAACCGCCGCCGTTGTCGCGCAGGTCGATCACCACGCCGTCCACGCCTTCCGTGCGCAGTTCGCGCAGCAGCTTGGCGACGTCGGCGGTGGCCGAGCGCGCGTCCGGCTCGCCGCGGCGCTTGGCTTCGAAATCAAGGTAGAAGGTGGGCAGCTCGACCACGCCGATGCGGCGCTCGCCGACTTCGATCACGCGCTTTTGCGCGGCCTGCTCCTCGAGCTTGACCTTGTCGCGGACGATGGTGACCAGCTGCGGCTTGGCGTCCAGCCCGGCCTCGGCCGGCAGCACGTCCAGGCGCACCTGGGTGCCCTTCTTGCCGCGGATCAGCGCAACCACGTCGTCGATGCGCCAGCCGACCACGTCCTGCATCGGGCCACTGGTGCCCTGGCCGACGGCGACCACGCGGTCGCCGACCTTGAGCACGCCGCCCCGGCCCGCCGGACCGCCCGGCACGATGGTGCGGATGACCACGAACTCTTCCTGACGCTGCAGCACCGCGCCGATGCCCTCGAGCGAGAGGCGCATCTGCATGTTGAAGTTTTCGGCGCTGCGCGGCGACATGTAGCTGGTGTGCGGGTCGATCGAGCTGGCGTAGGCGTTCATGAACTGCTCGAACACGTCGTCGCTGCGCAGCTCGTGCACGCGCTCGCCCAGGCCGGCGTAGCGCTTGTCCAGGGTCTTGCGGATGTCTTCCTGGCTGCGGCCGGCCAGGCGCAGGCGCAGCACGTCGTTCTTGACGTACTTGCGCCAGGCGTCGTCGAGCTCGGCCGGGCCGGCGGCCCAGGCCACGTCCTCGCGGTCGTATTCCCAGGTCTCGTCCTTGGTGAAGTCGAAGGGCTGGGTGAGCAGCTTGCGCGCGTAGGCAACGCGCTCGTCCACGCGCTTCACGTAGGTGGCGAAGATGTCGTAGGCCGCGGTGAGCTGCTGGCTGCGGATGGCGTCGTCGTGGCGGTCGCGGTAGACGTCGAAGCGGGTGATGTCGGCCTGGGTGAAGAACAGCTTCTGGCCGTCGAGCGACTCCAGGTAACGGCGGTGGATCTCGCGCGACATCGCGTCGTCAAGCGGCTTGGAGCGGTAAACGTAGCGGCTGTCGGACAGCAGGCCGTAGACCAGGCGAGCGGCGGCAGCCTGCTCGGCGCTGGGCTGGAAGCTGGCGGCCGCCGGGGCGTTCGCCGGGGGCGCGCCGGGCGTCGTGGCGGCGGCCACGGCCAGCGCCAGCGGCAGGGCGGCGGAGAGGGCGATCAGCTTTTGCTTGAGCATGGCGAGGGTCCGGTGCGTAGGGGGCCAGCATGCGCTCCACCCAAGGGGGGAGCGTGTGCCGATAGTGCTATCGAGGGGCCATGGCCCGATGGTACCCCCGCCCCGGTTCAGGCGGACCCGTCGACGAAGCCGGCTTCAGCCGCCATTCGGTCGGCGTGGTAGGACGAGCGGACCATCGGGCCGGAAGCCACGTGCGTGAAGCCCATGGCCAGGCCTTGGACCTCCAGCGCCTTGAATTGTTCCGGCTCCCAGTAACGAAGCACCGGATGGTGGTGCGGCGTGGGCTGCAGGTACTGCCCGATCGTGACCATGTCCACGTCATGGGCGCGTAAATCGCGCAGCGCGCCCAACACCTGGTCGTAGTCTTCACCCAGGCCCAGCATGATGCCGGACTTGGTCGGCACGTCCGGGTGCTGGGCCTTGAAGCGCTTGAGCAGCTGCAGCGACCAGTCGTAGTCGGCGCCCGGGCGCACGTTGGCGTACAGCTCGCGCACGGTCTCGAGGTTGTGGTTGAACACGTCCGGCGGGTTCGTGGCCAGGATTTCCAGCGCGCGCTCCATGCGGCCCTTGCCGCGGAAGTCGGGCGTGAGGATCTCGATCTTGAGCTGCGGCGACAGCGCGCGCGCCTCGCGGATGCAGTCGACGAAGTGCTGGGCGCCGCCGTCGCGCAGGTCGTCGCGGTCCACCGAGGTGATCACGACGTAGCGCAGCCCCATGTCGGCCACGGTGCGCGCCAGGCTGGCCGGCTCGCTGGCATCGGGCGGCTTCGGGCGACCGTGGGCAACGTCGCAGAAGCTGCAGCGGCGCGTGCAGACCTCGCCCAGGATCATGAAGGTGGCGGTGCCGTGGCTGAAGCACTCGTGGATGTTCGGACAGCTGGCCTCTTCGCAGACCGTGACCAGGCGGTTCTCGCGCAGCTTCGACTTGAGTTTCGCGACCGCGTTGCCGGCCGGGATGCGCACCCGGATCCAGCTGGGCTTGCGCAGCACGGGCGCGTCGGCGTCGAACTTCACCGGGCTGCGCGCGATCTTGTCGCCGCCCAGCTGCTTGGCGCCCTCGACCAGGGGCGAGCCCAGCACCTGCAGCGGAATGGTCTTGGCGGCGGGGTCGGACATGGCGGGGGCGGCTCAGTCGGAGGGAGGAAAGTCGGGGAGATCCGGGCGGGACCGGGGCACCAGGCCCAGGGTCCGGGACAGGGCCTGGACCAGTTCGGGGGCCAGCGCGGCGGGGTCGCCGGGGCCGCCCAAGTCTAGCACCGAGGTCACTTCCAGCCCCTGGTAACCGCAGGGATTGATGCGCCGGAACGGCTCGAGGTCCATGGCCACGTTGAAGGCCAGGCCGTGGAAGCTGCAGCCGCGCCGCACCCGCAGGCCCAGCGCCATCACCTTGGCGCCGTCGACGTAGATGCCGGGCGCGCCGTCCTTGCGGGCGGCGGCGATGCCGTGGCCGGCCAGCACGTCGATCACGGCCTGCTCGATGCGGCAGACCAGCTCGCGCACGCCCAGGCCCAGCCGGCGCAGGTCCACCAGCGGGTAGGCCACCAACTGGCCGGGGCCGTGGTAGGTGACCTGGCCGCCGCGATCCACCTGCAGCACCGGGATGTCGCCCGGCGCCAGCACGTGCTCGGGCTTGCCGGCCTGGCCGAGCGTGAACACCGGATCGTGCTCGACCAGCCAGAGTTCGTCGGGGGTGTCGGGGCCGCGGGCGTCGGTGAAGCGCTGCATGGCGCGCCAGACCGGCTCGTAGGGCTGCCGGCCCAGCGTGCGAACGGACCATTCGCGCCGGGCGGCGGGCGCCTCGCCCGCGACCGGGCAGGCCGCGGTCACAGCGTCCACTTCACCGCCGGGTGCTCGCGCAGCGCGCCGTGCGCGGCGTCGTAGTCCTCGCGCGAATGGGCTTCGAACACGAGGGTCACGGAGACGTAGTTGCCCTTCGCCGACGGCTTCACCCGCAGGCGGTCGCGGTAGATGGTCAGGCCCAGCGCCTCGAGCACCATCGGCACGACCAGGTGCAGGTCGGCCTCGGCCGCGCCCATGGCGCTGATCTCGAAGATGCCGGGGAACTGGAACCCGTGCTCGGGGTTGTCGGACTGGATGCTCATGGCCGTCATTATGGGGGCGCGGGCCGCGCCTCCCAAGCCTCCGCGGCCCCGGTTCAGGCCGTGCCGAGGTCGATGCGGACGCGATTCCGGCCGTCGGTCTTGGCCTGGTACATGGCGCGGTCGGCGGCACGGTAGAGGTCGGTGCCTTCCGCGCTGCTGCCCGGGGCCAGGCTGGCCACGCCGATGCTGACCGTAATCGCCAGCAGGCCCTCGCGCAGCTCCAGCGGGTGCAGTTCAAGGCTGGCGCGCATGCGTTCGGCGGCCTCGGCGGCGCCGCGGGCATCGAGGCCCGGCAGCAGCACGCCGAACTCCTCGCCGCCCAGCCGCGCCAGGTGCACGCCGGGCGCGGTGAACACCTCGCGCATGCGGTCGGCGAAGCGGGCCAGGCAAACGTCGCCCGCGTCGTGCCCGTATTCGTCGTTCACATACTTGAAGTGGTCCAGGTCCATCACCAGCATCGCCAGTGGCTGCTGGCGCATGCGGCACTCGACCAGCAGGTGGTCCATGGCGCCGCTGAAGTAGCGTCGGTTGGCCAGGCCAGTCAGCGGATCCACGCGGCTGAGGGTCTCGAACTCGTCGCGCTGGCTGCGCACGCGGTCGTACAGGTCGAGCTGGCCCTGGTACTCGCGGTAGCTGCGCACCATCACCAGGCCCAGGTAGGCGGTGTAGATGCCCATCGTCACCACCACCGACAGGCTCTCGCCGGCGTAGGGCATCAGCACCGGCGCCGGCACGTAGATCAGCCCGATGCCGAGCGCCGCCCGCCCCAGCCGCAGGCTGTAGTTGTGCGCGAACGCGGTGGCGAAGGCGATGGTGCAAAGCAGGGCCGCGGTGCGGCCCGGCGCCATGTGCGGATCCAGCATCGTCCACGACAGCACGCCGCCCCACAGCGCCGCGGTGGCCAGCACCACCGCCCAGCGGGAATCGAGCCAGGCCTGCAGCCGCGCGGCGGGCGCGTCGTCCGGTGGCGGCCGCGGCAGGAAACGCAGGATGGCCAGGAGCAGGAACGCCAGCCCCACCAGGCCACTGGCCAGCGCGTGGCTGGCAAAGGCGTCGCTGGGCGCGGCCACCACGACCCAGGCGAGCAGGTAGAACGCGCCGCCCGTGACCAGCCGCTGCCGCGTGTCAGCGACTTCGCGCGCGAGCCGCGGCGACTGCACTGGCCTTGCCTGGTCCTGCATCCGGCGCGCCCCCTGCACTGCCCGGTCCGCCGCGCGCCATCAGCGCGCGGCAAATGGATGACTCAGTTTATTCGCTTTCCCACCACAGCCAGAAATCGTCGCTCATGCGCTTGAAGAAGCCGCCCTCGGCGACATCTTCCAGCGCCACCAGCGGGCGCTCGGCGACGACCTTGCCATCGAGCGAGAGCTTCAGCGTGCCGATGGCCTGGCCCTTGGTGATCGGCGCCAGCAGCTGCTTGGGCACGTCCATGCTCGGCTGCAGCTCGGCGTAGCGGCCGCGCGGCAGCGTCACCAGCAGCGGCTCGGCCACGCCCAGCGCCACGGTCTCGGCGGCGCCGCGCCACAGCGTCTGGTCGGCGACCTTGGCGCCGGCGGCGTAGACACTGTGGGTCTCGAAGAAGCGGAAGCCCCAGTTGAGCAGCGCGAGGTTGCCCTCTTCCCGGGCGCGGAAGCCTTCGGTGCGGTTGGTGGTGTCGATGCCCAGCACCACCGAGATCAGGCGCTGGTCGCCGCGCTTGGCCGAGGCGGCGAGGCAGTAGCCGGCGGCCGAGGTGTGGCCCGTCTTGAGGCCGTCCACGCTGGCGTCCTTCCAGAGCAGGCCGTTGCGGTTCCACTGCTGGATGCCGCCGTAGGTGAATTCCTTGATCTTGTAGAGCGCGTAATGTTCCGGGAACTGGCTGATCAGCGCGCGCGAGAGGATGGCGATGTCGCGCGCCGTCATCACGTGGCCCTCGGCGGTGAGGCCGTGGGCGTTGACGAAATTCGTGCGGGTCATGCCCAGCTGCTGGGCATAGCGGTTCATCAGGTCGACGAAAGCCGCCTCGCTGCCGCCGACGTGCTCGGCCAGCGCGATCGCGGCGTCGTTGCCGGACTGGATGACCAGGCCGTGCAGGATGTCGTCGAGCTTCACCTCGGAATTGACCGCCAGCGCGCTGTAGCTGCCGTCGGTGCCGGCGCCGCCGGAACGCCAGGCGTTCTCGCTGATGCGCACCATGTCGTCGGCCTTGACCTTGCCCCGCGCCATCTCGGCGGCAACCACGTACGAGGTCATGACCTTGGTGATCGAGGCAGGATCGAGCGGCGTGTCGATGTTCTCGCCGGCCAGCACCTGGCCACTGGTGTGGTCCATCAGGATCCAGGCCTTGCCCTGGGGCACCGGGGCCGACGGCATCGGCGCCGCGGCGGGCGCGGCCGGGGCGGCGGGCAC
>NZ_JALHQI010000049.1 GCF_022842045.1 Arenimonas sp. | reverse complement strand
CTGCCGCGCCGGGCTGGCGGCGGCGCTGGAGGCGCGCGGGCTGGCCGTGGGCGGCTGGCGCGAAGTGCCGGTGGTGCGCGAAGGCTGCGGCAACATCGCGCTGCGCGGGCTGCCGCGTATCGAACAGGTGTTCGTGCGGACGCCGGGCGGGCTGGACGTGGCGGGCTTCGAGCGGGCGCTGTTCCTGGCGCGGCGCGCGGCCGAACAGGCGCTCGCGGCGCAGGACGATTTCTACGTCGCCACGCTGTCGGCGGCGACGCTGGGCTACAAGGCGATGGTGCTGCCGGACCAGCTGGCCTCGCTGTACCCGGACCTGGCGCGGCCCGAGCTGGCGGCGTCGGTGGTGGTGTTCCACCAGCGTTTCTCCACCAACACCGCGCCCGCCTGGAAGCTGGCGCAGCCGTTCCGGCTGCTGGCGCACAACGGCGAGATCAACACCATCGAGGGCAACCGCGCCTGGGCCCGCGCCCGCGCCGCGCACTGGGTGTCGCCGCACCTGGACCTGCCCGCGCTGCAGCCGCTGGTGAGCGAGGACGGCTCGGATTCGCAGAGCCTGGACAACCTGCTGGAGCTGCTGCTGGCCGGCGGCATGGACCTGCTGCAGGCGATCCGCATCCTGGTGCCGCCGGCCACGGCGTCGCTCGAGTACAAGGACCCGGACCTCGCCGCGTTCTACGAGTACTACGGCCTGTCGCTCGACCCCTGGGACGGCCCGGCCGGCATCGTGATGTGCGATGCGCGGTATGCCGCCTGCACGCTCGACCGCAACGGCCTGCGCCCGGCGCGCTGGCTGCTCACCGCCGACCGCACGCTGGTGGTCGCCTCGGAAACCGGCGTCTACGACGTCGCCGACGCCGACGTGGTGGCCAAGGGCAAGCTCGGCCCGGGCGAAATGCTGGCCGTGGACCTGCAGCGCGGCAAGCTGCTCGACACCCACGCCATCGACGACATCAACAAGGCGCGCGCGCCGTACAAGGCCTGGCTGAAGCAGGGCGTGACCTACCTGAGCACCAGCCTGGTCGATCCTTCGCTGGCGGCCGAGCCCTTCGACGCGCCGACGCTGCGCCGCTTCCAGAAACTGTTCCAGCTCACGCGGGAAGAGCGCGAGGCCGAGCTGCGCGTGCTGGCCGAGACCGAACAGGAAGCTACGGGTTCGATGGGCGACGACACGCCGGTGGCGGTGATGTCGCGACAGATCCGGCCGGTGTACGACTATTTCCGCCAGGCCTTCGCGCAGGTGACCAACCCGCCGATCGATCCGCTGCGCGAGCAGCTGGTGATGTCGCTGGCGACCCAGCTCGGCCCCGAAGGCAATGTGTTCGAAGACAGCCCCGCGAACGCGGTGCAGGTGATGCTGAACTCGCCGATCCTGTCGCAGCGCAAGCTGCGGCAGCTGCTGGCGCTGGAGCAGTTCGCGGACGCGCACGCGCTGCTGCATCTGTGCTTCGACGCGTCGGAGCCGCTGGCAGCCGCGCTGGACCGGCTGTGCGCCGAAGCCGAGGCGGCGGTGCGCAAGGGCGCGGTGCTCGTGCTGCTCAGCGACCGCTACCCGCGCGAAGGCGCGGCCGCCGTGCCGGCGCTGCTGGCCACCGGCGCGGTGCACCACCACCTTTCGGCGGCCGGCCTGCGCTGCCGCGCCAACCTCGTCGTCGAAACCGGCAGCGCCCGCGACGCGCACCAAATGGCCTGCCTGATCGGCGTCGGCGCCACGGCGGTCTATCCCTACCTCGCCTACCAGACGCTGTCGGCGCTCGGCCGTGCGGGCGTGGTGGACGGCAAGCTCGGCAACGAGCCCGCCGAGCTCGGCCGCAGCTACCGGCGCGGCATCAAGAAGGGCCTGCTGAAGATCCTCTCGAAGATGGGCATCAGCACCGTGGCCAGCTACCGCGGCGCGCAGCTGTTCGAGATCGTCGGGCTGGCGGACGAGGTGGTCGCGCGCTGCTTCCCGGGCATGGTGAGCCGGCTGCAGGGTGCCGGCTTCGCCGAGCTGGAGGCCGAGGCGCGCGCGCTGGCCGCGGAAGCCTGGACCGACACCACCGACATTTCCCCGGGCGGCCGCCACAAGCTGGTGGTCGGCGGCGAGTACCACATGTACAACCCGGACGTGATCGCCGGGCTGCAGCGCGCGGTGCGCAGCGGTGATCCGGCGGACTACTTCGCCTACGCCGACCACGTGGACAGCCGCCCGCCCTCGGCGCTGCGCGACCTGCTGGTGCCGCGGGCCGGCATCGCGCCGATTCCGCTGGAGGACGTCGAGCCCGCCGAAGCCATCCTGGCCCGCTTCGATTCCGCCGGCATGTCGCTGGGCGCGCTGTCGCCCGAAGCGCACGAGGCGCTGGCGATCGCGATGAACCGCCTGGGCGGCCGCAGCAACTCCGGCGAGGGCGGCGAAGACCCGGCCCGCCACGGCACCGAGAAGCGCAGCAAGATCAAGCAGGTCGCCTCCGGCCGTTTCGGCGTCACGCCCGAGTATCTGGTCAATGCCGAGGTGCTGCAGATCAAGATCGCCCAGGGCGCCAAGCCCGGCGAGGGTGGCCAGCTGCCCGGCCACAAGGTCAACGCGATGATCGCGCGCCTGCGCCACGCGCGCCCCGGCATCGGCCTGATCTCGCCGCCGCCGCACCACGACATCTATTCCATCGAAGACCTGGCCCAGCTGGTCTTCGACCTCAAGGAAGTGAATCCGACCGCGCTGGTGTCGGTGAAGCTGGTCTCGCACGCCGGCGTGGGCACCATCGCGGCCGGCGTGGTGAAGGCCTACGCCGACCTGGTGACGATCTCGGGCCACGACGGCGGCACCGGCGCTTCGCCGATCTCGTCCATCCACCACGCCGGCACGCCCTGGGAGCTGGGCCTGGCCGAAGTGCAGCAAACGCTGCGCATGAACGACCTGCGCCACCGCGTGCGGCTGCAGGCCGACGGCGGCCTGAAGACCGGCCTGGACGTGGTGAAGGCGGCAATCCTGGGCGCCGAGAGTTTCGGCTTTGGCACCGCGCCGATGGTGGCGCTGGGCTGCAAGTACCTGCGCATCTGCCATCTCAACAACTGCGCCACCGGCGTGGCCACCCAGGACCCGCGGCTGCGCGCGAACCACTTCACCGGCCTGCCCGAGATGGCGATGAATTTCTTCCGCTTCGTCGCCGAGGACGTGCGCCGCTGGCTGGCGACGCTCGGCGTGGCGCGGCTGGAAGACCTGATCGGCCGCACCGACCTGCTGGTGCAGGCCGAGGGCATCACCGCGCGCCAGCGCAAGCTCGACCTGTCGCCGATCCTCGCGGCCGCGGACGGACGCGGCGACGCCGCGCGCCATTGCACCGAAGCCCGCAACCCGCCACGCGACACCGGCCGGTTGGCCGAACGCATGCTCGACGAGATGCGCGCCGCCATCCACGCCGGCGCGGGCGGCGAGTTCCACTTCGACGTCGGCAATGCCGACCGCAGCATCGGCGCGCGCATCTCGGGCGAGATCGCGCGCGTGCACGGCGACGCCGGCATGGCCGAGGCGCCGCTGGCCGTGCACTTGCGCGGGCACGCCGGCCAGAGTTTCGGCGCGTGGAACGCGGGCGGGCTGCACCTGCACCTCACCGGCGATGCCAATGACTACGTCGGCAAGGGCATGGCGGGCGGGCGCCTCGTGCTGCGGCCGCCCGCCGCGTCGCGCTTCGTGGCCGCGCAGGCACCAATCATGGGCAACACCTGCCTATACGGCGCAACCGGCGGCGAGCTGTACGCCGCGGGCATCGCGGGCGAGCGCTTCGCGGTGCGCAACTCCGGCGCGCAGGCGGTGGTGGAAGGCATCGGCGACCACGGCTGCGAGTACATGACCGGCGGCGTGGTGGTGGTGCTGGGCCGCACCGGCCTGAACTTCGGCGCCGGCCTGACCGGCGGCCTGGCCTACGTGCTCGACATGGAGCGCGACTTCGTCGACCGCTACAACCACGAACTCATCGACGTGCTGCGGATCACGCCCGAAGGCATGGAGCACCACCGCCACCACCTTCGCGGCCTGCTGCGGGCGCACGTCGAGCACACCGGCAGCGTGCTGGCCGAAGGCCTGCTGGAGGACTTCCGCGACGTGGCCGGGCGCTTCTGGCTGGTGAAGCCGAAGGCCGCCTCGCTGGAACAGCTGGCCGAAACGCTGAGGAACGCGGCATGAAGGCCAAGCCGTTCCAGTTCCTCGAGCTGCCGCGGAAAATGCCCCGCGAGTTGCCGGCGAATACGCGCGTGCTGGGCTGGCAGGAGATCTACGGCCAGTTCGCAGCGCCCGAGGCGGCCGACCAGAGCGCGCGCTGCCTGGACTGCGGCAATCCCTACTGCGAGTGGAAGTGCCCCGTGCACAACCCGATCCCGGACTGGCTGGCGCTGGTGCGCGAGGGGCGGCTGTTCGAGGCGGCGGAGCTGGCGCACTCGACCAACCCGCTGCCGGAGATCTGCGGCCGGGTCTGTCCGCAGGACCGGCTGTGCGAGGGCGACTGCACGCTCAACACCGGCTTCGAGGCGGTCACGATCGGGTCGATCGAGAAGTACATCGTGGACGAGGCGTTCCGGCTAGGCTGGCGGCCCGACCTGTCCGCGGTGAAGCCCAGCGGCCGGCGCGTCGCCATCATCGGCGCCGGTCCCGCCGGCCTGGCCTGCGCGGACCGCCTGGCGCGCGCGGGCATCGAGGCGCATGTGTTCGACCGCTATCCGGAGATCGGCGGGCTGCTGAGTTTCGGCATCCCGGCCTTCAAGCTGGAAAAGCACGTGGTTGCCACGCGGCGCGGCGTGCTCGAGGCGATGGGCGTGCGCTTCCACCTGGGCGTGGACGTGGATGCGGCCAAAGGCGCCGAACTGGTGCGCGACTTCGACGCCGTGTTCCTGGGCACCGGCGCCTACACCGCGGTGGACGGCCGCCTGCCCGGCCAGGACCTGCCCGGCGTGTTGCCGGCCCTGCCGTTCCTGGTGGGCAACGCGCGCAGGCAGCTCGGGATGCCGTCGCCGGAAGACCCCGCGTTGGAACTGGGCGGCAAGCGCGTGCTGTTGCTCGGCGGCGGCGACACCGCGATGGACTGCGTGCGTTCGGCGATCCGGCTGGGCGCCGCGGAGGTCAGCTGTGCCTACCGACGCGGCGAAGCCGACATGCCCGGCTCCCGCCGCGAGGTGAAGAACGCGCGCGAGGAAGGCGTGCGTTTCCTGTTCAACCGCCAGCCCTTGGCGATCGAAGCGGGCCTGCGCGTGGACGGCGGCCAGCAGGTGAGTGGCGTGCGCGTGGTCGAGACCCGCGCCAGCGGCGGCCGCGGCCAGCCCGCCGAACACGTGCCCGGCAGCGAGGCGGTGCTGCCCGCCGACGTGGTGATCCTGGCCTTCGGCTTCCGCGCCAGCCCGGCGGCGTGGTGGGCGGACTTCGGGCTGGCGCTGACGCCGGAGGGTCGGGTGGTGACCGACGCCACCGGCGCGACCTCGCATCCCAAGCTCTTCGCCGGCGGCGACAACGTGCGCGGCGCCGACCTGGTGGTGACTGCGGTGCACGACGGCCGCGAGGCCGGCGTGGCGATCGCACGGAGACTTCTGGCCAGCGCGGGGCGGCCCGCCTAGACCAGCGGCAATGTCTGCCCGCGCGGAACCCGCAGGCCTGAACAGGACGGCCCGCGGGGACGATTTTCAGGCCCGGGGCGTGTTTCGCAGTTGGCGGAAGCGCTGGAAGAAGTGCACGGCCAGCAGAGCCATCGCCACGCCAAACACGGCGACGATCACATCGCTGCGTTCCCACGACGCGCCCAGGATCAGCTTGGCGCCGAGGTAAACGAGGCAGTTCAGGCAGATCATCGCGGTGAACGCCGACGAGAACAGGCACGGGAAACAAAGGAATGCCGGAGGAACCTTGGCAAGCCGCGCAGGCACGTCCCCAAGGGGCGCCGGGCGGGCCGATCGGGAGCGGGCCGCGCCCATCGCGGCCAGCGCTGTTGCCACGACAGCCAGCCAGAAGCCGCCCTTCACCCCGCCCCAAAGCTCGATGCTTGCGACGTAGAGGCAGGCGCAGAAGACCAGGGCCCCGATAAGACCCAGCCAGGCGCGCCGATAGAGCAGGAAAGCGGCCCCCGCGCCGACCAGGCACATGACGGCCCAAAGGATCTTCGCCCAAAGGGCCATGCCCCACATGGCCACGAACTCGTTGGTCGCCGGGAGAAAGTTGAAGAAAAGATCCAGCGCGACAATCGAATGCATGGCCGCGAGGAGGGCAATGATCAACGCGGCGGACTGGCTGGTGAACGGCGTTCTCGCGGGCATGTCGATCCAGTGTCGGAGTTGGGTGGAGGCGGCCTGCGCGACCGCGACGGGCAACACGCCCGGGTCGGCCAGCCCGCCGGACTCGCACCTTGCCAGAAGCCGGCGCGCCAAGTCACGCCGGGCGACCGCCCGATCTGGTCAGGCCGCGAAGGGGACGCCTGCCTGGAATGGCGGCGGCACTGCTGAAGTGGCGCCGGCCCGGGCCCGAGATAGACGTGGGCTGAGCGCAGCGCAGCCGGTATCATCACGCCCTTCAACGGAAGGACCCCCGATGAGCGAGCTGCAGGACCTCACTTCCCTGGTCCGCGCCAACACGGCGCTGATCGTGATCGAGACGCCCGACGAAGGCCGGGTGGTGGACCTGTTCCGGCACTTGCTCATGAACGTGTGGCGGCCGCTGTACCGCTGGTCGATCACCGAAGGCCTGCGCCGCATCGACCTCGACGGCGAGGACGCGCCGATCGCGCCGCCCGATGCCACCACCACCCTGCGCACCATCCGCGCGATGGACCAGCGCGGCATCCACCTGCTGCTCGATTTCCATCCTTACCTGGGCTATGCGACGACGCAGCGCATGCTGCGCGAGATGATCGACCGCCGCGACTGCAAGGACCACAGCATCGTGCTGGTGGGCGCGAAGATCGAGCTGCCGCCGGACCTCGAACACCTGGCCGTGCGGTTCTCGCTGAAGCTGCCGAACGAGAACGCGCTGCTGAAGCTGGTGCAGGACGAGGCCGCGCTGTACATGCGCGAGCACGGCGGCAAGCGCGTCGAGGTGGACAAGGACGCCCTGGCGATGATCGTGCGCAACCTGCGCGGGCTGTCGCTGGTGGATGCCCGCCGGCTGGCGCGGCACCTGATCTTCCGCGATGGCGTGATCTGCGCCGACGACCTGCCCGAACTGGCCAAGCTCAAGTTCGAGCTGCTCAACAAGTCCGGCAACCTGCATTTCGAATACGACACCGCGCGCTTCAGCGACGTGGCCGGCCTGGCGCGCCTGAAGGCCTGGGTCGGCCAGCGCCGCGCCGCCTTCACCGGCGACGCCGCGCTGCCGGTCGGCCTGGACCCGCCCAAGGGCATCCTGCTGCTGGGCGTGCAGGGCTGCGGCAAGTCGCTGGCGGCCAAGGCGGTGGCGGGCGGCTTCAACGTGCCGCTGGTGCGGCTGGATTTCGGCACGCTGTACAACAAGTACCACGGCGAAACCGAGAAGAACCTGCGCGACGCGCTGGCCTCGGCCGAACAGATCTCGCCCTGCGTGCTGTGGATCGACGAGCTGGAGAAGGGCCTGGCCAGTGCCGGCGGCAGCGACGACGGCGGCGTGTCGCGGCGCGTGCTGGGCTACTTCCTGACCTGGATGGCCGAGCGCAAGTCGAAGGTGTTCCTGGTCGCCACCGCCAACGCGGTCAACGACCTGCCGCCCGAGCTGCTGCGCAAGGGCCGCTTCGACGAGATCTTCTTCGTCGACCTGCCCGACCACGGCGCCCGTGCCGAGATCTTCCGCATCCACCTGGCCAAGCGTGAAGTGGACTGGGAAGGTTTCTCGCTGGACGCGCTGGCCGAGGCGGCGAATGGCTTCTCCGGCGCCGAGATCGAGCAGGCCGTGGTCAGCGCGCTCTACGCCGCCCACGCCGCGCAGGCCCCGGTGGACGAAGCCCGCGTGCTCGAGGAAGTGCGCAACACCCGCCCGCTGAGCGTGCTGATGGCCGAGCAGGTCAACGCGCTGCGCGAGTGGGCCCGCTCCCGCACCGTCCCCGCCGACTGATCGCACCCGCCCCTTGCAGGAGGGCCTTCAGGCCCTCCTGCAAGGGGCGGTCAGATCCAGCGGCGGACTTTTGCGCAGTAGTCGGCGTAGTCGGCGCCGAAGCGCTGGTGCAGGTAGGCCTCCTCGCGACCGATGACGTAGTGGTGAATCACGAACACCACCGGTCCCAGCGTCAGCAGCGGCCACAGGGTGTTGAGCACGAGCGTGATCGCGACGTAGGCCATCGCCATGCCCACGTACATCGGGTTGCGCGTGTGCCGGTAGATGCCTTCGACCACCAGCGCGCTGTCTTCCCGCCACGGCCTCGGATCGGTGCCCTTGCGCCGGAACCCGCCCAGCGCGCTGCCGATCAGCCAGATCGCCACGAGGCCAAAGCCCGCCGCATGCAGGTCGAGCCACCACGCCCGGGACGGACTGACCAGCAGCCACTCGAACAGCCAGCGGTCCAGCGCCAGGCCGGCGCCGAGGCCGATCAGGAAGATCAGCGGCGGCGGGAAGCGGACGCCGGGGTTTGGATTTGGCTCGCTCATTTCAAGGACCGGGAGAGGCGCAGTGAGGGAGGGACTTCATTCCCGATGATTCTCGCCGAAGCGCATCGGGACTGAAGTCCCTCCTACAGGAGGCGTTGGAGGAGCCAGGTCCAGGCGGGGAGCGTGGCCAACGAGAGCAGGATGCCATAGCCGACCATCGCGGCCGCGAGGCCGGGGGCCAACCGGTGCGATATCGCCAGCGCGGCGGCGGTGATCATCGGTGGCATCGCCGACTCCAGCACCACGGCGTCGTGCGTCCCGCCGGTCATGCCGAACGCCCGGGCGATGCCGAGCGCGAGCAGCGGCATTACCGCCAGCTTCAGCGCCAGGCCGGCGGCGAGCGGCCTGAGCTCATCGCGCGGCAACGCCAGCTTCAGGCTCAGCCCGATCGCTAGCACCACCAGCGGCAGCAGGGCGTCGGCCAGGCGCTGCAGGCCGCCCGCAATCCAGGCCGGGGGCGCTTCGGGCATCACGGTCAGGCCCACGACGAGCGCGAGGAAGGGCGGAAAGGTCACGATGCGCCGGCCGATCATCCCGGCCGTCGGCTTCGCGTCGCCGCCGTAGCGCGCGAGCACGTAGAGCCCGAAGGTGGACAGGATCAGGAAGGCGCCGAACTGGTCGTAGATCACTGCGTACGGCAGCGCGCCCTCGCCCAGCAGTGCGCGCACCAGCGGGTAGCCGAGGAAGCTGGTGTTGCCCAGCGCGACGCACAGCAGCAGCACGGCATGTTCGTCCGGACGCAGCTTCAGCACGCGCGTGACGCCGGTGACCAGCACCACCGTCGCGACCAGGAGAAGCCAAGGCACCGCCGCCACCGCAAGCACCTGCGGCCCGAGCTCGAGCCGCGGCGCATAGATCAGCACCGAGGCCGGCAGGCAGACGTACAGCACCATCTTGTTGAGCACTTCCGCCGCGTTGTCGGGAAACAGCCGAAGGCGCTGGAACAGCAGTCCCAGCGCCAGCATCGACAGGATCAGCGCGAAGGCGTCGAACGCCATCGATCAGGCCTGCTTCGCCTTCTCGGCCGCGATCCATTCGCGGATCTTGGTCTGCAGCACGCCCATCGGCAGCGCGCCGTCCACTAGCACCTGGCGATGGAAGGCGCGGACGTCGAACTTGTCGCCCAGCTCGGCCTCGGCTTCCTCGCGCAGCTCGCGGATCACGCGCTGGCCGACCTTGTAGGCCAGGGCCTGGCCCGGGATCACGATGTAGCGCTCGACCTCGGCGATGACGTCGGACTCGGCCATCGAGGAATTGGCGAGCATGTAGTCGATCGCCTGCTGCCGGTCCCAGCCGTAGTAGTGAAGGCCGGTGTCCACCACCAGGCGCATCGCGCGCAGCTGCTCGTCGCTCAGGCGGCCGTACCACTGGTAGGGGTCGGTGAAGAGGCCCATTTCCTTGCCCAGCGACTCGGCGTACAGCGCCCAGCCCTCGGCATAGGCGGTGTAGCCACCGAAACGGCGGAAAGCCGGCAGCGACTCGACTTCCTGCTGGATCGAAATCTGGAAGTGGTGGCCCGGCGAGGCCTCGTGGATCGACAGCGTCTCGACCAGGAAGTTCGGCTGCGCGCGCAGGTTGTGGGTGTTGAGGTAGAACACGCCCGGGCGCGCGCCGTCCGGCGACGGCGCCTGGTAGGACGCGCCGGCCTCGGACGCGGCGCGGAAGGCCTCGACCGGGCGGACTTCATAGTCGGCCTTGGGGAAGATGTCGAACAGCTGTTCCAGGCGCGGGTTGATCTTCTTCTGGACGTCGCGATAGGCCTGCAGCGCCTCTTCCTCGGTCTTGAAGTAGAACTGGTCGTCCGTGCCCAGGTGCTCGAAGAACGCCGGCAGGTCGCCCTGGAAGCCGACCTGCTCGCGCACCGCGTTCATCTCGGCCAGGATCCGCGCGACTTCCTCGAGGCCGAACTGGTGGATCTCTTCCGGCGTCAGGTCGGTGGTGGTGTTTACCTTCACGTTGTGCGCGTACCAGGCCTTGCCGTCCGGCAGGTGCATCTGGCCGACGCCTTCGCGCGCCTTGGGCAGGTATTCGTCGCGCAGGAAGTCGCGCATCTTGGCGTAGGCCGGCACCAGGGTGTTGGCGATGGCGTCGCGGTAGGCGGCGGTCAGGCGTTCGCGCTCGGCGGCCGGGAACTCGGCCGGCATGTTCTCGATCGGTCCCCAGAACACGCTCTGCTCGACGTCGTCGACCACGTGCGCGCCGAACTGCGGGATCGACTTCTCGACCACCGGCACCGGCTGCACCACGCCGGCGGCGATGCCTTCGCGCAGGTTGGCGATGGCGGTGTCGTTGAGCACCGGGAAGCGGGCGATGCGGGCCAGGAAGTCGTCGTAGTGCTTGACCTCCTTGAACGGCTGCAGGCTCTGGCCCGAACCGAGCTGGGCGACGAAGCTGCCGTAGTTGCCGAACTGGTTCACCGGCAGCATCCAGCCGGGGAAGCGGTTGCCGGCCAGCGAGGACTCGCGGTCGGCGATGAAGATGTCGTAGCTCAGGCGGTGCTGGCCGCTGAGCGCGTTGCGGTCCAGGGCCTGCACGCGGGCGAGGAAATCACGCTCGCGGGCTTCCTGTTCGGCGCGGTATTCCGCCGAGAACAGGTCCGGCAGCTGGTCGTTGTAGCGCAGGTCGCCCAGCGCGGTGGCGAAGATCGGGTTGGCCTTGAGTTCGGACTCGTGCCATTCGGCCAGCAGGGCGTCGAGCTCGGCGGCGACCGCGGCCGGATCGGCCTGGACGGCGGCGGGCGCTTCGGGCGCGGCCGGCTCGCGGCTGCAGCCGGCGACGGCCAGCACGCAGGAGATCAACAGGACGGAGGCACGCATCACGGTTCCTTCGCTTTCGCGGGGTGGGGGTTGCGCTATCTTCCCCCAGTCGCCGCCCGGAGCCCACTGATGAAAGTACTGCCCACCTGCCTGTTGCTGACCGCCGCCCTCGGCGCGGTCCTGGCCACCCCCGCCAGCCAGGGCGCGGACCGGATCACCGGCCACGCCTTCGCCACCCGCTCCGAAGTCATCGCGCCCGAGGCCATGGCCGCCACTTCGCACCCGCTGGCCACGCAGATCGCGCTGGACGTGATGCGCCGCGGCGGCAGCGCGGTGGATGCGGCGATCGCCGCCAACGCCGCGCTGGGCCTGATGGAGCCGACCGGCAACGGCATCGGCGGCGATTTCTTCGCCATCGTCTGGGACCCCAAGACCGCGAAGCTGCACGGCTACAACGGCTCCGGCCGCTCGCCGAAGTCGCTGAGCCTGAAGTGGTTCCAGGACAAGGGCTACACCGCCATCCCGCCGCACGGCCCGCTGCCGGTCACGGTGCCGGGCGCCGTGGACGGCTGGTTCGCGCTGCACGGCCGCTTCGGCAAGCTGCCGATGGCCGATGTCCTGCAGCCCACCGTGGACTACGCCCGCAAGGGCCACCCGGTGCACGAGACCATCGCCTACTACTGGAACCGCAGCGTGCCGGTGCTGTCGAAGTGGCCGGGCTTCACCGAGCAGTTCACGGTGGACGGGCGCGCGCCGCGCAAGAACGAGATGTGGCGCAACCCCAACCTCGCCAACACGCTCGAGACGATCGGCCGCGAAGGCCGCGACGCCTTCTACAAGGGCGACATCGCCCGCACCATCGGCGACTACTTCAAGGCCAACGGCGGCTTCCTGGGCTACGAGGACATGGCCGCGCACACCGGTGAATGGGTCGAGCCGGTCAGCACCAATTACCGCGGCGTGGACGTGTGGGAGATCCCGCCCAACGGCCAGGGCATCGCCGCGCTGCAGATCCTCAACATCCTCGAGGGCTACGACTTCTCGAAGATCCCGTTCGGCAGCGCCGAGCACATCCACCTGTTCACCGAAGCCAAGAAACTGGCCTTTGCCGACCGCGCGCGCTGGTACGCCGACCCGGCCTTCTTCCCGGCGCCGGCCCGCGGCCAGACCCAGGCCCAGGCCGCCGCGGCGCTGACCGCGCGCCTGATTTCCGAGGACTACGCCGCCGAGCGCCGCAAGCTGATCAACCCCGACCGCGCCGCGCGCGCGGTGGACGCCGGCGCGCTGCAGCAGGGCGACACCATCTACCTCACCACCGCCGACAAGGACGGCATGATGGTCTCGCTGATCCAGTCGAACTACCGCGGCATGGGCAGCGGCATGGCGCCGCCCGGGCTGGGCTTCATCTTCCAGGACCGCGGCGAACAGTTCGTGCTCAAGGCCGGCCACCCGAATTCGTTCGCGCCGGGCAAGCGCCCGTTCCACACCATCATCCCGGCCTTCGCGACCAAGGACGGCAAGCCGTGGATCAGCTTCGGCCTGATGGGCGGCGCGATGCAGCCGCAGGGCCACGCGCAGATCATCATGAACCTGGTGGATTTCGGCATGAACCTGCAGGAAGCCGGCGACGCGCCGCGCATCCAGCACGACGGCAGCACCGAGCCGGCCGGCCAGAACGTGGCAATGACCGACGGCGGCGTGCTGAACCTCGAAACCGGCTTCGACTACGAAGTGATCCGTGCGCTGATGCGCAAGGGCCACACCATCGAGTTCGCCGACGGCCCCTACGGCGGCTACCAGGCGATCATGCGCGACCACGACAATGGGGTGTACGTCGGCGCCAGCGAGAGCCGCAAGGACGGCCAGGCCGCGGGCTACTGAGGCCCTCAGCCCCAGCGGTCGGCGACGTGGCGCTTGAGCCGCTGGACCGCGGTCTCGACGTCCGCGCAGTGCGGCAGCACCTGCGCCCAGTCGGCTGACTTGGCCGCAGCCTCGGCGGCCGATGCCGCTTCGGCCAGCGGATGCGCGCCCACCAGGCGCGCGGCGCCCTTGATCTTGTGCGCCTGGCGCGCCAGCCGCTCCAGGTCGCCGGCCGCACGCGCGGCGGCGAGTCCCTGCAGGTCGGACGCCGTGGCCTCCAGGAAATCGGCCATCACCGCGCGGGCTTCGTTCGGATTGCCGCCGGTGATCATGTCCAGCACCGAACCGTCCAGCGGCGTCGGGTCGCCGTGCGCCTGCGGCAGCGGGGACGGCATCACCTCGCCCGCCAGCGGCTCGGTGTGCGGCATCCAGCGGCGCAGGCAGGCCACCAGCTCGGGAATGCTGACGGGCTTGGCCAGGAACTCGTCCATGCCCGCCGCCAGGCAGCGCTCGGCCTCGCCCTTGAGGGCGGCGGCGGTGAGCGCGATCAGCGGGGTGCGCGGCTTGCCGTCGCGCATTTCCTCCGCGCGCAGGGCGCGCGCCATTTCATAGCCGTCCATCTCGGGCATGTGCACGTCGGACAGCACCAGCGCGTAGCGGCCGGTGCGCCAGGCCGCCAGGCCCTTGACGCCGTCCTCGGCCGATTCGCTGGCGTAGCCGGCCAGCGCCAGCTGGCGCGCCACCACCAGGCGGTTGGTGGGGTGGTCGTCAACGATCAGCACCAGGCTGCGCTCGGCCAGCGCCTGGGCGACCGACGGCAGCGGCCGCGCCAGGAAGCCCTTGTCCGCCTCGGGCACGGTCTCGGGCTCGAGGTCCTCGACCCGGCCGCGCGGCAGCGTGATCTCGAGCCGCAGCGTGGTGCCCGCGCCCGGCGTGCTGTCCATGCTGACCTCGCCCTGCATCAGCTCGGCCAAGCGACGCGAAATGACCAGGCCCAGCCCGGTGCCGCCGAAGCGCCGCGTGGTGCTGCCTTCCGCCTGCGAGAACGGCTGGAACAGCCGCGCCTGCTGTTCGGGCGTGACGCCGATGCCGGTGTCGGTGATGCGGAAGCACACCCGGTCGCCATCGCCGGCGCGGCCCTTCCACTCCAGCGCGGCCTCGACCATGCCCGACTCGGTGAACTTGATGGCATTGGACAGGAAGTTGCCCAGCACCTGGCGCAGCCGAAGGCCGTCGGCCACGTGCGCCGGCCCGATGCGGTCGTCCACTTCGCAGGTCAGCACCAGGCCCTTGCTGGAGGCCGATCCGCTGTAGTTCGCCACGGTGGAGCGCAGCAGTGCCGGCAGCGACACCGTGATGGGCGACAGCTCCAACCGCCCGGCCTCGACCTTCGAGAAATCGAGGATGTCGCCGATGATCTGCAGCAAGGAACGCGCGGACTCCTGGATGACCTGGATGGTGCGGCGCTGGTCGTCGTCGAGCGGGCTGTGCGAGAGCACTTCCAGCATGCCGGTGACGCCGATCATGGGCGTGCGGATCTCGTGGCTCATCGCCGCCACGAAGCTGGACTTGGCCTCGCTGGCCTCGCGCGAACGCGCCTCGCTGGCGCGCAGCTGCTGCTCGAGCTGCTTGATCTGGGTGAGGTCGGTGCCGACCGCGATGTAGCCGACGATCTTGCCGCTGCCGTCGCGCATGGCCGAGGTGGCCAGCAGCACCGGCACGTGGCTGCCGTCCTTGCGCACGAAGGTCCACTCCCGCGGCGGCGAGCCCTGCACGACCAGCAGCGGTATCAGGCCATTGCCGGCCGCGATCGGCCGGTCCAGGGCCTGGGTCAGCTCGGCCGTGACCTTCCCGACCTCGGCCGGCAGCAGCAGGCGGCCGATGCTGCGCTGGCCGAGGAAGTCCTCGGCGCGGAAGCCGGTCAGCCGTTCGGCATGGGGATTGAAGGTGGTGACCCGCAGCTCGAGGTCGAAGGAGATGATCGCCACCCGCGCCGCCGCGAACAGCGAGCGCTGGAACACCTCGCGTTCCTGCAGCGCCTCGCGCACCTGCTCGTTGCGCAGCAGCTGCTGGTTGAGCTCGTGCTCGAACTTGCGCACGTCGTCGCGCATCACCAGGAACACGTCCATCACCTCGCCCAGCTCGCCCTCGGGATGGAACCGCGGCATCGCCTGGTAGTCGTGCCGGCGCATCTGCTGCGCCAGCGCGGTGAGGCTTTCCACGCCCTTGTAGACGTTCCGCACCAGCTTGCTGCCCACCAGCGCCACCACCACCAGGGTGAACAGGCTGGCCAGGGTGCGCAGCCAGGCGGCGCGCACGGTCCGGGCCTCCTGCTCGCGCACCTTCTGCTCCGCTTCGATCATCTCCAGGTCGCTCAGGTGCTTCATGCGCGTGGTGACCGGGTCGATGGCGGGATAAAGCTCGGTGTCGGCAAAGCGCGCCAGCGCGACGATGTCCTTCTGCTCGAGGATGCCGCGCAGCGTCTGCGCGGCGGTGTCGGCGCGCGTGCGTGCGCGGGTGATCTGCTCGTAGAGCTTCTTCTGGTCGGGCGTGAGCGGCATCTGCTCCAGCGCGGCCCAGTGCTCGCGGATGCGCAGGCGGGCGTGGTCGACGACCTGCACGCCCTCCTCCCAGGTGATCAGGTCGTTGCGGACGCGGAAGGTGGTGTCGACGATGTCCAGGCCGTAGGCATCCGACACCGCCTTGATGCGGCGCAGGCCGGCCAGGGATTCGTCCTTGAGCGACTCCAGCGCGCGCTGGCTTTGCTGCCGCTCGTATTCGTCCAGGGCCAGCACGCCGGCGCCGGTGAGCAGGAGCAGGCCGAACAGGCCCAGCAGCTGGATGCGGATGCCGAACTTCTGGCCCGGGCGCGGCATCGCCGGGTCAGTGATGGGTCTGGCGCCAGCGCTGGATGGCATCCGGGAGCTGTTCGCCCGGCACCGGCGCCGAGATCAGGTAGCCCTGGGCGAAATCGCAGCCGAGCTGGGCCAGCAGCTGCCACTCCTCGATGGTCTCGACGCCCTCGGCGACCACGCTCAGGTCGAGCTTGCGGGCCAGGTCGAGGCTGGTTTCGATCATGGCGCGCTTGCGCGGCTGGCCAGGCGCGCCGCTGACGAAGCCGCGGTCGATCTTGAGTTCGGTGAAGGGGATCTGCGAGAGCTGCGACAGCGAGGAATAGCCCGTGCCGAAGTCATCCACGCTCAAGCCGAAGCCCTTGAGCCGCAGCCGCGCCAGCATGCCCAGGCCGCGCGCGGTGTCGCTCATCACCGAGCTCTCGGTGATTTCCAGCACCACCTGGTCGGGGCTGAGGCCATGCTCGCGCAGCACCGCCTCGTAGCGGTCGGCCACCTCCGGGCCGGTGAGATTCTGGGCCGAGACGTTGACCGAGACCTTCAGGTCCAGTCCGCGCGCCCGCCAGCGCTTCCACCAGGCGCATGACTGCACCAGCATCAGGCTGGTCAGCTCGTCGATCAGGCCGCCTGCCTCCATCACCGGCACGAACACGGCCGGCGGCACCATGCGGCCATCGGCCAGGCGCCAGCGGGCGAGCGCTTCCACGCCGACGATCTTGCCGTTGCCGAATTCGGCCTGCGGCTGGAACCACGGGACGATCTCGCCGCGCGCCAGCGCCTCGCGCGCCTGGTCGAGCGTCACGTCGATGTCGAGCGCGACCTGGCCGCCGATCACCTCGGCCTCGTAAAGCGACAGCACCGTGGTGAGCTTGCCCGGCGTCAGCGGCTTCTCGATGCAGCCCAGCACGCGCAGTCCCGAAGCCTTGGCCATCACCTGCACGGTGTGCAGCAGGGCCGGCTCCATCGCGCTGACCACGGCGATGGAGTGGGCCAGGCGCTCCTGGGCGACGATGCCGATGAACTCGACGCCGTCCATGCCGGGCATGTCCAGGTCCACCAGCACCACGTCGGGCGGGTCGGGCAGGGCGCGCAGCAGGTCCAGGGCCTGGAAGCCGTCGGCGGCCTCGTGCAGGCGGGTCAGCCCCAGGTCGGCCAGCAGGCGCAGGCCCAGCCGGCGCTGGAAGCCGTGGTCCTCGACCAACAGCAGGGTCAAACCCGCCAATCCCATGCCTTTCCCCCGAAAGCCTGAACGACGCCGCGATGCGCCGACTCTACCTGTCGCCAATGCAAGCCGGTAGTCCGTGCTTTCTCGCCCCGGCGCCCCCCGGGGGGCGCGGGCCCCGCCCGGAAACGTGCTGCACCGCACATTGCTTGCCCCCCGACCGTACGCTAGCGTCCGGCGGGCGGTGGAAAGGGGAAGGACGAACCCGTGTCCAGTGGTCGTCCCCATCGCGTCAGGTTTCGTCGAACAAGGCGGGCGCCGTCCGGCGTCCGTGGCGTACACCACTCGAAGGGGAGACATTGATGAACATGCACAACCGCGGCACCGCGATGCGGTGCCTGTCGGCGGCCGTCCTGCTGGCCGTTGGCGGCCCGGCCCTGGCGAACACGCTCAACCAGAACGTGTCCTGGACCATCGACCGTTCCGGCACCACCGCCAAGTACCGCATCGTCGCCTACGGCGATTCCATCTACGCCGGCTACAACGGCTCGGTCAGCAACGCCGCCAAGTACGCCGCGCCCACCGTGGACGCCGAGTACCTGGCCGCGCGCTGGAACGCCGACATCGAGAGCGTGCGCCGCACCAAGTCGGGCGCCATCGCCAGCGACGTCTACAACAGCAAGATCGTCAACGAGCGTTCGTACATGCAGGCGGCCTCGACCCGCGTGGTGACCTTCGAGATGTGCGGCAACGACGGCCTGCAGGCCCGCACCAGCTTCAAGGGCCAGTCCGGCACCTGCAACTACGCGGTGCTCGACACCGCGGTGGCCAATTGCCGCCTGTACGTGGGCCGGGCGATGGACTTCATCAACGCCAACGCGCACCCGAACACCCGCCTGAAGGTCATCTCCAACCTGTACTACCCGGGCTACGCGGCCGACAACGTACAGAGCAGCTGCCGCGACGCCAGCACCGGCCAGACGGTGAGCATGCAGGACCGCTTCCTGCCGGCGATCGCGAAGATGAACTGGTCGATGTGCGACCAGGCGCGGCTGAAGGGCTTCCAGTGCGCCGACAGCTTCGCCCAGTACATGGGCGCGGACTACGACAGCAACGGCGACGGCGTGGTCGATTCCGAGGCGCTGCGCTACGTGCCGGGCGAGAGCGAGGCCAGCTACGTCAACCGCGTCTCGGTGACCCTGCGCGGCACCGTCCGCGATGCCAACACGCACTTCGTGTCGTCCTCGAGCAGCTTCGACTACATCCAGTCGGACAACGTGCACCCAACCTACACCGGCGGCACGGTCAGCGCCGGCCTCTGGGGCGGCACCACCGGCACCGGCGCGGCGCGCTACACCAGCTTCACCAACGGCCGCAGCCCGATCTGGAACCAGCTCGGCCATGAGCGCATGGGCTGGGCGATCTCGGTCTACAACCCGGCCGCGCCGTGACCCAACCGCGCCAGCCGCCCGCCCCGCCGTCCGGACCGGACGGCGACGGCGTGCGCGTGAGTGCGAAGGCAGGGGCCGCGTCGCGGCTCCTGCTTCCCGGGCTGGCGGTGGCGGTGGCGGTGCTGGCGGTGTTCGTGGGTGGCTGGCTGCTGCTGGCGCCTGCCGCACCGACAGCGCCGGTTCCGGCGGTTTCCATCGCGGCGCCTTCCGCGTCCGGCCCTGCACCCGTCGTGGCCTCGCGGCCCGCCGTTGCCGCCCCGGCCGAAGTGGCCGAGCTGCCCTCCGACGATCCGAACGACCTGGCCACCTATTTCCGGCCCGGCGACCCCGAGCCGACCGGCGCCGACGTGATCGGCGCCCTGCACGACCTGGGCATCCGCACCGGCCTGGGCGCCTTCGATCCGCCCGGCACCAGCCCGCCGCTCGAGGGCCTGGCCGTGCCCGAGGACTACCCGTTGCCCGACGGCTACGTGCGCCACCACCAGTTCACCGACGAAGGCTTGGCGATCGAGCCGATCCTGATGTTCGCGCCCGACTTCACCCTGTTCGACGCCGATGGCCGGCCGATCACGATGCCCGCCGACCGCGTGGTCCCGCCCGAGCTGGCGCCGCCCGACCTGCCGATCCGGCGGGTGCGCATTCCGCCGGCCGGCTGAGGCCGTGAGGGGAGCGCGCTGAATTGAATTTCGTGTCGCGGGTTTCGCCGCGCTGGCGCGGCATCGCCGGTGTGCTGCTCAGCGCCCTGCTGCTGGGCCTTTACGCGCGCGGTGGCGTGGCCGGGATGCTCGGCTTCGTGGCGCTGGTGCCGTGGCTGCTGGCGATGGATCGCGGTGCCGGCGCGCGCGGCATGGGGGCTGGCGCCGGCCTGGCGCCGGGCGCGTCGGGCGGCGCCGGCAGCATGCGTGCTGCCCTGGCCAGCGGCGTGCTGATGAGCCTGGCTTTCGTCGCGGCCGTGTTCGTATGGTTCGGTGCGGCGATCGGCGCTTACACCGGCCTGGGTTCAGGCGTCGGCATCGCGGTGCTGCTGGTGCTGGCGCCCGTGATGCAGCCGCAGATCGTGGCGTTCGCGCTGGTTCGGCACCTCGCCGGGCGTCGCCACGGCCCCGTGCTGCGCGCGCTGGCCGGCGCGGCGGCGTGGGTGGGCGTGGAGTGGGCGCTGCCGAAGCTGCTGGGCGACACGCTGGGCCACGGGCTGCATCCCTCGGCCACGCTGCGGCAGGCGGCGGACCTGGGCGGCGGCGCACTGCTGACCGTGCTGATGCTGCTGGTGAACGAAGCGATCGCGCTGGCGATCACCCGGCGCCGCGAAGGCATGCGTGCATTCGGCAAGCCACTGGTCGCCGCACTGGCGGTGCTGTCGGCGATGGCCGGCTACGGCCAGTGGCGCCTCGGCACCCTGCCCGCGCCGGGCCCGGACGTGCCGCGCCTGAAGGTGGCGATGGTGCAGGCCAGCATCACGAACTACGAGCAGCTGCGCCGGGAGATCGGCGCCTACGGCGTGGTGCGCCGCGTGCTCGATTCCCACTACGAACTGTCCTGGTCGGCGCTGCGCGACCACGGCGCGGACGTGCTGCTGTGGTCGGAGACGGTTTACCCGACGACCTTCGCGCATCCGCGCAGCGAAGACGGCGCGGCGCTGGACCGCGAGATCCAGGGCTTCGTGGACGCCGCCGGCGTGCCGCTGGTGTTCGGCACCTACGACCTGGACGAGGCCGGCGAATACAACGCCGCCGCCTTCCTCGAGCCCGGTCGCGGGCTGTTGGGCTTCTACCGCAAGGCCACGCCCTTCCCGCTCACTGAGTACGTGCCGGCTTGGCTCGACCACGCCTGGCTGCGGCGCCTGCTGCCCTGGGCAGGCGGCTGGCGCCCCGGCGACGGCGTCCGCGTGATGCCGCTGCGCACCGCCGACGGCCGCGAAGTGAACGTGCTGCCGCTGATTTGCCTGGACGACACGCGCGGCCGGCTGGCGATCGATGGCGCGCGGCTGGGCGCGCAGGCCATCGTCGGCATGTCGAACGATTCCTGGTTCACCCACTACCCGGCGGGCGCGCGGCTGCATCTCTCGGTGGCGGCCTTCCGCAGCATCGAGACCCGGCTGCCGCAGGTGCGCGTGACCACGAATGGCCTCAGCGCCGTGATCGACGACACCGGCGAAGTACTGGCCAACACCGCCATGGGCGACCAGGCCGTGCTGACCGCGGAACTGCCCGCCCATGACCCAACGCCGACGCTGATGGTGCGCTGGGGTGATTGGGTGGGGCGCGTGGCGCTGGGGTTCCTCGCCGCACTGGCCGCGCTGGCCTTCGCCGCGCGGCATGCGGCACGCCAGCGCCAGGCCGCGCCCGCCTTGCCCGCCCGCGTGATGCTGCTGCCGCCCGCCGCCCGCGCCGCGATGGCGGCGCTTCGCGTCGGTGCCGCGCTGGGCCTGGCGTGGCTGGTGCTCGACATGTGGCTGCGCATGGGCTTCCAGGTGCAGTCGCTGAAGCAGCTGCAGCTGTTTGGCTACGCCGTGGCGCTGCCGCTGGTGGCCGCGTGGGCACTGGGCCGCTGGTTCACCGCGCTGGCCAGCGTCGAGGGCAGCGACCTGGTGCTGGACGCGCGTGACCAACGCATTGCCGTGCCGCTGGCTTCGATCACCCGCGTGCGAACGTGGCGCCTGCCCTGGCCCGGCAGCGGCGCGGACCTGGTGCTGGCCTCGGGCCGTCGGTGGTCGAAGGGGCTGGCGGTGCGCGACCCCGCGGCGCTGGCGCATGCGCTGGCCGCCGCCGGCGCGCC
>NZ_JALHQI010000048.1 GCF_022842045.1 Arenimonas sp. | reverse complement strand
CGCTCTTCCGATCTGCGAGGAGCCGGCTTATGCGCCGCGCCCCCGCCCGACGCCGGAAATGCGCCCGGCACCGCGCGAGATGCCGCAGATGCGTCCGGCCCCGCGCCCCGAGCCGCGAATGGCCCCGCGCGAGAGCTATCGTCCGGCCCCGCCGCCGGCCAGCCGTCCCGAGCCGGCCCCGCGTCCCGCCCCGCCGCCGCCGCCCCGGGAGCGTCCGGCACCTCCGGAAACGAGAGGTTCGTCACAAAACGAAGGACGCATCGACGAACAATAGGCTTTTGGGCCCGGATCACGTTGCACCGACCCATCGGCCGGCGCATCCTGTGGCCGCTGACTGACCCGGAGCGTCACATCGTGACGCTCGCGAATGCCCCCGCATCGCCTGTTCGGCGCCCGGCACCAGGTCCCCTGGATTCCCCCTGTTCCAAGACCCGCCGGGCGCCGACTTTCTTCCAGGACCGCGATATCGCGTCCTTCTTTCAAAACCGCAAAAAAAAAGGGTCGGGAACTCCCCCCCGGGAGTTCCCGACCCTGGCATCCCTGTCGCGCGCCTGACCAGCCCCTGTTCAGTCTGGTCGACGCCCCCCGGCGTTGGCCGCGGCAGGTGCCATTGAGATTAAGCATGAAGCGTGCCAACCCCGTCGTGTGCAGGTTGGCGCGGCGCGCGGGATAATCCGCGCCCCACCCGCGGCCTGGCCCGCGGTCCCTTGGAAACCCGGATGCACAGCTACGACGTCATCGTGATCGGCGGCGGACACGCCGGCACCGAAGCCGCCCTGGCCTCGGCGCGCGGCGGCGCGCGCACGCTGCTGCTGACCCACAGCCTCGAGACCGTCGGCCAGATGAGCTGCAACCCCGCCATCGGCGGGATCGGCAAGGGCCACTTGGTGCGCGAGATCGACGCGATGGGCGGCGCCATGGCGCGCGCCGCCGACCTGGCCGGCATCCAGTGGCGCACCCTCAACGCCAGCAAGGGGCCGGCCGTGCGCGCCACCCGCGCCCAGGCCGACCGGGTGCTGTACCGGCAGGCGATTCGCGGCATCGTCGAGAACCAGCCCAACCTGTCGCTGTTCCAGCAGGCCGTGGACGACCTGCTGATCGAAGGCGACCGCGTCACCGGCGTAATCACCCAGAGTGGCCTGCGTTTCCACGCCCGTGCGGTGGTGCTGACCGCCGGCACCTTCCTCGCTGGCCGCATCCACGTCGGCCTGGTGAACTATCCCGGCGGCCGCGCCGGCGACCCGCCCGCGACGACGCTGGCCCAGCGGCTGCGCGAGCGGCCGTTCGCGATCGACCGGCTCAAGACCGGCACGCCACCGCGCATCGACGGACGCAGCATCGACTACACCGGCCTGGCCGAGCAGCCGGGCGACACGCCGGTGCCGGTGTTCTCCTTCCTGGGCAGCGCCGCCGACCATCCGCGCCAGGTCAGCTGCTGGATCACGCACACCAGCGAGCGCACGCACGAGATCATCCGCGGCGGGCTGGACCAGTCGCCGATGTACGCCGGCGTGATCGAGGGCGCGGGCCCGCGCTATTGCCCGAGCATCGAGGACAAGGTGGTGCGCTTCGCCGACAAGGCCTCGCACCAGGTGTTCATCGAGCCCGAAGGCCTGGATACGCACGAGGTTTATCCCAACGGCATCTCCACCTCGCTGCCGTATGAAGTTCAGGTGGCGCTGGTGCGTTCGATCAAGGGCTTCGAGGACGCGCACATCACGCGCCCGGGTTACGCCATCGAGTACGACTACTTCGATCCGCGCGGGCTGAAGGCCTCGCTGGAAACCAAGCTGGTGGACGGGCTGTTCTTCGCCGGCCAGATCAACGGCACCACGGGCTATGAAGAGGCCGCGGCCCAGGGACTGCTGGCCGGCCTAAACGCCGCGCGCCAGGTGCTGGGCCGCGAGGCCTGGTCGCCGCGCCGCGACCAGGCCTACCTCGGGGTGCTGGTGGACGACCTGGTGACCCACGGCACCACCGAGCCCTACCGCATGTTCACCAGCCGCGCCGAGTACCGGCTGCAGCTGCGCGAGGACAACGCCGACGCGCGGCTCACGCCGGTCGGGCGCGAGCTTGGCGTGGTCGATGACGCGCGCTGGGCGGCGTACTCGCGCAAGGCCGAAGCGGTCGAACGCGAGCGCGCGCGGCTGCAGGCGGTGTGGGCCACGCCCGGCGGGGCGCTGGCGCGCGAGCTGGCCGAGGCCACCGGCGTCACGCTCAGCCGCGAGTGCACCGCGCTGGACCTGATGAAGCGGCCGGAGCTGGACTACGCCGCGATCGCCGCGCTGCCCACGCTGGCGCCCGCCGTGGACGACGCCGCGGTGGCCGAGCAGGTGGAGATCGGCGTGAAGTACGCCGGCTACCTCGAGCGCCAGCACGACGAGATCGCGCGCAGCCGCCGCAACGAAGACACGAAGCTGCCGGAAGACTTCGACTACGCCGGCATCCCCGGCCTGTCCGCCGAGCTGCAGGCCAAGCTGGCTTCGGTGCGCCCGGAAACCATCGGCCAAGCCCAGCGCATCCCCGGCATGACCCCGGCGGCGATCTCGCTGCTGCTGGTCTGCCTGGCCAAGCGCCGCGGCAAGCGCGTGGCCTGAGCCGCGATGCCGGTCCGCTCGCACCCGCTGCACCGGCAGTGGCTGGCCCGCCGTCGCCGTCTGCGGCGCTGGCTGCGGCCGCTGCCGCGGCGCGCCAACGTCGCGCGCTATCCCATCATCAAGTGGTTCGCCGAAGCCGCGCGCAAGCGGCCCTACCTGTGGTCGTTCAAGCGCGCGCAGGTGATGCCCTCGCTGTACGTCGGCGCGGTGCTGGCGCTGATGCCGGTGTATGGCCTGCAGGTGGCGATCGGGCTGGCGCTGGCGATCCTGGTGCGCGGCAACCTCACGGTGATGATCGCGCTGCAGATGATCACCAACCCGCTCACGCTCGGGCCGATCTACCTGGGCACGCATGCGCTGGGCCAGTGGCTGATCGCACTCACCGGCTACGGGGCCGGGGTCGGCGAACTGGGTGCGCGGGTCAATGCGCTGGTGCTGGGCGGCTTGGTCGGCGGGCTGGGGCTGGCGGTCCTGCTGGACCTGGGCTGGCGGCTGCTCGCCTGGGAGGCACGCCATTTCAGCGCTCAGCTGCGCGCGCTGCACCTGCTGCACGCGCCGAAGGACCCGGATCCGCCCGCGGAAAAGTGACAGCGCGCACCGGCTTCACTAGATTACCGGCATGAAGATACTGCTCGCACTCGTGTTCATCCCCGGCTTCGCCGCGGCCGTTTCCGTGTCGCCCTGGTCGCTGCCCGCGCCGGCCGGCGCGTCCCAGCCGAACCTGTCGGTCGCGCCCGGCGGCGACCTGCTGCTGAGCTGGATCGAGCGCCGCGCCGACGGCGGCCACCGCCTGCGGTTCGCGCGCAGCACCGGCCCGTCGGCCTGGTCGTCGGTGCGCACGATCGCCGAAGGCGACGACTGGTTCGTCAACTGGGCCGACTTCCCCGCGCTGCAGGCCTTGCCCAACGGCAGCCTGTGGGCGCACACGCTGGTCAAGAACGGCGAGGCAACCTACGCCTACGACGTGCGGCTGCAGGTATCGCGCGACGGCGGCCAGACCTGGCGGGCGCTGGGCGCCGTGCACGACGACGGCACCCCGACCGAGCACGGCTTCGCCACCCTGTGGCCGCAGGCAAACGACGAAGTCGGCATCGCCTGGCTGGATGGCCGGCACAGCGCCGGCAGCCATGGCGGCGGCCACGACGGCCACGGTGGCGCCATGACCCTGCGCGGCGCGCGCTTCGGCGCCGACGGCGGCAAGCGCGGCGAGGCCGAGATCGACGCCATGACTTGCGACTGCTGCCAGACCGACAGCGCGGTCGGCGCGCGCGGCGTGCTGCTGGCCTACCGCGACCGCGCCGAGGGCGAGATCCGCGACATCCGCGTCGCCCGCCACGACGGCCAGGCCTGGACCTCGCCGGTGCCCGTGCACGCCGACCAGTGGTTCATGCCGGCCTGCCCGGTGAACGGTCCCGCCATCGCCGCGCGCGGCGACGCGGCCTGGGTGGCCTGGTACACCGGCGCCGGCGCCGCGCCCTCGGTGCGGCTGGCGCGCTCGACCGACGGCGGCGGCAGCTTCGGCGACATGCGCGAAGTCGCCGTGGGCGAGGCCCAGCAGGGGCGCGTGGACCTGGCAGCCGATGCCGGCGGCGTCTGGATGAGCTGGACGCAGGAAACGGGCGGCCGGCAGTCGCTGTGGCTGGCCCGGTTCAGCCCCGCCCTCGACGCCGAGCATTTCCGGCTGAAGGTCGCCGATATCGCCGGCCGCGGCCGGGGTACCGGCTTCCCCCGCCTGCAGCTGCGCGACGGCCAGGCCTGGCTGGCCTGGACCGAGGTCGAGGACGGCCAGCCCCGCCTGCGCGGTGCCCGCGTCCGACCCTGAACGGAAACGACCGGACTGTACCTAGTGGTACGGATTCGGGCTTTGGATTAAGGTGCGACGACGCCTCCGGTCCACCGGGGGCGGAGGCAGCGGCTCAAGGGGAGGGAGTGCGGCCGGCGCATGCGCCGCGCGGCACCTTTAAGGAGACCCTGGGCGCGTGGTCACGCACTTAACTACAGTCCGACAGGAGTTTCCCATGCCCCGTTTCCATCGTTTGGCCGGCGCCGTTGCGCTCGCGCTCGGTTGCGCCGGCGCCGCCCAGGCGCAGAACTTCACTGGCTTCTTCGTCTTCGGCGACAGCCTGAGCGATTCCGGCAACATCGCCGCCAGCTCGGGCCTGCCGCCCGGCAACAGTTTCACCACCAACCCGGATCCGGTGGCGGCTGAAATCATCGCTCGCTACTTCGGCTTGCCCGGCACCAACTCGCTCGCCGGCGGCCCGAACTTCGCCTGGGGTGGCTCCTGCGTCAATGCCACCGGCCCCTGCCTGAACCCAGTCCCGAACATCCCGACCCAGGTCTCGCAGTACCTCGCCACCACCGGCGGCCGCGCAGACCCGAACGCGCTGTACAGCATCTGGGGCGGCGCCAACGACATCTTCGCCTCGCTGGGCAACCCGGCCACCGCGCAGGCCAACACGGTCGCCGCGGCCACCGCATACGTGCAGCAGATCGGTCGCCTGCAGGGCGCCGGCGCGCGCTACATCGTGGTCTACAACCTGCCCAATCTCGGCGCCACGCCGCAGTTCAGCGCCAGCCCGAGCACTGCCGCTTCGGTGTCGCAGATCACGGTGGTCTACAACTCGGCGCTCAACACCGGCCTGGCGTCGCTCGGCGACGGCATCATCGCCATCAACACCTTCGGCCTGATCTCCGAGATCGTCGCCAACCCGGGTCTCTACGGCTTCACCAACGTCACCGGCGTCGCCTGCACCGGCTCGTCCGTGGCCTGCGGCCCGGCGGGTTCGGGCTCGCCGGCGACCTACCAGCCCGGCACCAACGACACCTTCCTGTTCGCCGACGGCGTGCACCCGACCGGTGCGGCGCACCGCATCCTGGCCAACGTCGTGCTCTCCACCATCGCGGCGCCGATCCAGGTGTCGTATGCCGGCGAAGGTGGCCTGCAGGCTGCCGCCGACCACGGCCGCGCCATCAACGACGAGCTGATGTCGGACTTCCAGCTCAACCGCGAGGTCGGTTCGGTCCGCGGCTTCGCCACCGTGAACTTCGGCCAGCATGAGTACGAGGACAACGCCAGCACCAACATCCTCGGCGGCGACGCCGATGCGCTGTCGCTGACCCTGGGCGCCAATTATCGCCTCAGCGAGAACGCGTACTGGGGCGTGGGCATCACGCTCGGCAACCACGACAATGGCATCGCCAGCGCCGAGCTCGAGAGCCGCTCGGTGATCGGCTCGATCGGCGGCGCGCTGCGCTTCGGCGGCGGTGGCTACGTGCACGGCGCCGTCAGCGGCGGCAGCACCGACGTCGAGATCTCGCGCTTCATCGAGATGGGCGCCACCGTGCGCGAGGAAACCAGCACCACCAACGCCAGCCAGTTCGGCGCGGAGCTGGGCCTGGGCTGGCTGTTCGGCTCGGCCGACGGCCTGCAGCACGGTCCGTTCATCGGCGCGCAGTGGGTGCAGCAGACGGTCGACGGCTTCGCCGAAGGCAGCGGTTCGGCCACCTCGATGAACTTCAGCGAGTTCGACCGCGATTCCCTGATTACCCGCGTCGGCTACCAGCTGATGGGCAACCTCGGCGACAGCGAGCGCGCGATCCGTCCGTTCGCCCGCGTGGCCTTCAACGAGGAAGGCGAGGACGACCAGGTCCGCGTGAACGCCGGCTCCAACTCGATGCCGGGCCGCTTCACCATCGGCGGCTTCACGCCGTCGAAGGACTGGATCAGCGCCGACGTGGGCCTGCAGTTCATGGTTGGCGACAGCACCACCGCCTACCTGAGCTACAACGGCCGCTTCGCCGACGACCTGCAGGACCGCAACACCTTCGGCCTGGGCCTGCGCACCACGTTCTGAGGCAGGTCCGACGCGTAGTTCCATCCACAGGCCGCCGCGAGGCGGCCTGTTTTTTTCGATGGTCCACAAACCAACGGACTCCATCCGATGCGAAACAGCTTGACGTGCCTCGTCGCCGCGCTGGCGATGTCGATGGGCATCGCGGCCGCCCAGTCACCCGGGGCCGCGGGGGCCGAGCCCGGGTTCTGGTTCCGCCAAGGCGTCAGGCCGCCGCCTCTGGCGCCGATGCGCGCCCTGCCGGAAGTGATGCGGACCTTGACGCCCATCACCGACACGGCGGATCGCAGTGTGATCGGCCGGAATGTCCAGGCCGTGTTCGACTCGGTGCCGATGGAGGGCGTGTGCCTGTCGCTGGGGCTGACCCTGTTGACGTTCGAGGGTGACGAGGACTTCTACCACCCCTTCATGCTCTGGCTTCCGTACGCCCTGATCTCGAAGGACGTCTACTCGCGCTGGAGCCACTTCACGCCCGAGGGCAATCCGGTCGACGACCCTTACGTCGAGGGCCCGAAGCGGTATTGGCGGCCAACGCTGGATACGCGGAGCCTTTACTACGACACGCCCGAGCAACTCGCACGCGCCAACGCGTCGGGCGGATCGGTGGAGATCGTCGAGGCCCGATTCGCGAGGCGCGAAACCATAGTCGCCTACGCCGACTCAAAGCCCTGGCCCCGCTACCCGCAGACCGTGACGCTGGAGGGTTGCAATGGCACACCGCTGGCGACCCAAGGCCCGCATTCGAACCTTGGCGATGCCTACCTTTTCGTCCGGGCGATCATGTACGTGCCTTACATGGTCGACAGCCAGAAGCTGTCGCCGGAAAAGCGTGAACTCTGGCGGCAGCACCAGAACGACACGATGATGCACGAGCTCGTGCACCTCGAGGGCCTGCTGCGCATCCTTTCCGACGTCGCTGCCCGGCTGCGTGCGCAGGCCGAGCATGATCGGATCGAACAGGCGGACTACCTCGCCCGCTTCGCCGCTTCCAACGTGCCCCAAGCGCCGTTGATCATCGAGGTGGCCAACCGGCCCAAACCCCTCAACCACGACGACCAACAGCTGACCGCCTACCTGCGGTTCATCAAGCAGCGGTTCGACGACCACGCCTTGTCCTACCACGCTTTCCTTGGCTACCAGGGAAGGGATGCCTCGCAGCGGCGCTACGACAACTCCGGCGACCTGCCGCCCTACATGGATACGGCGCAGGGACAGGCCAGGTTGCTCCGTGAATTCGAAGAGAGCCGGAAGGTGCGTGAAGCGCTTTTCCAGTCACCGCGGGCGTCGGAGGGCGAATAGCCCGTCCTAGCGCTCGAGGCGCCAGTTGAGGGAGGCGGCGTTCTCGTTGCCCGACTCGATGCTGATGTCGAAGCCGCGGGTGAGCAGGTACTTGAGGGTGACGACCTGGCCGGTGCCGATCAGGGAGACGCCGTAGCTCAGGAACAGCCGCGGCGAGACGTACTTGCCGACGGTGAAGGTGGCGCCGCCGAGGTTGCGCGAATCGGTGACGCCGGCTTCGTCCAGCCCGAGCTGCGCGCCGATCTGCTGCGCCACCAGGTTGCCGCCCGCGCCCAGCGCCATCGCGGCGGCGTTGAGCTGCTGGCCTTCGTTGCCGGTGGTGGTGCTGAGCGGGCGGCCGAACACCAGCCACGACAGCGCCTCGCTGGTGTCCATCGCCGGGTTCGAGACCACGGTGGTTTGCGGGCGGCGCGCGGTGCCGCGCACCTGCACGCCGACCGTGACGCGGTCGAAGTCGCGCTCGGCGCGGATGTCGAGCGTGGGGTTGTCGTAGGGCGAGTTGGCGAAGCCCAGCCGCGCGCGCTGGATCTGCAGCGACTGGCCGTAGGCGCGATAGCTGCCGCTCACGTCGAGCGTGCCGCTGGCGGTGGCCGGCCGGCCGGGGCGTTCGCGCAAGGCCAGTGAGCCGCGCATGCGGCCATCCAGGCCGAAGCCCTTCAGGCGCACGTCGTCGCCCAGCGCCACGGTGAAGCGCATGTCCAGCGGCGTGCGGCGCTCGCGCGGCCCATCGATCGGGTCGAGCACCACCACGTCGTCGGAGACGGTGGCGTTGCTGTCGAGCGCCTCCAGGTCCAGGCGGGCCTCGGGGACGTCCATGCGCCCGCGAAGCTCGAGCTTCCCCTCCAGCAGGCGTAGCGTGATGTCGGGACTGGCGATCACGTAGAACTCGGCCGTGCTGGCGAGCGTGACGCGCTCGCCCTGCAGCACCAGCTGCAGCGGCGCGGCGCGGTCGCGGAAGTTCAGGCTGCCGTCGAAGCGCAGCACGCCGTCGCCGGAGCGCAGGCTGCCGTCGAGGCGGGCGCTGCCGTCGACGTCGCCGACCAGGGTGAACTCGCCGTCGGCCAGCTTCAGGCCCAGTCCCGGCAGCTCGGCCGCGAAGCCGCCGAGGCGGGCCTGGCCGGAAATCTCGGGCGCGTCGCGGCGGCCGGCCAGCGCCAGCCGGCCCTGCAGCCGGCCGACGGGCGATGCGAGGTCGGGCGAAAACAGTTCGAGCCAGGCGAGGTCGCGAACGTCGAGCACCACTTGGCCGTCCATCGTGGCGGCCGGGTCGAGGCCGCTGCGCAGCGTCGCCGAGACGCGCCCTTCGTCGGCGAGCGCCGCCTCCAGGCGGGCGTCGATCTGGTCGCCGGCCAGCGTGGCCTGCAGCGACAGCGCGGTATAGCCAAAAACTTCGCGCTGCGCCTGCGGGCTCAAGCGCAGGCTGCCGCGCTCGGAATCCACGCGCGCTTCACCGCGCCAGCGGCCGTCGCGGCCGCGCTGGCCGTTGGCGCGCAGGTCGAGCGTGCCGTCGGCGAACAGCGGCAGGGCGTCGTCCTGCGGCAGCCAGGGCTGGGCGAGGGCGAGCGGCAGCGCGTCGCCCTCGAGCTCGATGCGATCGCCGGTGGCGCTGGCGCAAAGCCGGCCGCCGGCATCGGCGACCAGGCAGCTGCGCGCCACCCGGACGCCGGCGGGGCCATAACGCAGGTCGGCCCCGCCCTGCAGCGACAGCGTCGGGCCGGGCTTCGGCGTCAGTTCGAGCGCACTCAATTGCGCGCGCCAGTCGGCGCCCGCGCGGCTGATGTCGCCGACGAGGGCGAGGTCGCCATCGGGTCCGGTCGCGCGCGCGTCGAGTGCGAACGCGGCCTGGCTGCCGCGGGCGTGCAGGTCGAGCGTGTCGGCGACCAGGTTGGCCAGGCCGAAGCCCGTGGCCTGCAGGCGGAGGTCGCCATCGCTGCCGCGCGCGGGCAGCCGGCCCGACAGCGAGACGGTGTCCGCGGTGGCGCCGCTCCAGGCCAGGTCGCGGCCCTCGAGCGCGGCGTCGATGTCGGGCGATGCGGCGGGACCGCGCACCGACAGCGTGCCTTCGACCCGACCGCGGCCATCCGCCACCAGGTCGGCCAGCTGCAGCGGCGCGAACCGGGCCTGCAGGTCGTAGCGATCACCAAAGCCACCGCGCGCCTCGAGCTGGCTGTCGCCGATGCGCAGCGCGGCGTCGAGCTCGCCGCGCTGGCCGTTCCAGTCGGCGCGCGCGCGGCCGCCCAGCACGCGCCCGCGCAGTTGGCCCGCCAGTCCGTCCAGCGACGCGCGGCCCTGCCAGCGCCCGTCGTCGGCCTGGCTCGCGTCGAGCACCAGCTGGCCGCTCACCGCGCCCGGATAGTCGGGCAGGAAGTAGCCGGGATCGAAGCCGGCGAGCGCGGCGTCGAGCCGCACGACCACGCCGGGCGACCACGCGACCTCGCCGCGGCCGTCAAGCCGGCCGCCGGGCGTGCGCACGCGCAGCGTGTCCAGCGCCAGCTGCTGCTCGTCGCCGCGGCCGGCCAGGGTGATGTCGGCCTGTTCGCCCGCGCGCTCCAGCGTCACCTCGCCGGCCAGCTCCCAAGCGTCGAAGCGGCCACGCGCGGTCACCGCGCCGGAAACGTCCACCGGCACCGCGTTGGCCTCGGTGCTGGTCGGTAGCTGGCGCCAGCGCTCGGTGGCCAGGCGCAGGTCGAAGCGCGGCGATTCGCCCTCGACCTCGAGGTCGCCAGTGACCACCACTTCGCCACTTTCGTGCAGCACACGCAGCGGATCGGCCTGCAGGCGGCCCTCGGCGAGCGTCAGCTTCGACGGCAGGACTTCGAGCGCGAGTTCGCCCTGCGCGAACCGCCCTTCGACCGTCGCGGCGCTGCCGGTTCCGCGGGCGTCGAGCTTGAAAACCACCGGCTCGCCGTCGCCCATCCCGAAGCGCGCGGGCAGCAGCCCCGCCGATTCCGCCGACAGCGTCCAGGCCGGCGCCGCGCCGGCACCGTCCTCGAACGCCAGCGACAGCGACGTGCGTTCGGGCAGCGTGCCGGCGGCCTCCAGGGCGAAGCGGCCCAGGTCGCCCTGGCCGTCGAAGGCCAGGCTCGCGGCGGGCAGCGCGTCGGTGGCGGGCAGGTCGAGCCGGCCCTTGAGCAGGGTGCGGAAATTCCGGCCGGGCAGGTACTCGCCCGACAGCGACAGCCGTCCGCCCGCGTGCGTGGCCTCCAGCGAGCCGAGCCGCAGGCCGCCGTCCACCAGGTGCAGGTCGCTGCCCTCGACGCGCGCGAGCGACCACGGCGGCGACTCGCCCTGCCGCAGCACGAAACCGTCGATCGTGAACCGCTTGGCGCGCAGGTCGAGCGGCACATCCAGGCGCGGCAGCACGCCGGGCCACTCCGGCAGCGCGAAGGGCGTCTCCGCCGCAGGCGCGAGGACCAATTCGGCGGCATCGACCTCCAGCGCCTCGAGCTGCAGCCGTCGGCCCAAGGCCGGCAGCACGCGCGCATCGAGAAGCACGCGGCGGGCGCGGAACTCGAGACCGTCCTGGCGATACACCAGGTCGTGCAGCACCAGCGGCCCGTAAACCGTGCCTTCGGCGCGTGAGTACTGGAGTGACTCCGGCGGCAGCGCCCGCAGTACCCGGCCCAGCAGCTCATCGCGTCCGCCGCCAGTGGCCAGCAGCCAATACAGCAGCACGCCGGCCGCCAGCACCAGCAGGCCGCCGGCCCAGCCGACGCGACGGCCCCAGCGCCGGGCAAAGGACCGCGGCGGTCGCGGCGCGGCCGTCACAGGTCCGGCCCGATGTTCAGGTGCAGCCGCACCGACTGCTGCGCCGCGTCGCCGAAACCGTGCGCCAGGTCCAGCCGCACCGGCCCGACCGGCGATCGCCAGCGCAGGCCGACGCCGGCGCCGATCTCCCAGTCGTAGGCATTGAAGTCGTCGAAGGCATCGCCCGCGTCCACGAACACGGCCGCGCCCCAGGAGCGGTTGAACATGCGCTCGACCTCGGCGCTCACCACCATCAGGTGCTTGCCGCCGAACACGAAGCGCCGGCCGTCGGTGCCTTCGAAGAACTGGCCAATTTCCTGGTAGCCGTAGCCGCGCACGCTGCGGTCGCCGCCGGCGTAGAAGCGCAGCGACGGCGGGAACTCGGCGAAGTCATCGCTGACCGTGGTGCCGGCCTCGGCGCGTAGCAGCAGGCGGTTGCGGCGGCCGAAGCTGCGCACCATCCGGCCCTGGGCGCGCAGCTGCAGGAAGTCGATGTCCGAGCCCAGCGCGGTGCTGCCCGCACGCAGTTCCAGCTCGAGGGACTGGGCGCTGCGCGGGTAGAGCACGTCGTCGCGGTCGCCCCATTTCGCCCACAGCGAGGGGTAGACCAGGCTGCTGTAGCTGCGGTTTTCGCCGGTCACCGAATCATCGAAGCGTTCGCGCCGGTAGTTCAGGCCCGCCACCAGCTCCCAGTCGCCGATGCGCCCGCTGCGGCTGCCCACCAGCTCGATCAGTTCGCTGTCGATGAAGTCGAAGGGTTCCTCGCGCACGCTGGCCGCCACCGTGTACCAGCCGTCGAGCCAGGCGAACGCGGGGATGCGGTACTGCACCGTCAGGTCGTTGCGGCGCTCGGCCAGGCTGACCTGGCTGCGCAGCTTGTGGCCGCGGTTGTTCACCCAGCGTCGCTCCAGCCCGGCGGTGATGCCGGCGCCGGTGTCGGTGCCGAAGCGCAGGCCGGCGGAATAGACGCTGCGCTTGGCCGGCGCCAGCGCCACCTGCACCGGCACGGTGAGGTCGTCGCCTTCGGCCGGCTCGGGCTGGATGTCGATGGCGGCGAAGTAGTCGAGCTCGGCCAGCGAAGCCTGCAGCGCCAGCAGCTCGGACTGCTGGTAAGGGTCGCCGGGCTCCCACGGCACCAGGTTCTCCAGCAGTCCCGGGCGGAACTGGTGGCCCTCGAAGCGCGCCGCGCCGAAGCGGTGGCGCTCGCCGCTGCGCCAGGCCAGGGTGATGTCGGCGCTGTGCTCGGCGCGGGTGACTTCGACGCGGTGGGTTTCCAGCACGGCGTCGAAGTAGCCACGCGCGGCCAGGCTCGCGTCGATCTGCGACTTGCCGTCCTCATAGACGCCGTGGTCGAACGGCTGGCCCTGGCGCGGGCGAAGACGCTCGAGCCGCCGCGTGATCGCCGGGTCCTCGCCGGCCGGGCCGTCCATGCGCAGGTCGCGCTGGCGCACGCGCACCGGCTCGCCGGCGTCCACCTGCACGATCACGGTGACGGCCTCGCCCTCGCGCACCAGCTCGGTTGCGACCCGGGGGTCGTAGTAGCCGAAGGGCTCCAGCGCCTGGCGGGTCTCGCGCGGCACCTGGCGCAGGAGGTAGGCCAGCCGGCTTTCGCTGAGCGATTTGCGGCGGTTGGGGTTGAGCCGCTGCAGCGACAGGGCGTCGTCGACGTTGTCGCGCATCTCCTCGTCGTCCAGCCCGCGCACCTCGACCGAGCGCAGCTCCAGTGCCGAGCCGGTGGCGGGCAGCAGCAGGGCGCAGGCGAGCAGGGCGGGTGGCAGGAGCACGTTTCGCATCTGGGCCAAGGATACCCGCAGGCCATGTTCGCGCATCGCGACGAAACGACCCGCGTTCATCCGCCGGCACGAACCGGAGCCAGTGGCCTTGGGTGGGCCGCGACGCAGGGGCCCGCGACCCGCCCCCGGGGCGCGCCAGGCGCGACTGGTCGCACCCGCGGCCCGTGCGTGGCGTGCCTCAGCTGGCGGAAAGCTGCTCCACCGCCGCCACCTTCGCGAAGCGGTCGGCGACCAGCTTCAGCAGCGCCAGGCGGTTGTCGCGCACGGCGGCGTCGTCGGCCATCACCATCACCCGGTCGAAGAAGTTGTCGACCGGGCCCTGCAGGTCGGCCAGGCGCTTGAGCGTGCCGACGTAGTCGCGCTGCGCCAGCAGCGGGTCCGTGTCGGCCAGGGCCTGGGCCAACGCGGCGTGCAGCGCCTGCTCGGCGGGCTCGACCAGGCGCGCGGGATCGACCGCGTCCGGGATCGGCGCCTCGACCTTGCGCAGGATGTTGCGGATGCGCTTGTTGGCCGCGGCCAGTGAACCGGCCTCGCGCATCCGTGCGAAGCCGGCGATGGCCTTCAGGCGCTTGTCGAAGTCGAGCAGCGACGCCGGCCGCACGTCGGCCACCGCGTCGAACTGCGTGCCCGGCACGCCCTGGTCGGCGTAGTAGCCACGCAGGCGGTCGAGGATGAAGTCCAGCAGTTCGCTGGCGTCGAGCGACACGCCGGCCGGCAGCGACGTCGCGGCGACCGCGACCAGCGCCGGCAGGTCCAGCTCCAGCCCGCCCTCGATGATCGTGCGCGCCAGGCCCAGCGCATTGCGGCGCAGGGCGAACGGGTCCTTGTTGCCGGTCGGCTTCAGGCCCGCGGCGAAACCGCCGGCCAGGGTGTCCAGGCGCTCGGCGATGGCCAGCACGCGGCCCAGCGGCGAGGTGGCGATGGCGTCGCCGGCGAAGCGCGGCTGGTAGGCCTCGTCGATGGCCCGGGCCACGGCCTCGGGCTCGCCCGCGGCGGTGGCGTAGTAGCGCCCGGCGATGCCCTGCAGCTCGGGGAATTCGCCGACCATGCGGCTCTGCAGGTCGGCCTTGGCCAGCGCGGCGGCGCGGCGGGCCGCGGCTTCGTCCATGCCGAGCGCTTTCGCCAGCGCGGCGGCCAGTTCGGCCACGCGCGCGGTCTTGTCGGCCAGGCTGCCGAGCTTCTGCTGGTAGGTGACCGACGCCAGGCCGTCGGCCATCGCCGCCAGGCCCTGCTTGAGGTCTTCGTCGAAGAAGAACTGCGCATCGGCGAAGCGCGGGCGGATCACCCGCTCGTAGCCCTTGCGGATCTCGGCCGGGTCCTTGCTGTCGAGGTTGGCGATGCCGATGAACTTCTCGCTGAGCTTGCCGTCGGCGGCGTGCACCGGGAAAAACTTCTGGTTGGCCTCCATCGTCGACACCAGCGCTTCGTGCGGCACGCGCAGGAAGCCGGGCTCGAAGCTGCACAGGATGGCCTTGGGCCACTCGACCAGGCAGTTCACTTCCTCGAGCAGCTCGGCCGGCACGCGGGCCTGGCCGCCGGCCTCGCGCGCGGCGGCGGCGATCTCGGCGCGCACGCGCTCGCGGCGCTCGCGCGGGTCGGCCAGCACGTGCGCTTCGCGCAGCGCCTGCAGGTATTCGGCGGCGTCGTTGAGCCACACGCCCTTGCCGTGGTGGAAGCGGTGGCCGCGGCTCATGCGGTCGGCCTTCAGGCCCAGCACCTCGCCCGGCGCGACGTCGCGGCCGAGCAGGATCACCAGCCAGTGCACCGGGCGCACGAAGGCGATGTCGCGGCTGCCCCAGCGCATCGGCTTGGGGATCGGCAGGCCCCTGAGCGCCTCGGCGGTGATCTCCGCGAGCAGGTCGATGGTGGCCGCGCCCGGACGCGAGCTGCGGGCAGCGAAGCGCATGCCCTTGGCGTCGGTGACGCGGTCGAGCTTCTCCCACGGCAGGCCGTTCTTCTGTGCAAAGCCGAGCAGCGCCGGCGTCGGCTTGCCGTCGGCGTCCAGGCCGATGTTCATGTAAGGGCCCAGGACTTCGCTGTGCTGCTGCGGCTGCTGCACCGCCACGGCCGGCAGGAACACCGCCAGGCGGCGCGGCGAGTACAGCGGGCCGGCGCGCAGGTCGCTGGCTTCGGTTCGCACGTCGATGCGGCGCGCGGCGAGGGCCTTGAGCACGCCGTCGTGGAAGGCCTGCGCCAGTTCGGGCAGCGCCTTGGGCGGCAGCTCTTCGGTGCCCAGTTCGATCAGCAGCGGCAGATGGTCAGCCATTCACGGCCTCCTGGTTCTTGAGGCCCGGGAAGCCCAGCTTCTCGCGCTGGGCGTAATAGGCTTCGGCGCAGGCGCGCGACAGCGTGCGCACGCGCAGGATGTAGCGCTGGCGTTCGGTGACCGAGATCGCGCGGCGGGCGTCGAGCAGGTTGAACGAATGCGAGGCCTTGCAGACCTGCTCGTAGGCGGGCAGCGGCAGCCCGGCCTCCACCAGCTTCAGGGCCTCGGCCTCGCAGGCGTCGAAGCGGTGGAACAGCTCGGCCACGTCGGCGTGCTCGAAGTTGTAGGTGCTCTGCTCGACTTCGTTCTGGTGGTACACGTCGCGGTAGGTGATGTCGCCCTGCGGGCCGCGGGTCCAGACCAGGTCGAAGACGTTGTCCACGTTCTGCAGGTACATGCACAGGCGCTCGAGGCCGTAGGTGATCTCGCCCGTCACCGGCCTGCACTCCAGGCCGCCGGCCTGCTGGAAGTAGGTGAACTGGGTGACCTCCATGCCGTTGAGCCAGACTTCCCAGCCCAGGCCCCAGGCGCCCAGCGTCGGCGATTCCCAGTTGTCCTCGACGAAGCGCAGGTCGTGCACCAGCGGGTCGATGCCCAGCGCCTTGAGCGAGCCGATGTACAGGTCGAGGATGTCGTCCGGGTTGGGTTTGAGCACCACCTGGTACTGGTAGTAGCGCTGCAGCCGGTTCGGGTTCTCGCCGTAGCGGCCGTCGGTGGGGCGGCGGCAGGGCTGCACGTAGGCGGCGCGCCAGGGCTCGGGGCCCAGCGCGCGCAGGAAGGTGGCGGGGTGGAAGGTGCCGGCGCCGACCTCAAGGTCGAGCGGCTGGACCAGGACGCAGCCCTGGTCGGCCCAGTACTGGTTGAGCCTCAGGATCAGTTCCTGGAAGGTGGGTGCGCTCATCGCGTATTCGCCTGTGTATTCAGCGCGCTAGTATAGCGGCGAACCCCCGCACGGCCCGCGCCACGCCCGATGAAACCCTTCCTGATCCTCGAGACCGGGCGGCCCCTGCCGCAGCTGCGCCGCCACGGCGGCTTTGGCCACTGGATCCGGGTCGCGGCCGGGCTGCATGCCCGCGACGTGCGCCACTGCCACGTGCTCGACGGCGAGGCGCTGCCGCAGGCGGGCGACTACGCCGGCGTGCTGGTCACCGGCTCGGGCGCCATGGTCACCGAGCGCCTGGACTGGAGCGAGCGCACCGCCGACTGGCTGCGCGACGCCGCCCACGCCGGCAGGCCGCTGTTCGGCATCTGCTATGGCCACCAGCTGATCGCGCACGCGCTGGGCGGCACGGTCGACTACAACCCGCGCGGCCGCGAGATGGGCACGGTGCCGGTGGCCACCTCGGCCGCCGCCGCGGCCGACCCGCTGTTCGCGGGACTGGCCGAGTTCGACGCCCAGACCACCCACCTGCAGACGGTCACCGCGCCGCCGCCTGCGGCCGAGGTGCTGGCGCGCTCCGGCCGCGACGACTGCCAGGCCTTCCGCTGGGGCGAGGCGGCCTGGGGCGTGCAGTTCCACCCTGAATTCAGCACCCACATGATGCGCGGCTACATCCAGGCCCGCGCCGACGCGCTGGCCGCGGAAGGCAGCTGCCACCGCCAGCTGCTGGCGGCGGTGAAGCCGGCCCCGCTGGCGCGCCGGGTGCTTCGTCGTTTCATCCATGTCGCCCATGCCCGGGCCCGCCACAGGACATCCGCATGACCTCCAGCCGCATCACCCTCGCCTCTCCCTTCCGCTGGCTGATGAAGGCGCTGGACAGCGGCCGGAAGCAGCCGGGCGCCCTGATCGGCGGCTTCGGCCTGATGCTGCTGGTCGCCGTCCTCCCGTCGGTGCCGCAGGTGTACATCGAGCACGTGGTCAAGCCGCCGATGGCGACGCTGATGGCGGTTTACGGCGCGGTGATGGTCTTCAGCCTGCTGGTGGTGCCGCCGGTGATGGGCGGGGCGCTGAGGTTGCTGCATCGCTGCGAACTCGGCCAGCCGGCCTCGGCGACGGACGTCTTCGAGGGTTATCGCGATGGCGGCTTCGCGCGGCGGATGATCGGCACCGCGCTGCTGTGCATGCTGGTCTACGTCGCGATCGTCGCCGTCCTCTACCTGGCGATGCCGTCCAAGGACTTCGTCGTGGAGCTGTTCGCGCGCTCGATGGCGACGCCGCCGGGCGGCCAGCCGGACATGGCCGGCCTCCCGCCGCCGTCGCCCTGGCTGCTGCTGTGGTTCCCGGCGGCGATGGTGGTGCTGTTCGTCAGCATGCACGGCTACCTGCTGGCCTACCTGCAGGCCGCGCTGGGTGGCCGCGGGGCGGTCGACGCGACGGTCACCGGCTTCGCGGCCATGCTGCGCTACGTGCTGCCGTTCGCCCTGTTCACGGCCGCGGCGGTGGTCTTCGGCGGCGTGCTCATCTTCTTCGTAGCCATCATCGTGATCCTGGTGCTGGGCCTGTTGGCGATGGCCAGCCCGGTGCTTGCGGCCGCGGTGGCCGTGCCCGTCTACCTGGGCCTGATGCTGGCGATGTACGTGGTGATGTTCGGGTTCTACTACCACGCCTGGCGCGACATCTTCGGCGAGGCGGTGGCGGCACCGGCCGACGCGCTGGAAGCCTGATGCCCGCGGCTCAGAGGCCGCCCTGCGCGACCTCAAGGATCAGCTGCAGGTAGCGCAGCATGATCAAGCCGACCGCGCCGAAGAACAGCGCGGCCTGCAGCAGCAGCCAGCTCCGGCCACCGCGCGGCATCGCTTCCGGGGCGCCCGGGGCCAGTTCGACCCGGGTGCCGGCAAGGTAATCGTGCAGGGCGCGCTTGCCCGGGGTCCACGCCGCCAGCGCGTGGCCCAGGTGCAGCACCAGCCAGCTCGGGATGCCCGCCACGAATCGCAGCGCGATCCGGCCCGGCCCGCAGCGCGCGCCGTGGACGTCGGTGACGCGCAGGCCCAGCAGCCGCTTGCCCGGGCTGGCCTGCCAGCGCGAGCTTTCGAACGAAACGAACCACACGGCCGCCACCACGAACAGCCCCGCCGACACCGCCAGCGCCAGCCACAGCAGCTCGCCGGCCAGGCCCGCCAACTCCGCGCGCAGCACCTCGTCGAAGGCGAACAGCCCCAGTTGGCGCAGCGGCTCGTCGCCGCGCGCCAGCGCCAGGTCAAGCAACTCAAAGATCCTGGACTGCAGCGCCTGCAGGCCCTCGTCGAACACGCCCCAGGCGTCTCGTAGGCGGTGCCAGAGCAGCGGCAGCGCCAGCAGGCTGATGGCGCTGGCGTCGGCGCTGTAGGCCGCGTAGCGGCGCCAGAAGCCAGCCGGCCGGTTCATGGGCTCAGTCGGCGGCCCGGGCCGGGCGCAGCATGGCGCCGGCGAGGATGCCCAGCTCGTAGAGCAGGCACATCGGGATGGCCAGCATCAGCTGCGACACCACGTCGGGCGGGGTGATGATCGCGGCCAGCACGAACACGCCCACGACCACGTAGCCGCGCGCCTCGCGCAGCTGCGCCGGCGTCACCACGCCCAGCAGCACCAGCACCACCACCGCCACCGGCAGCTCGAAGCTCAGTCCGAAGGCCAGCAGGATCACCAGCACGAAATCGAGGTAGCGCGAGACGTCGGGCGCCATCGCCACCGATTCCGGGGTGAACATGGCCAGGAAGCCGAACACCGTCGGCAGCACCAGGAACCACGCGAACGCGCAGCCGATGTAGAACAGCAGCACCGCCGCCAGCAGGATCGGCCGCGCCAGGCGTTTCTCGTTCTGGTAAAGCCCCGGCGCCACGAAGGCCCAGGCCTGGTAAAGCAGCCAGGGCATCGTGGCCAGCAGGGCCACGAAGAAGGCGAGCTTGATCGGGATGAAGAAGCCGCCCGCCACATCGATGGCCTGCAGCATGCCGCCGCTGGGCAGCTTGGCCACCAGCGGCTGCGCGAACTGGTTGTAGAGCGGCTTGGCGAAGGGCATCAGCGCCAGGAACACCACCAGCACCGCCGCCACCCCGCGCATCAGGCGCGCGCGCAGCTCCAGCAGGTGGCCCATCAGGGATTCTTCGGCCGGGGTGTCGGGACCGCTCATGGCTTCGACGCCCCCGGCCGCTTCGGCGCATCGGCATCCGCCGGCACCTCGTCGGGCGTGAGCTTGAAGGGCTCCGGATCGCTGTAGAACTCGAAGTCCGGCCCGGGCTCCCCGGCGGAACCAGACCCCGTTCCCGGACCCGTGCTTGGGGGGATGTCCTGGAGGGCGGTATCGGCGTCGGCCCGGGCCAGCGCCTCGGCGTCGCGGACGCCCTCGCTGGCGGCCTGGCCGGCGGCAGTGACTTCCTTGCCGACGGCCTCGAGCTCGGTGCGCAGGTCCTGCGCCGGGTTGCCGACGCTGCGCTTGAGTTCGTCGGCGGCCATCTCGCGCTCGAATTCGGCCTTGACCGAATACCATTGCGCCCGCGCCTTGCGCACCCACAGCCCCGTGTAGCGCGCGGCCTTGGGCAGGCGCTCGGGACCGAGCACGACCAAGGCCACGACCGCGATGATCAGCAGTTCGCTGAAGCCGATGTCGAACATGGCAAGGGTGCCGGCGCGGGGCCGGGACTCAGGAGTCCTTGCGCTGGCTGTCCTGGCGCGAGGTTTCGTCGGACGGCATGTCGCGCTTTTCGCTGCCGATCTGCGACGGCGGCTCGTCCTTGCCCTTCAGGCCTTCCTTGAAGCCCTGGATGCCTTCGCCCAGGTCCTTGCCGACCCCTTTGAGCTTCTTCGTGCCGAACACCAGCACGACCACGACCAGAACGATGAGCCAGTGCCAGATGCTGAAGCTGCCCATGGGGGTTTCCCTGCGTTGATCCGATGCCGGGAAGGATAGCGCAGCCGGCCCGCGGCTGCGCTGGCCCGATGGTCACTGGGCGAGGGTGTTCTCTTCCAGGCGGTCGCGGAACAGCACCAGCGCGTCCGGGGCGGCATTGGCGCGGCCCTCGAAGATGGCCCGCGGGGTGGTGTTGGGGCCGTAGGCGCGCTGGTTGGCGCGGTGGTCGATGCGCAGCACGGTGCCGTCCAGGGCCACGCCGGCGAACAGGCCGCGGGCGCGCGAGTAGCTGTAGATCTCGGCCTTGAGCTGCTCGTCGGTGGCGGCCTGGGCGGTGCGGCCGACCGGGCCGGCGGCCACGCTGGCGTCGGCGCCGAGGGTGAACTTGCCGTTGACGATGTTGTCCACGCCGCGCGGGCTGCGGAAGACCAGGATCACGTCGGAGGACTGCACGCCGGCCTGGAAGCCGATGCTGCCGCCGCCGAGCTTGATGAAGCTGGGGTTGGACCAGGTGCCGTCCGGGCTGCGCACCGAGATCAGGCCGGTACCGCCGCGACCGCCCAGCACCAGGCCGGCCTTGACCACGTCGGGGATGACCGCGATGGCGTGGGCGTCGGTGAACATCTTCTCGGGCACCGCGGTTTCCGGGATGCGCATGATCTCGCCCAGCACGCGGGCGGCGTCGGCGGCCTTGGCGTCTTCCTTCTCGCCAGCATGGGCCGGGGCGGCGAAGGCGAGCAGCAGGGCGAGGGCGGCGGCGAGCGGGGCCAGCAAGCGATTCATGGGGGACCTCCGGGAGGAAACGACGGGACGAGTATGGCTTCGCGCCATGAACCGGGCGTGAGCCGGGCCTTCATTCCGGCGATGATAGTTTGTGTTCCCCCGACCCGGACAGCGCCGCATGACCCCGCCCTATCGCGATGCCCCCCAAGCCGCCGGCCCCGGCAAGACCGCCGTGCTGCTGGTCAACCTGGGCACGCCCGACGCCGCCACCCGGCCGGCGGTGAAGCGCTACCTGGCGCAGTTCCTGCACGACCACCGCGTGGTCGAACTGACCCGCTGGCTGTGGTGCCCGATCCTGCACTTCATCATCCTGCCGCTGCGCTCGGGCAAGGTGGCGAAGAAGTACGCCTCGATCTGGATGGAGGGCGGCTCGCCGCTGCTGGTGCACACCCAGCGCCTGGCCAAGGCGATGCAGCATTCGCTGCCCGACCTGCCGGTGCGGATGGCGATGCGCTACGGCAACCCGTCCATCCCGTCGGTGCTGCGCCAGCTCGAGGCCGAGGGCATGACGCGGCTGCTGGTGCTGCCGCTGTACCCGCAGTACTCGGCCAGCACCAGCGCCACCGTGCTCGATGCGGTCAACAAGGAAATCTCGACCTGGCGCCGCGTGCCCGAGCTGCGCTTCATCGCCGACTACCACGACGACGCCGGCTGGCTGGACGCGATGGAGTCGCGCATCCGCGCGCACTGGGACCTGCACGGTCGCGCCGACAAGCTGCTGTTCTCCTTCCACGGCCTGCCCAAGCGCTTCGAGCGCGCCGGCGATCCCTACCCCCGCCAGTGCGAGGCGGGCGCGTGCCTGCTGGCCCGGCGCCTGGGGCTGTCGGAAAACGAGTGGTTCCTGACCTACCAGTCGCGCTTCGGCCGCGAGGAGTGGCTGCAGCCCTACACCGACAAGACGCTCGAGCAGTGGGGCAAGGACGGGCTGGGCACGGTGGACGTGGTCTGCCCGGGCTTCGCCGCCGACTGCCTGGAAACGCTGGAGGAAATCGCGGTCGAGAACGACGAGGTCTTCCGGCACGCCGGTGGCAGGCAGCTGCGCTACATCAGCGCCCTGAACGAAGAGCCCGGCCACGTCGCCGCCCTGGCCGCGCTGGCCCGCCGCCACCTGCAGGGCTGGCCGCACTGATGCCAGGCGCGGGCCTGCGCGAGATCCGGCTCGAGTCACCACGCGGCGAGCTGGCTGCGCTGCGCGGTGGCACCGCCGGCGGCCCCCGCCTGCTGTGCCTGCACGGCTGGCTCGACAACGCCGCCAGTTTCCTGCCGCTGGCGCCGGATCTCGCCGACTTCGACCTGGTGGCGCTGGACCTGCCGGGGCACGGCGCGTCGGCACACCGCGCGCCGGGGCACGATTACGCCTTCGCCGACTGGATCCACGACGTGCTCGATGCGCTCGACGGGCTGGGCTGGGACCGCGCCGACCTGCTCGGCCATTCGATGGGCGGAGCGATCGCCTGCGCGGTCGCCGCGGCGGCGCCGGCGCGGGTGCGGCGCCTGGCCCTGGTCGAAGCCTTGGGCCCGGTGGCCGGCGACCCGGCCG
>NZ_JALHQI010000047.1 GCF_022842045.1 Arenimonas sp. | reverse complement strand
GCCGACGTATTCGGCTACCTCGAGCGGTCCCACAACCCGAGAATGCGTCGTAGAGTTGCCCGGCGCGATCGGGAGTTTCAGACCTTAACCAAACCGTCCGTGGAAACGGGGTAGAACCCCGCTTCGGGTCGTAATCGGGCGAATCGTCCGTATGTATGGTCTGCGCTGACATCATTCGCCCGGCCGTAGTTCTTGGGTCAATCGCCATGCCCTCGGTGAGACACCACACACTGCACTGAACGAACGCGACAGCGCCGCAGCACTCCCGTACCCCACCTGTTGCGCGATTCGTTCCAGGCCCTCGCCCCGCAACAACCCCTGCTGCGCCAACGTAATCCGATACTGCGCCAGGTAAGCCGCAGGCGTCTCGCCGACCACCTGAGAAAAAACCTCAGCGAACCGACTGCGCGACATCCCGGCGCGCGAGGCCAGCGTCTCCAGCGTCCACGCCGTAGCGGGATCGTCGTGCATCGCCACCAGCGCCTTCGCCAGCTGCGGATGCCCCAGCCCCGCCAGCGGGCCTTCGGTGAGTTGCCCGCTGTCGAGCAAATGGCGCAACAACAGCACGACCACCGCGTCGAACAGGCGGTCCACCACGATCTGCCGGCCGCAGCGCTGCGCGAACGCTTCGTCGAACAGCAGCTCGAGCACCGGCGCGGCGCCGGGCAGGGCAGCCAGCGGCAGGCCGACAAAGCGGGGCAGGGCGCGGGCGATCGGGTGGGGGACGCCGCCGCCCACGCTGGCCGACACCGCGCCGCCGAAGGCGAGGTTGGCGCAGGCCATGTCGGCGCCCACGGTGGCGTCGCTGACGAAGCGGTGCGCCAGGGGGCGCGGGTAGAACAGCAGGCTGGGTTCGGTGATGGGCACTACTTCGCCGGCGTGGTGTACCTCTAGCGGGCCGCGCCGCACCAGGTGCAATTGCCCCATTCCGTTGTCGGCGAAATCGTTGATGCCGCACAGCGGCCCGCTGTGGAAGAGGCGGGCGCTGACCGAAAAGCGGCTCAGCAGGCCCTGCAGGCGGTCGACGGCCATTTCGGACGCTCCATCAATTAATCGGGACGATTCGTCACCAAGAAGCCGAGCCTAGGCCCGATCCTGTGTTGGCGCAATCGGCGCTACCCCATCAGGAGTCACCCCATGTCCCGCGTCCCTCTGCACACCGCCGCCACCGCCCCCGCCGCCAGCCAGCCGCTGCTGGCCCAGGTGCAGGGGGCGTTCGGCGCCACCCCGAACATGTTCCGCGCCGTGGCCAACTCGCCCGCCGCCCTGCAGCAGATGTGGTCCGCCTTCGGCGCGCTCGGCGGCGGCACGCTGCCGGCCAAGCTGGGCGAGCAGGTCGCGGTGGCCATCGCCAACCGCAACGGCTGCGAGTACTGCTTGGCCGCGCACACCGCGCTCGGCCGCAAGGCCGGTGCCAGCGCCGAGGCGATGGCCGCCGCCCAGTCCGGCCACAGCGATGACCCGCAGACCGCCGCCGCGCTCGCCTTCGCGCTGAAGGTGGTCGAACACCGCGCCAACGTCGGCGCCGACGACGTGCAGGCCCTGCGCAACGCCGGGTTCGACGACGAAGGCATTGTCGAGCTGCTGGCGCACATCGCGCTCAACCTGTTCACCAACTACGTCAACGTGGCGCTGGACGTGCCGGTGGATTTCCCGAAGGTGGCGCTGCTGCGCGCGGCGTGATGGCTGACCCACGCTCGCGCTGAATCCTGATTCCGGCATGGTTTGCCACGAATGAAGGTAGGGCGGTTCCGTGTGGAGCCGCCCCATGCCACCAAAGATTCGCGACATTCTCGAGTTGCTCAAGAGAGACGGCTGGGTTCAGGTCAGCCAGAAAGGCAGCCATCGCCAGTTCCGCCATCCGAGCAAGCCCGGGCGTGTAACCGTCAATGGCCACCGGAGCGACGACTTGCTACACGATTTGCACAAGAGCATCCTTCGCCAGGCAGGACTCCGGAAATGAACCCCATGCGATACGCCATCGTCATCGAGCAGTCCGAGAACAACTTTGGTGCCTGGGTGCCTGATCTGCCCGGCTGCGTCGCCACCGGCAAGTCGGTGGAAGTCGTCCAGAGGCGGATTCGCGAAGCGATTGCGCTTCACTTGGCGGGCATGCGCGAGGATGGCGACTCCATTCCGTCGCCGACGGTCCGGGTCGAGTACGTCGACGTAGCCGCTTAACGCGTTCGGCGGCTACCGCCCAGCCACGCGGCGGCGCCCGCGACCACCGGCAGCCCGATCAGCACGGCCGCGATAAACCACGCTGGGAAATCGGATCCCATGTTCCAGGCGGCCCAGGCGGCTGCCCCGATCCAAAAGCCGGCCAGGCCGACCGCCAGTCCGCGCGGCCAATGCGGCGACCAGCGTGCAGGCAGCCAGACGGTCACGAACGCCGACAGCAACAGCCAGCCCAGGTCCCAGGCCAGCCGCACCGCGCCGCCGGACGGCAGGCCGAGCGCGCCGGCCACGGCGCCGCCGAGCAGATTGAGCACCGGCACGCAGGCCAGGGCGGCCACTACGATCAGCAGGGTCTTGAGAAGCCGCATGTCCCGAGCGTATCGGGGGCGCATGGCGTCCGCAATTTCCAGGGCGGGCCGATGTCCTCTGCCCGCTCCCGCGGAGAACGGCACGACGGCTTCGCCGGTCGGGTGAAAGCTGGCACACTCCGGCGAAACCGAACCGGAGCCCATGCATGCGCTTGCTATCCCTTGGCTTGCTCCTGGCCCTGGCCGCCTGCGCCTCGTCCCCGCCGCCCGAGCCCGCGGTGGCCGCGCCGGCGTCGAAGCCCGCCATCGTGCAGCCCAGCGAGCACACCGGCACGATTGCTGGTGCGCCGTGGCGGCTCGATGTGCCCGAGCAGTGGAATGGCGAGCTGGTGGTCTATTTCCACGGCTACGCCCCGCAGGAGCAGCCCATCCCCGAAGTGATGCCGCGCAACGGCTACGAGGACTGGCTGCTGGCGCAGGGCTTCGCGATCGCACAGTCCGATTACTCCGCCCGCGGCTGGTCGGTGGCCGAAGCGCTGGCCGACAGTGAGGCCATGCGCAAGCACGTGGCGGGCCTGCTCGGCCAGCCCTGGCGCACCTGGGCCATGGGCCACTCGATGGGCGCGCACATCGTGCTGGGCACGCTGGAAACGCATGGCGCGGCCTACGACGGCGGCCTGGCGCTGTGCGGCGCCAACGCGCCGGCCGAGGAACTCTTCAGTGGTCCGGTGCTGGGCGCACTGGCGGTGTTCGCGCACCGGCATCCGGGCGTGCTGTCGCCCGGCGGCCTGTTTGATGCGGGCACGCCGCGCTGGCCCGATGCGCAGAAGATCGAAGCGGCGCTGGTCGCCGATGAAGCCTTTGCCGCGCGCTTCGGCCAGGCCTTCGGCATCCCGCGCGAGGGCATGGCCGGCGGCCTGATGCTGCGCTTCGCCGTGCTGAACGAATTGGCCGAGCGTGCCGGCGGCGTGCCGGTGGACAACACGAAGGTGACCTACAGCGGCTTCGGCGACGACGCGGCGGTGAACGCCGGCGTGCGCCGCTACGCCGGCGACCCGGCGGCCGTCGCCTATGCCAACGCGCGCCTGCGCCTGACCGGCGCGACCGCGCGGCCGGTGGTGCTGATGGCCAATGAAACCGACGAAATAATTCCTTCGAAGACGTCCTCGCGCTACCTCAACCTCGCGCGTAACGCGGGTCGCGGCGAGCAGGTCTTCGAACTCCCGCCCGTGGGCAACGGCCACTGCCGCTTCGGGCCGGAGGCCGAGTCCGCAGCGCTGGCCAAGCTGCGCGCGTGGGTCATCGACGGCACGCACCCGGGAAAATAAATGGTGGGGTCAGGAACTTAACCTGACCCCGTTCCTGGCAACGATGGCCGCGTGGCGGCCCTGGAGGACGGCAATGAACCTCGGCAATTTCTCGGTCAGCCTTGCGGTCAAGGACATCCACGCTTCGCGCAAGTTCTACGAGGCCCTGGGCTTCACCGCTTTCCACGACCAGTCCCAGCACGGCTGGATGATCCTGAAGAACGGCGACACCGTGATCGGCCTGTTCCAGGGCATGTTCGAGAAGAACATGCTCTGCTTCAACCCGGGCTGGGACAACAACGGCCAGGACATCGACCCCTTCACCGACGTGCGCGAACTTCAGCGCCAGCTCAAGGCCCGCGGCATCACGCCGGTGAAGGAAGTGGATGAATCCACCACCGGGCGCGGCCACTGCATCGTGGTCGATCCCGACGGCAATCCGATCCTGCTCGACCAGCACCGCTAGGCGGCGGCACAGTCGGCCCTACCCTGGTCGGCCATCGCGCCCCGAGGCCGGGGTCGCCGGCTTCTGGCGTTACCCTTCGCTGACCCACCCTGCCGTCCTGCCCGATGCGCCATCCCATCCACCTCGTGCGAACCCCGAACGGTGTCCACCTGGCCTGGACGCGCGCTGGTCGTGGTCCGGCGATGGTGAAGGCCGCGAACTGGATGACGCACCTCCGCGATGACGTGGAAAGCCCGGTCTGGCGGCACTGGCTGCGGTTCTTCACCGACCACTTCGACTTGCTTCGCTTCGATGAGCGCGGCTGCGGGCTGTCCGACCGCGACGTGGCCGACGTGGAGGAATCGCACTGGTTGTCCGACCTGGAGGCCGTGATCGAAGCCGCGAAGCCGCGACCGCCGCTCACGCTGCTGGGTATTTCCCAAGGCGGCGCCGCGGCGATTCGTTACGCCATCAAGCATCCTGATCGCGTGTCGGGATTGGTCTTGTACGGAAGCTACGCGCGCGGCTGGGCGAGGCGCGGCGATCGCGATGCCCAGCACTACCGCGCCGTGTCGGAAATGGTTCGCCTGGGCTGGGGCAGCGACAACCCGGTCTTCCGACAGGCGTTCACGGCGCGTTTCCTGCCGGGGGGCACGCACGAGCAGCTCGACTGGTACAGCGAGCTGTGTCGCAAGACCTGCTCGCCGGAAATGGCCGTGAAGCTGCTGTCGGTCCGCGCCTTCACCGACATTAGCGAGCTGCTGCCCCAAGTGAGGGTGCCGACGCTGGTCATCCACGCGCGGAACGACGAAGTGGTTCCCTTCGACGAAGGCAGACGCCTGGCCGCACAGATCCCCGACGCCGAGTTCGTGGAACTCGAGTCGCGCAACCACGTTTTGCTGGAGCACGAGCCGGCGTGGGGGATGTTCCAGCGGGCCGTGCTGGACTTCGCGGGCATCCTTCCCGGCGAACGCCCCGCCCCCGGCGAGGCCGGGCTCAGCCGGCGCGAGCGCGAGCTGCTGCGCCTGCTTTGCACGGGGCTGGGCAATGCCGAGATCGGCCGCAGGCTTTCGATCAGCGAAAAGACTGTCCGTAACCACCTCTCCAACCTCTACCGGAAGTTGGGCGTCGGTAGCCGCGCGCAGGCCATAGTGCGTGGGTCAGCGGCGGATGGCGGGCCCTGACAACCGGGACAAATGTCCCGGGGCGCTGCTCGGCCGGCCGCTGATCCGGGTCAGCCGCCCCATGGTCGGCGCGCGATGGTCGCAGTAGCTTGGGGGTCACCGCTCCCCGGGATCCTCGCCATGAAACGAAGCGCCATCCTGCTGTTCGGTCTGTTGAGCTACGGGGTCTTCTTCGCCACGTTCCTCTACCTGATCGCTTTCACCGGCAACCTGCAGGCCACCGCGCTTGCGGACTGGCTGCCCGGGCTTCCGGCGCTGGTGCCGCACTCGGTGGACCTCGGGGGTCAATCCAGCCCCGTCGTCGTCGCGGTGTTGGTCAACCTTGGCCTGGTGCTGGCGTTTGGCCTGCAGCACAGCGTGATGGCGAGGTCCGGCTTCAAGGCCTGGCTGAAACAGCACCTGCCGGCTCCGGCCGAGCGCAGTGTGTACGTGCTGATGGCGAGCCTGATGCTGATGCTGTTGTTCTGGCAGTGGCGGCCGTTGCCGGAGCTGCTGTGGTCGGCCGAGACGCCGCTGGGGCAGGGCGTCGGCTGGGCGGTCTTCGCGGGCGGGTTCGGGCTGGTGCTGTTGTCGACCTTCCTGATCGACCATTTCGACCTGTTTGGGCTGCGCCAGGTCTGGCAGCAGTTCGTGGGTCGCGCCGACCGCGAACATCAGTTCGTAACGCCCCTCTTTTACCGCCTCGTGCGCCACCCGCTGTACCTCGGTTTCATCCTCGCGCTGTGGGGTGGGCCCACGATGACGGTGGGTCATGCGCTGTTCGCGGGGGCGTTGACCGCTTACATCCTGGTCGCCATCCGCTTCGAGGAGCGCGACCTCGCGCGCCAGCTGGGGGATCGCTACCTGGCTTACCGCCAGCGCGTGCCGATGCTGGTGCCTTTCCTCGCTGCGCCCTTCCGCGATGAGCGCGCCGACGGTCCCGCCGGCCCGAGACCGTCGCCCCGCTGATACGCCGGTCCATGGAAGCTCGCCGGACGACACGCGCTGGCATACTGGCGCCGATTCCAAACCGGGAGCGGGACAGGTGCGGGCGATGACGGCGCAGATCGAATCGATCGAGCGCGTGGCGGTCACGGAACCCCATCGCCGCGCGGTGCGCGAACGGTCGGCCGGCATCGCGCACGTCGATCACGGTTCGCCCGGCGGCTTGCTGGGCTTCGACTTCCACCGGGGTCCGGACGGCCCGTGGCTGTTCGAGATCAACACCCATCCCGGCGGCGTGCCGCGCAGTGGCCGGGGCGGGGCCGCCGGATTGCCAGTCCGGCGCGCGGCGACTTACAAAGGGCCTATGCGCACGCCCCCCGGATCGCCATGACCGACGCCCAGACCCGACCGCTACCGCCGCCCCCGGCCTACGACGACGCCGAGCGACTGGCGCGCGCGCAGGCCTTCGCCGACACGATGTCCCGTCGCCGCACCGTACGCGACTTCGCGCCGACGCCGGTGCCGCGCGAAGTGATCGAAGCCTGCCTGCGCGCCGCGGGCAGCGCGCCCAGCGGTGCGAACCAGCAGCCGTGGTCGTTCGTGGCCGTGTCGGACCCGGCGCTGAAGCAGCGCATCCGCCTCGCCGCCGAGGCCGAAGAGCGCGAGTTCTACGAACGGCGCGCGCCCGGGGAATGGCTCGACGCGCTGGCGCCGCTGGGCACCGACGCGCAGAAGCCTTTCCTCGAGATCGCGCCCTGGCTGATCGCCGTCTTCTACGAGCGCACCGGCCCGGAGATCGATGGCCACAAGGCCAAGCGCTACTACCCGCACGAATCCACCGGCATCGCCTGCGGGATGCTGATCGCCGCGCTGCACCAGGCGGGCCTGGCCACGCTCACGCATACGCCCAGCCCGATGGCCTTCCTCAACGAACTGCTCGAGCGCCCGCGCAACGAGGTGCCCTACCTGCTGCTCGTGGTCGGGCACCCGGCGCCGGGCTGCCGGGTGCCCGACATCCAGCGCAAGCCGCTGGAGGCTTTCGCGTGGTTCCGCTAGAAGGTCCAGCCGTAGCTCACGCCGCTGCCCCAGTTGGGGCTGCCGTCGCCGATGCCCGCCGAAACGTAAACCTGGAACGGATTACCGCGGCGGGTGTCGAGCTGGTAGTAGCCGGTCACTTCGCGGCGGTCGTCGAAGCCGGTGGCGGCGGATTCGCGGAAGTCGTAGGCCAGGCCGAGCTGGCCCGGACCGGCTTGCCAGCCCGCGCCGACGTTGAACCCGAGTACGTCCCGGGCATCGATGAAGTCCGAGTTGCCCAGCCGCGTGTAGTTCACGCCGCCGAACACGGTGGTGGCGCCGAGCTCGCCGGCCAGGTCGAGCGCGACGCCGTAGTCGTTGGCGCCGGTGCCCAGGCCCTTGTCCTCGTCCGCCGTGGCGACCTTGGCGGTCGCGCTGAGCTCGGCCCGCACCGGGCCGCTGGCCGCCAGCGCGTAGCCGACGCGCAGGCCCAGGTCGCCGACGCCGGACGCGCTGCCGCCGGTGCGGCCGACGTCGCCTTCCTCCGGATCCAGCGGCAGGCCGATGCGGCCGCGCCCCAGCGGATTGAGGTTGAGGACCGGTCCGGTGCCCGGCAGCACATTCGGATCGCCCGAGACGCGCGTCCAGGGCAGGCTGGCGCGGAAACGCCAGCGGTCGGTGTCGTAGCTGGCGGTCACCGGCACGGTGGTGATCTCGGTGTCGCGATCGGTTCCGTAATCGCCGCGGCTGTGGTGGACGCCAGCCGACAGCGTGAATGCGTCCTCGGCGAGCGCCTGTCCGGCGGTCAGTAGCAGGGCGAGCCCGCTGGCAAGGGCTGTGGATTTCATGGGCACCTCCTTCTGCTGGGCGATCTTGGGGATCGCCGGCCGCGGCCAATCCGCGGTCTCCTGACCCAGACTTACGAGCGAAGGGGGCGGTTTATTCCCTGGCCGCTTCGTTTCTTCGCGCCGCGCGCCCGGCTTGAACCGCCGCCCCGCATGACCGACAGTGGCGGCCTCCCCGGGGAAACAGGAAGCACGCCATGCGCTGGACCGTCGCCGTCGCCGCCCTTTGCCTGCTGTCGAATGCGGCCCTCGCCGCCGGCCAGGCCGAGCACTACACCGTGATCACCGGCGGCAACACCGTCGGCCACCTGGTCGCCACCCGCGAGGGCGATCGCGTTGCGATCGACTACGACGTCAAGAACAACGGCCGCGGCCCCACCATCACCGAGCAGCTCACGCTGGGCGCCGACGGCCTGCCCGTGGCCTGGACGATCACCGGCAGCACCACCTTCGGCAGCAAAGTGGACGAGTCGTTCGCGCTCGCGGACGGCCAGGCCGCCTGGAAGGACGCCGTGGGCCCGGGCCGGCAGGCGCTGTCGGCGCCGGCGCTCTACATCGGCCAGTCGGCCAGCCCCTGGTCGCTGGGCCTGTACGCGCGCGTGCTGCTAGACGACGCCGACCGCCGCATCGCGGCCCTGCCCGCCGGCGAAGTGAGCCTCGACCCGGGCGAGCCGCTGCAGGTGGGCGCCGGCAAGGACCGCATCACCGTGCGCACCTACGCCGTGTCCGGCCTCGAGCTCAACCCCGAGTACGTGCTGCTGGACGAACGCGGCGGGATGTTCGCCGTCGTTTCGCCCGGCAACGTGGTGGTGCGCAAGGGCTACGAGGCCGAGGAAGCCCGCCTGCGCAAGCTGGCCGCCGACCTCGGCGAGGCCCGCCTGGTCGCGCTGCAGGCGCGCACCGCGCATCGCTACGGCGCGCCGGTCCGCTTCCACGACGTGCGCGTGTTCGACCCGGCCACGCTGGCGCTCTCCGACCGCGTCAGCGTGGTGGTGCACGGCCGCCACATCGCCGGCATCCAGCCGCTCGACGCCAAGCCTTCGCCGGGCGAAGTGCGCATCGACGGCGAGGGCGGCACCCTGGTCGCCGGCCTGCACGAAATGCATTCGCACACGAGCCAGGGCGGCGCCATCCTGAACATCGCCGCGGGCGTCACCACCGTGCGCGACATGGGCAACAACAACGCCGTGCTCGACGACCTGGTGGCCAGCATCGAATCCGGCCGCATCGCCGGCCCGCGCGTGCACCGCAGCGGCTTCATCGAGGGCCGCAGCCCGTTCAACTCCAACAACGGCTACCTGGTGTCCAGCGAGGCCGAGGCGCTGGAAGCGGTGCGCTTCTACGCGGCGCGCGGCTTCCACCAGGTCAAGCTCTACAACAGCATGAAGCCCGAGTGGTCCAAGGCCGCCGCGGCCGAGGCGCACCGGCTGGGCCTGCGCGTGGCCGGCCACGTGCCGGCGTTCTCCAACGCCGATGCCATGGTGGACGCGGGCTACGACGAGCTCACCCACATCAACCAGATCATGCTGGGCTGGGTGCTGGCGCCGGAGGAAGACACCCGCACCCTGCTGCGCCTGACCGCGCTCAAGCGCCTGGCCACGCTGGACCTGGATTCGGGCCCGGTGCAGAAGACGCTCGACAACATCGTCGCCAAGGGCGTCGCGGTCGAACCCACCATCGCCATCCACGAGAACCTGCTGCTCAACCAGGACGGCCAGGTGCCGGCGGGTTCGGTGGACGTGATCGACAACCTGCCGGTGGGCGTGCAGCGCGACAGCAAGCGCGCCTGGTCCGACATGTCGGCGCCCGGCGACGCCGAGGCCTACCGCCTGGCCTACGGCAAGATCATGGACACGCTGCGCCAGATGAAGGCCCGCGGCGTGCTGCTCGTGCCGGGCACCGACCTCGGCGGCTCGTTCAACTTCCACCGCGAGCTCGAGCTGTTCGGCCAGCTGGGCTACACGCCGGCCGAAGTGCTGAAGCTGGCCACCTGGGACATGGCGAAGTACCTCGGCCAGGACCAGTCCACCGGCTCGATCGCGCGCGGCAAGCTGGCGGATTTCTTCCTGGTGCCCGGCGACCCGACCCGCGACCTGCGCGAGATCAAGCGCATCCGCGCGGTGGTGAAGGACGGCGTCGTCTACTACCCGGCCGAGATCTACCCCGAGTTCGGCATCCGGCCGTTCGTGGACGCGCCCAAGGTGCGACTGCCCGCCAAGCCCTGATCTGGCCATGGATTTCCAGCACAGCTACGCCGCCCTGCCGCTGGCCTTCTGGTCGGCCGTTGAACCGACGCCGGTGGCTGCGCCGCGGCTGCTGGCCTGGAACACGGCGCTGGCCGATGCGCTCGGCCTCGACCCGGCCCTGGAGGCACGCGCCGCGGCGGTGTTCTCCGGCAATGCGCCGCCCGCGCAGGCGCGCCCGATCGCGATGGCCTACGCCGGCCACCAGTTCGGCAACTTCGTGCCGCAGTTGGGCGACGGCCGCGCGATCCTGCTGGGCGAAGTGACCGACCCGCGGGGCCGGCGCTTCGACGTGCAGCTCAAGGGCGCCGGCCCCACGCCCTACTCACGCAACGGGGACGGCCGCGCCGCGATCGGCCCGGTGCTGCGCGAGTTCCTGGTCAGCGAGGCGATGCACGCGCTGGGCGTGCCCACCACGCGTGCGCTCACGGCGGTGGCGACCGGCGAAGCGGTGTTCCGCGACGGTGCCCTGCCGGGCGCGGTGCTTACGCGCATCGCGGCCAGCCACGTGCGCGTGGGCACCTTCCAGTTCTTCGCCGCGCGCGAGGACCACGCCGCCGTGCGCACGCTGGTGGACTTCGTCATCGCGCGCCATTACCCCGCGCTGGCCGGCCACGCCAACCCGCCGCTGGCCCTGCTCGAAGCCGTGGTGCAGGCGCAGGCGAGGCTGGTGTCGGCCTGGCTGCAGGTCGGCTTCGTGCACGGCGTGATGAACACCGACAACATGGCCGTCTCCGGCGAGACCATCGACTACGGCCCCTGCGCCTTCCTTGATGAGTACCACCCGGCCAAGACCTTCAGTTCCATCGACCGCCGCGGCCGCTACGCCTACGGCAACCAGCCCGGCATCGCGCAGTGGAACCTGGCGCGCCTCGCCGAGTGCCTGCTGCCGCTGCTGCACGAAGACGGCGAGCAGGCGGTGGCGATGGCGCGCGCCGCGATCGAAGGTTTCGCGCCGGCGTATCGCGCGCACTGGCTCGCGGGGCAGCGGCGCAAGCTGGGGCTGGCGACGGAAGACGCGGGCGACGAGTCGCTGGCCCAGGACTTCCTCGAAGCGCTGCAGGCCGTGGAGGCCGACTACACGCTGTCCTACCGGGCGCTGTCGAACGCGGCGCGCGACGACGCTGCCGGGCTGCCGAAATCGCCCGGCATGGACGCGTGGCTGGCGCGCTGGCGCGAGCGGCTGGCGCGGGAGTCCGGCGATCCGGCCGCACGCATCGCCGCGATGGACGCGGCGAACCCCGCCGTCATCCCGCGCAACCATCTCGTCGAAGCGGCGCTGTCTTCCGCGGCCGAGGGCGACCTCGCACCCTTCAACGCCCTGCTCGCGGCGGTGCGGCGCCCGTTCGACGACGGCCCCGGGCAGGCGCCCTTCATGGCGCCGCCGGCGCTGGACGAGCGCGTCACCCGCACGTTCTGCGGCACCTGACTCAGCCGGCGCGCGCCTGCCGGCCCAGCACCGCCACCAGCAGGCAGGGCAGGAAGGTCAACGTGACCAGCGTCGAGAACGCCAGGCCGAACAGCACGATCGCGCCCAGCCCGCGGTAGAGCTCGGTGCCCGCGCCGGGAATCAGCACCAGCGGCGCCAGGCCGAACAGCGTGGTCGTGGTCGACATCAGGATCGGCCGCAGGCGCGACTGCACCGCGCCCGCCACCGCCTCCGCCGCCGAGGCCGCGCCCTCGGCCACGCGCTGGTAGGCCTCGTCCACGATCAGGATCGGGTTGTTGACCACGGTGCCCAGCAGCACCAGGAAGCCCAGCAGCGTGATCATGTCGAAGGGCTGGGCCACGAACAGGTTCAGCACGGCCAGCCCGATGATGCCGCCGGCGATGCCCAGCGGCACCGTGGCCAGCACGAACAGCGGCCGGCCCCAGTGCCGGAAGATCGCCACCAGCAGCAGGTAGCACAGCAGCAGGGCGATGGCGAAGTTGCCCGACACCGCCTCGCGCGTCGCCTCGAGCTGGTCGCTGGCCCCGCTGATCTCCACCGCCACTTCCGGCGGGATCTCGCCGGCGCGGCGCATGGGCTCGAGCAGCTCGTCGCGCACGCGCTGCACGCCGGTCTCGAGCGCGACGCCGCGCGGCGGAACGATGTTCAGCGTCACCGTGCGGCGGCCGTCCAGGCGGCGGATGGTGTCGGTGTCGGCGCTCTCCCGCAGGTCGGCCAGCGCCGACAGCGGCAGCACCGCGCCCGAGGGCGTGGCCACCGGCAGCTCCCTCAGCGCATCGAGCTGCTGGGTGCCGCTGCCGCCGAACAGGTAGATGTCGACCTTGTCGTCGCCCAGGATGATCTCATCCACGTAGGCGCCGTCGCTCAGCGCCGCCACCGCGAAGCCGAAGCCCGCGGCGTCGTAGCCCACCTCGGCCAGGCGCTCCCAGCGCGGGTGCAGTTCCACCAGCGGTTGGTCCAAGGTCAGGCTGGACGGGTCGGAGCCGATGCGCGCATCCGGGAACAGCTGCTCCGCGCGGGCGTAGGCGCGCCCGGCCACCGCGTACAGGTCGGTGAGCTCGACGCCGGAAATGTCGAGGTTGATGCTGCGCGAGCCGCCGTCGTTGCTGGAGATGATCGAGCCGCGCGAGGCGAAGGCGCGCATGCCGGGGTAGGCGAGGAAGCGCCGGTCGAGCGCGTCCATCGTCGCCTCGATGTTGGCCGGGTCCACCGGCTCGGCGATGATGCGCAGCCCGCCGGGGCTGGCCGACAGGTTGTAGTAGGCCAGCGGCGGCATGTCGGTGTCGCCGGCTTCGAACGCGGCCGGGTCGGCCTGCACGTGCGGGCCCAGCTCGGCCATCAGCTCGCGGGCGATACCCTCCATTTCGGCCAGGTTGTAGCCCGGCGGCGCGATCATGCGCGCGAAGGTCTTGGGCTCCTCGCCTTCGGGCAGGTACTCGGCCGGCGGCGTCAGCCACCACAGCGCGCCGCCGCAGAACAGCACCGTGCCCGCCAGCACCTGCACGCGCCGCCGCCCGGTGTCGCACAGCCATTCGACCCGCGCACCGATGCGGTCGAACAGCGCCTGCCCCGGCACCTGTGCCTGGTCCTGCAGGCCGAAGGCCAGGCGACCGGCCAACGCCGGCACGACCGTCACCGCCACCGCCAGCGAGGCCAGGATCGAGGCCGAGATCGCGATCGCGATGTCGGAATAAAGCTGGCCGGCTTCCTCGACGATGAACAGGATCGGCGCGAACACCATCACCGTCGTCAGCGTCGAGGCCAGCACCGCCGGCCACACCCGGCGCACGCCGGCGATGGCGGCTTCCATGCGGCCCAGGCCGCGGCGCCGCGCCTGGTCGATGCTTTCAAGCACGACGATGGTGTTGTCCACCGTCATGCCGATCGCGAACGCCACGCCGGCCAGCGAGATCACGTTCAGCGTGCGGCCCGCCACCAGCAGGCCGACGAAGGCGGCGATGGTGGAGATCGGGATGGCGATGACGCCGGTCAGCGTCTGCGGCCGCGAGCGCAGGAAGGCGAACATCACCAGCGTCGCCAGCAGCGCGCCCAGCGCGAGGTTGGTCCAGACGTTGGCGACCGAGTCTTCGACGTAGCGCGCGTCGTCGCTGCTCAGCACCAGCTCCAGTCCGAGCGGCGCCAGCAGGTCGCGGTTGATCCCGTCCACGGCCGGCAGCATGGCGCGCTTGATGGCGATCACGTTCGAGCCGGGCTCGCGCCGCACCGACAGGCTCAGCGCCGGCTTGCCGTTGTTGAAGCTCAGTTCCCGACGCTCGAAGTGGTCGAGCTGGACGCTGGCGATGTCGCGCACCCGCACCAGCGCGTCGCCGCGGCTGGCGACCACCAGGTCCTCCAGGGCCGCCACGTCGCGCACGCGGCCCACGGTGCGCAGCAGGTAGCGGCGCTTGCCGGCGTCGAGGTCGCCGCCGGAGGTGTCGCGGTTGCGTGCGCGCACGGCGTCGCGCACCTGCGCCAGGGTCAGGCCGCGCTCGGCCAGCCGCGACGGATCCACTTCGATGCGGACCTGCCGCTCGCTGCCGCCGCCCACCTGCACCAGCGCCACGCCTTCCACGCGCTCCATCCGCGGGCGCACGAAGTCCTCCACGTAGTCGCGCATCATGTCCAGGTCGAGTTCGATCGGACTGTCGGCGCGCGCACCGATGCGGAAGTACATGAAGGCGTTGTCGGAGAACGAACTGGTGGACAGGCTGGGCTGGTCCACGTTCTCCGGATAGTTCGAGACCTGGCTGAGCGCGTTCGAGGTGCGGATCAGCGCCTCGTTGATGTCCACGCCGAACGGGAACTCCAGCTCGATGCTGGCCGAGCCGGTGGAGGCGCTGGACACCATGCGGCGCAGGTTGGGCAGGGTGCGCAGGTACTGCTCCTGCTCTAGCAGGATCTCCTGCTCCACGTCCTGCGGCGTCGCGCCGGCCCAGCGGGTCTGCACGGTGATCGTGCGCACCTCCAGGTCGGGGATCATCTGCACCGGCACCCGCAGCGCCGCCGCCGTGCCCAGGATGCACAGCACGAGCACCGAGACGGCGATCAGGGTGCCGTGGCGCAGCAGCGTCTCGAAGCCCATGGCTTACTGCCCCTCGGGCCGGACCGGCTGGCCGTCGCGCAGGGCCTCGTTGCCGCGCACGACCACCCGCTCGCCGGCCTCCAGGCCCTCGGCGATCGCGACGAGGCTCCCGCGGTCGCGCAGCACCTTCACCGTGCGCTGGCGCGCGATCCAGCCGTCGCCTTCCTGCAGCGCGACGAACAGGCTGTAGCCGCCGTCGGGCTGGCGCAGCAGCGCGTCGCGCGGCACCGCCAGCGCCGGCTCGGTGGCCGGCAGCGAGACCCGCGCACGCGCCGAGGTGCCTGGCAGCAGGCGGCCGTCGGGATCGTCCACGCGCAGGCGCAGCAGGAAGGTGCGCGCGGTCGGGTCGGTCACCGGCACGCGCGCCTCGATGCGGGCGGGCAGGGCGACACCGTCGAGCGCGTCCGGCATCACTTCCACCTTGGCCTCGCCGGCCAGCGCCGCGTAGCGCTCCTGCGGCACCTGCACGTCCAGGCGCACGCGGTCGGTGGCCACCAGGTCGAGCACGTTGTCGCCACGCTGCACCCATTCGCCGGGCTCGGCGTGGCGCGCGGCGACGACGCCGGCGAAGGGCGCGGGGATGGCGTGGCGGTTGACCAGCTCCTGCTGCTCGCGTTCGGCCGCCCGGGCCGAGGCCAGCGCCGCCTGCGCCTGCTGCAGGCGCGCTTCCAGCGTGCCGACCTGGCTGCTGGGGATGAACTTGTCCGCGGCCAGCCGGCGGCCTTCCGCGAGCAGGCGCCCGGCTTCCGCCGCGCTGGCCGCCGCCTCGGCCGACTGGGCGCGGCTGCGCGCCAGCGCGTGCCTGGCGACCGCGTCGTCGAGCTGCACCAGCACCTGGCCCTGCTTGACCCGTGCGCCGGCATCGACTCGCGTCTCGCGCACCAGGCCATCCACGCGCGGCGACAGCGCCGCGGCGCGGTCGGCGGTCAGCGTGCCGGTGAGCTGGAACTGTTCACCGAAGGTGGCGGCCCCGGGCACCACGACGCGCACCGGCACGGCGGCGAAGGCAGGGGCCGAGCACAGCGTGGCCGCGAGCAGCAGCAGGATAGTGAGGCGAGCCATGGCGGTTCCCGGGCGCGAATCAGCCCCGAGGGTAGCAATGCCCGGGTTTCCGGCTGCGTGAAGGTCAGTCGCCCACGCGCTTGAACGTCTGCTGCACGCGGGCGTCGCAGGCCGGGTCGATCTCGCCGTTCTCGACCAGCGACATCGAGACCAGGACTTCGTCCTCGCTGCGCACCACCAGGTAGAGCCAGGCGTGTACCGCGCCCTCGACCGCAATCCCTTCGAACTGGTTTGGCCCGGTCTGGATCATCCCGGGGGTCACCGAGGGGATTTCGCCGAGGAATGGCCGGGGAAACCGCATCCGGTCGCGCATCGTCCCGGTGGCACCCTCGGCCAGCTGGCGGATCGGGGCGGCACAGCCGTCCATCGGGCTGGCCTCGGAGGTGACCTGCCACTCGCCCTCGCGCGGCTGGATGGCGCCTGGCAGGGGTGGCCGCGCCGCGCAGTTGGCGTGGAAGGTGACGCCGCCCTCGGCGCCGGTGGCGCCGAACTGCTGCACCAGGCCCTCCTTCGTGGCCCGGGCGACGCTTTCGCTGCGCCATTTGGCGGCGGCTTCGCGCCAGACCACCAGGCTGCCGCCATCGTGGTACTCGCGGACGACGCCGAGGTCGATCGCCTGTTTGTGCGTGTAGTTGGTGGGGCAGACGTCGCAGCCCTGGCCCGGTTGGCAATAGGCCACGGCCAACTTCTCGGCCGCGGGCGCCTGGGCCTGGGCCTGGGTCACGCCGCACAGCGCGGCCAGCAAGGCAATCGGCGTCGCGTGACGCATCCCCAACCCCCGGTTTCGATGATGCCTCCTTGTAAGCCAGCGGCCGCCGACTTGCAATCGGCGGCGCCGATCAGTTCTTGAGCCGCCACCCGGTGCGGAAAATCCACCACACCGCCAGCAGGCAGAGCGACAGGAAGCCGCAGATGGCGCCGAAGCTCACCACCACGTTCACGTCCGACTGCCCGAAGAAACTCCAGCGGAAGCCGCTGATCAGGTAGACCACCGGATTGAACAGGGCGACCTTCTGCCAGAACGGCGGCAGCATGTCGATCGAGTAGAAGGCACCGCCCAGGAAGGTCAGCGGCGTCATCACCATCAGCGGGATGATCTGCAGCTTCTGGAAATCGGTGGCCCACAGCCCGATGATGAAGCCGAACAGGCTGAAGCTCAGCGCGGTGAGCACGAGGAACAGCGCCATCGCCAGCGGATGGGCGATGTCGTAGTCCACGAAGAAGCGCGCCGTCACCAGGATCAGCAGGCCCAGCATCACCGACTTGGTGGCCGCCGCGCCCACGTAGCCCAGCACCGCCTCGCCCCAGCCCACCGGCGCCGACAGCACCTCGTAGATCGTGCCCGACCACTTGGGCATGTAGATGCCGAAGGCTGCGTTGCTGATCGACTCGTTCAGCAGCGACAGCATGATCAGGCCCGGGATGATGAAGGCGCCGTAGCTCACGCCGCCCACCTCGCCCATGCGCGCGCCGATGGCGGCGCCGAAGACGATGAAGTACAGCGAGGTGGTCAGCACCGGCGAGATGATCGACTCGCCCAGGGTGCGGAAGGTGCGCGCCATCTCGAAGCCGAAGATGGCCTTCACGGCATGCCAGTTCATGCGTTGCCCGCCTTGTTGCCGTTCGACACCAGGTTCACGAAGATCTCCTCGAGCGAACTCTCGCTTGAATGCAGGTCGCGGAAGTCGATGCCGTGGTCGGCCAGCTTGCGAAGCAGGGTGGCGATGCCGGTGCGTTCGCCCTGCACGTCGAAGGTGTAGGTGAGCGTGAGGCCGTCGGCCGACAGCTCCAGGGGCAAGCCCGCCAGCTCCGCGGGGATGGCCTCCAGCGGCTGCTGCAGCTGCAGCGCCAGCTGCTTCTTGCCCAGCTTGCGCATCAGCACGTGCTTGTCCTCCACCACCACCAGCTCGCCGTGGTTGATGACGCCGATGCGGTCGGCCATCTCCTCGGCCTCCTCGATGTAGTGCGTGGTGAGGATGATGGTGACGCCCTGGTCGCGCAGGCCGCGCACCAGCGCCCACATGTCGCGGCGCAGTTCGACGTCGACGCCGGCGGTGGGTTCGTCCAGGAACAGGATGCGCGGCTCGTGCGCCAGCGCCTTGGCGATCAGCACCCGCCGCTTCATGCCGCCCGAGAGCGCCATGATCTTGCTGTCCTTCTTGTCCCACAGGCTGAGCGAGCGCAGCACCTTCTCCAGGTGCGCATCGTCGCGCGGCTTGCCGAACAGGCCGCGGCTCAGGCGCACCGTGGCCCACACGGTCTCGAAGGCACCCGTACTCAGCTCCTGCGGCACCAGGCCGATCTTGGCGCGGGCCTGGCGGAACTCGCCGACGATGTCGTGGCCATCGGCCAGCACGCTGCCCCGGCTGGCGTTGACGATGCCGCAGATGATGCTGATCAGCGTGGTCTTGCCGGCGCCGTTGGGGCCGAGCAGGGCGAAGATCTCGCCGCGGTGGATGTCCAGGTCGACGGACTTGAGCGCGACGTGGCCCGAGGCATAGGTCTTGCCGATGCCGCGGATCGAAAGGATGGGGTCCATGCGCGTTCGCGGGGCCTTGATGGGCGGGCCGCCATCGTAGCGCGTAGCCCCGGATGGGGTCATCGCGATGCCGGGGGAGTACGCTGCTCCCAGCCGGCGGCCCGGCCGGAAAACCACCAGGGGAAATCCATGTCCACCCACGTCCCGTTCGCCGCTTGCCTTGTCCTGCTGACTTCGCTGCTGGGCAGCGCCACCCACGCCAGGCCCCCCGCGCCAGACCCGGCGGCCGTGGCGATGATCCAGGAGCTGGGCCTGCGCGAAGGCCCGGTCGCTTCGCGCGACCTGCCGGGCTGGTCCGCCGCGCCCCGCGTCCTGGTCCTGCGCGCCGACGCGGAACGCCTGGAGGCGCTGCGGCGCGCCGCGCCGGCCGCCGCCATCGTCGCCGCCAGCGACGACCCGACCGGCTTGGCCAAGCAGCTCGCCACTGCCACTGCGGTCTTCGGCGCCTGCGATCCGGCGCTGCTGGCGGCGCCGCGCCTGCACTGGTTCCAGTCCTATCCGGTGGGCGTCGAGCGCTGCGTCGCGGTGCCCGGCCTGGCCGAGCGCGGCCTGCTGTTGACCAACAGCCAGCGCACCAGCGGCCCGCCCATCGCCGAGCACGCCATCGCGATGATGATGTCGCTGGCCCGCGGCCTGCCGCAGTACGGGCGCTTCCAGCAGGCCGGCGAATGGAACCGGAGCGGCTTCGGCCGGGCGCGTGAGCTCAAGGGCCGCACCCTGCTGGTGGTCGGCCTGGGCGGCATCGGCACCGAAGTGGCCTGGCGCGGCCACGCCCTGGGCATGCGCGTGATCGCCACCCGCAACTCCAGCCGCGAGGGCCCGGACTACGTCGCCCGCGTCGGCCTGCCCGATGAGCTGCTGGCGCTGGCCGCCGAGGCCGACGTGGTGGTGAACGCCGCGCCGATCACGCCGGCCACCACGGGCATCTTCGATGCGCGCTTCTTCGCGGCGATGAAGCCCGGCGGCTACTTCATCAACATCGCCCGCGGCCGCAGCGTGGTGCAGGACGACCTGGTGGCGGCGCTGCGCAGCGGCCAGCTCGGCGGCGCCGGGCTGGACGTGACCGACCCCGAGCCGCTGCCGTCCGACCATCCGCTGTGGGCGATGGACAACGTGATCATCACCCCGCACATCGCCGGTGATTCCGACCGCGAGGACGCGCGGCTGTGGCTGCTGGTCACCGAAAACCTGCGCCGCTACGCCGCCGGCGAGCCGCTGCTGAACGTGGTGGACATCGCCCGCGGCTACTGAGCGCGCGCGCGGCGCGGGCGCGGCTTCGGCTGCGTCCGCGCCATCACCCCCAGCCCGACCAGCGCACCCAGCCCCGACATCAGCAGCACGTAGAGCAACAGCAGCACGAAGCTGTTGCCGCGCACCTCCCGTTCGTCCCAGCAGACCGGCAGGCGCGAGCCGTCCAGGCCCAGGCGCTGGATGCACTCGGCGTCACCACTGCCGGCGGGGCACGGGCAGCTGGCGCTGCGCTGCGCCGCCACCACGAAGCTGGCGGTCTCGCCGGTGGGGCCGACCTTCATCGCCACCACGGTCTGGTTGTGCTTCCACGCCAGCAGCAACAGCAGCAGGAACAGCGCCGCCACCAGCCCCACGAACGCGCGCGTGAGCTTGCGGCCGCTGAAGCGGTCGCGCGAGAAGAACTGCACGCTCACCGCCACCAGCGCCATCGCCAGCGAGGCCAGCGGCAGCGCGGTGTCCTGCAGCCCGCGCGGGAACAGCGACAGCAGCGCCTTGAAGCCCGGGATATCGAGGGTGCCGAGCAAGGGCGCCATCGACAGCGGCACCGTGACTGCCAGCGCCAGCAGCGCGGACAGCCAGCGCCGGGTGGCGGGCGGAGGAGCGGGCAGGACGGGTTCGTTCATCGCGGCGACCTCATTCGATGTTGCAGGGCAGGGGATCCTGCGGCGAGTCTTCCGGCACGAGCTGGCAGGTGAACAGGCCTTCGGCCCACACCAGGTTCAGGTCCTTGCCTTCGATGGTCTTGTAGCCGGCCTTGCGGACCGTGTAGTCGAAGAAGCCGCGGATGATCTCGCGCTGGGTGTCGGTGGTGAATGCCAGCGGTGCCGAGGCCAGGGCGCGCAGCTCGACGATGGCCTGCTCCGGGATCGAGCGCACGCGCAGCGTGATCGGCCAGGACTCCATGGACATCGTGTAGGCGACCTGCACCTCTTCCATGATCTCCAGCGTATCGGCCAGCGCCACGGTGCCGCGTGCATCCGCCAGGGCCGGAAGCTGCTCATCGGCGCGGCGGGCCAGGCCATCCAGGTAGGCCCGGGCCGGCGCGTGTCGGTCATCGTCGGGAAGCTCGGCGCGCGCCTGCTGCAGCCGCGCGTCCAGCGTCGATTTGAGTGCGTCGGCCGGCAGCCGCACTTCGCCGCGATCGCCGCGCACCGTGTCGACCTCGGCCAGCACCGATGGCGCGCCCAGGCCGTCGCTGGCGGCGGTGAAATCGACGATCTGTTTTTCCAGCGCCGCGGCCTCGGCGCCGCCGGGCCGCTCGCGCTGGCCCGGGCGAAGCTTGCGGTAGCCGTCGATGGCGCGGTCGTAGCCCGACATGCCTTCGCGGTACTGCGCGTCCGTGAGCGTGCCGATCCTGCGCTGGTGCAGCAGCACCCGGCGCTGCAGCTCGGCGTCGGTTCGGGCCGCCTCGAGGGCGATGCGCTGCGCTTCGATCGCGGCGGCGCCATCGGCATCCGCCACGCGAAGGTTGACGGGCAGGGGCAGCGTCTCGCGCACCACCAGGCGCGAAGACGCGGGCTGGGCGAACGCGGGCGCGGCAAGCAGCAGGGCAAGCAGGCCGGCGAGCGGCAGGACCGGGCGCATGGCAGGGCCTCCATCGGGAACCACCTCTGCCAACGCGATCACTGCTGGAAACAGGCCTTCCGGCGCCGCATGCGGGGTGTCGGCGGTTAGTGATCCTTACCTCGTCATGCGGCAACCGACTGATTCGGAAAGAACTTCAATTGCGGCACCTTGGCGGCTTGCGCCGGGCGTGGCCTGTGTCGGGGCCACGCCTCGTAACTCCGGGTACGACGGCGCAGGGGATGGGCATGCGGTTCGACTACTTCGGTACAGCGTTGGCCGCCCTGGATGACGTGCAGCAAGCGCGCTTCGTGCTGGTGGCGGGCGCCGTGCCGCGCGCGCTGCAGGCGCTGCTGGAGGGCCGTTCCGACGAGGCCGCGCTGGCCAAGGCCCTTGATCGCGCCGCCGCCGCGCTGGCGCTGGCGGTGGCGCTGCCGGGCGCGAAGCGCATCGCGGCGATGCTGGACTTGCCGCCGGTGCGCGCGCGCGTGCTGGCGGGGATTCCGGGCTGGTGGCAACGGCTGGTGGCCGCGGGCCCGCGCTCGGTGGCGGTCTCCGGCGCGGCGCGCAGCGTGTCGCCGGCGGCACTGGCCGCGCATCTCGCCGCGGTGCCGGGGGTTTCCGACGTCTGGTTCGAATTGGCGGCGCCCGGCGCCAGCCTGTGGGAATGGCCGCTGCGGATCGGCGTGCCGCGCGAGGACGCGGGGCTGCTGCTCATGCTCCAGGGCGCCCGCTACGGCGAGCTGTTCCGCGTCGAACCGGTGGGCGACGACGACCGCATCGTCGACCTGCTGGTCCGCCGCGGTGGCCTCGATGACGCCCTCGCCACGGTCCCGGGGGCCCGCACGGTCGCGGACGCCATGCTGCTTCTCGGGGGCGGTGGCGAGGATGCGGCCCGCGCGAAGGCCGGCATCGACGTGCTCGCGGCGCGCTACCACGCCGGTGCCGTCGGGCTTTGCACGGTTCCGGACGGCGAAGCGATGCCCTGGTTCCAGGCGCTGGTGCGCGAGCTCTCGCACAACCGCGGCCTGCCGGCCGCGCTGTTCAGCGCGCGCCTGGCCGAGGCGCGGCGCTACGAGGGCGGCGATCCCGCGGTCGGCGACCTCCCGGCGCCGGTGCTGTCGGGCGATCCGCGCTTCATCGCCGGCACCTTCATCGCCGATGCCGCCGGCCGGTTGGCCGCCCAGCTGCAGGCCGCGCCCAAGGAAGCGTCGGTGGCGCTCGACGGCGGCGTGCTGGGCAACCTCGGCCTGGACCCGAGCCTGGCGCGCGTGCGCCAGATCGGCCGCGCGCTGAAGTCGCAGCTGCCGGCGCTGGGCTGGACCAACGAGGGCGGCGATGCCCGCAGCCTGGTGCTGGTGCGTCGGGCGCTGGAGCGCGCGCTCGGGCGCATCGACACCGCCGCCCCGGTCGCGCCGCCGGCCTTGCGCG
>NZ_JALHQI010000046.1 GCF_022842045.1 Arenimonas sp. | reverse complement strand
AGGCCTTCCGCGCCCGCGCCGAAGCCGATCACGCGGCCGCCGGCGGCTCCGGGGGCGCGGGCCACCAGGCGCTCGAGCTCGGCGTGCAGCGGATACCCCGGCCGCAGCAGCTCCACCGGGTCGAACAGCGCCGCCACCAGGCCCAGGTCGAGCGCCGCCACCCCTGGCACCAGCTTGTCCAGGTCGCGGGCCACCAGGGCGGCCAGGGCCCCGGCATCGTCCGGCGACAGCGCCGCCCGGGCCGCCACCGCGCCGGGCGAGAGTTCGACGGCGAGGGCGCCAAGGCAGCTGAGGTCGGGATTCGGCATGGGCATACGGTGGCGTCGGGTTATGATCGCGATCATACCGCTGCACCGTTATCGCAAGGAGTGAATCCGATGTCGCCCATCCGTCGTGTCGCCATCCTCGGCGGCGTCCGCATCCCCTTCGTCCGCAACAACACCGCCTACCACGACGTCGGCAACCTGGGCATGTCGATCAAGGCGCTGGGCGCCGTGGTCGAGAAGTTCAAGCTGCACGGCGAGGCGCTGGGCGAGGTGGCGATGGGTGCGGTGCTCAAGCACAGCAGCGACTGGAACATCGGCCGCGAGGCGGCGCTCAGCTCGGGCCTGTCGCCGTCCACGCCGGGCATCACGATGCAGCGCGCCTGCGGCACCTCGCTCGACACCGTGATCCACATCGCCAACAAGATCGCCGTCGGCCAGATCGAGGCCGGCATCGGCGGCGGCTCCGACACCACCTCCGACGTGCCGATCGCGGTGAACAAGCGCCTGCGCCGCCGCCTGCTCGACGCCAACATGGCGCGCAGCTTCGGCGCACGGCTCAAGGCCTTCAAGGGCTTCAGGCTCAAGGAGCTCAAGCCCGAGTTCCCGGGCGTCGGCGAGCCGCGCACCGGCAAGTCGATGGGCGAGCACTGCGAGATGATGGCCAAGGAGTGGAAGATCACCCGCGAGGACCAGGACCAGCTGGCCTTCGAGTCGCACACCAAGGCGGCGATGGCCTACGACCGCGGCTTCTTCGCCGACCTGGTCACGCCCTTCCGCGGCGTCGAGCGCGACAACATCCTGCGCCCCGACACCACCCGCGAGAAGCTGGCCACGCTCAAGCCCGCCTTCGACCGCAGCTCCGGCCAGGGCACGCTGACCGCCGGCAACTCCACGCCGCTCACCGACGGCGCATCCGCCGCGCTGCTGGCGTCCGAGGACTGGGCGCGCGCGCGCGGCCTGGAAGTGCAGGCCTACCTGCGCGACGCCCAGGTCGCCGCGGTTGATTTCGTGCACGGCGAAGGCCTGCTGATGGCGCCGTGCTGGGCCGTGGCCCAGCTGCTCAAGCGCAACAACCTCACGCTGCAGGACTTCGACTTCTACGAGATCCACGAAGCCTTCGCGGCGCAGGTGCTTTGCACGCTCAAGGCCTGGGAGGACGAAGCCTTCTGCCGCGAGAAGCTGGGCTGGGACGGCGCGCTGGGCCGCATCGACCGCGCGAAGCTCAACGTCGTCGGCAGTTCGCTGGCCGTTGGCCATCCCTTCGCCGCCACCGGCGCCCGCATCGTCGCCACCGCCGCCAAGCTGCTCAAGGAAAAGGGCAGCGGCCGCGTCCTGGTCTCGGTCTGCACCGCCGGCGGCATGGGCGTCGCCGCCATCATCGAACGCTGAAGACCGGGGTCAGGGCGGGAGGAGGGGGATGCCGTGTTCGTTGCGGTGTTCGGCGACGGCCTGGTCGGCGATCTGTTCGCGCAGGCTGCGGCCCGCAAGGGACAGCAGGGCTTCGCCGCGGGCCGCACGCAGGGCGTTGGCGTAGGCGATCGTCGCGCGCTCGCTGTCGTTCTGGGCAGTCCAGGCGTGGCCCAGCAGCTCCCAGGCCTCGGCGCCGGCGCCCTGGGCCAGGGCGCGATGCAGGAAGTCCTCGGCCTTGCCCCACAGCTTCTGCGCGAGGCACCGCTGGCCCAGCGCAACCAGCAGGCCGGGGCTGGCGGAGTGCGCCGACAACCAGCCTTCGGCGCGGGCCAGGCGCTGCGGGTCGCGGCCCGCGGGCAGGCGGCCATAGATTTCCACCAGCGATTCATCCCACTTCGCATCCAGCGCCTCGGCCAGCGCCTGCGCACCGGCGTCCTCGAGGCCGAGCCGGGCCGAACGCAGTGCAAACGCGGCCACCACCGGCGCCGCGTGCTGCAGGCGCTGCGGCAGGCTGTTCCAGCGCTGCAGCAGGTCGTCGGCCTGCGGTGACTGGGCCAGCGCCGCGGCCGTGAGCTCGGTTTCCAGCGCCGACAGCGCCGGTGCCGAAAACGCCTGCTCGCGGCGCAGCGCGTTGAGCTGGGCCTGCGCCTCGTGCGCGCGGCCGGCGCCGACCAGGGCGCGGGCCTGCAGCAGCAGTGCCGCTGGCGGGGCGCTGGCGAACGGCGCCAGCGCGGCCAGCACGTCCTCGTGGCGGTTCGCCGCGGCCAGGCGCGTGGCCTGCTCCAGCGCCGCGGCCTGCGGATCCTGCAGCAGCAGCGCAGCCTGGTGGCGCGCCGCGGCCTCGACATCACCGCGGCCATCGGCGGCGCGGCGCGCGCCGATCAGCGCCGGCGTGCGCAGCAGCGGCTCTTCGGCGGCCTTCAGCAACAGCGATTCGGCCCGCTGCCAGCGGCCCTGGTGCAGCGCCTCCAGCCCGGTGGACAGGCGATTGCGCGCGAGCTGGCGCGCGTGCCGGCGCCAGGCGTGCACGGGCAGTTTCAGCAGCCATACCAGCGCCCACAGCGCGAACCACAGCAGCGCCCAGCCGATGACGAAATACGCCAGCGTGGTGGTGTAGGTCAGGCCGCGGAAGCGGACCACGACATCGCCGAGGTCCTGCGAGAACCAGGTCCAGCCCAGCGCGCCCAGGGCGGCCAGGGCCAGCCACCAGAGCAGGCTGCGGTAGAGGTTCACGGCGCCATGCCCCGCCGCAGGTCGCGCAGCTGCTGCAGGCCGCTGCCGGACATCGGCAGGTCGGGGTTGAGCTCGAGCGTGCCCAGCGCGGCCAGCCGTTCGCGGCGCTCGCGCAGCGTGGCGTCTTCGGCGTAGAGCCGCTGCAGCCACTGGTCCACGCGCACCAGCGCGGCGCGGAAGCCGGCTTCGTCGCGGCGGTCGAGCGCGATGCGCGCCAGCGCCAGCTCGAGGCCAAGGGCGGCTTCGCCGGTGGCGCGGTCGGCGGGCGAAATCAGGTCCTGTGCACTGCTTGGGCGCACCTGCACGATGGCATCAAGCAGGCGCTGCCAGCCCGAGTCCGTGCCCGACGCGGGCGGTGCGCCGGGCGCGCGGCTGGCCAGTCGCGGCAGGCTGGCCTGCAGCGCATCGAGTTCGCCGGCGGCGACGCTGCGCGGATCGGCGGGCAGTGCGCGCAGGGCGGCCAGTTCCTGGCCCAGGGTCTGGCGCAGGTTGATGAACTGCGGGTCGGTGAGCGGCTCCAGCGTGTCGCGCGCCATCGCGGTGGCGCGGATCGCACCGGGCAGGTCGCCGGCCACGTCCAGGCGCGCCTGCGCCAGGCTCAGCAGCAACTCGGCCTCGTCCAGGCGCAGCGCCTCGCGGCCCTCGCTGGCCTGCGCCGAGAGTTCGCGCAGGCTGTCCTCGAGGAGGGCGGCGCGCTGGCCAACGCCCAGCACTTCCTCGCGCAGCAGGCCGGTGCGGGCGGTAGTGTCGGTGAGGCGCTGGTCCAAGCCCTGCTGCGTGCGGCGCAGGGTGACCACGGCCTGCTCGGCGTCGAGCAACCGGGCGTCGAGGGCTTCGGGGCTCAGGTCCGGGCCTTCCGGCGCTTCGGTGCCGAGCGTGCGCCAGGCATACCAGGCGCCGGCGGCCAGCGCGGCCACGACCAGCAACAGCAGCAGCCAGCCCAGGGCGCCGGAGGGGCGGCGGGCGTCGGGGGATTCGGGGCGGGGTTCTAGCACGGTGTCCACTGCCGGGGGATAACGCAAAAACAAGCGCAATCCTACCGGAAGCGCCCGCCCGCGACATCGGCGGCCAGTGCGGCGAGCAGGGCATTCGGGGCGGCGCCGTCGGCGATGACGATGGCCGCGAAGGCTTCTTCCGCCAGGCGCGCCGCCAGCCGCGGGCTGCTGGCGACGACCGGGCGCCGCCGGAGCACCTGCCGCGTGGGCTCGCCCAGCCGCGACCACAGTGCGTCGAAGGCTTCGATGCTGGTCACCAGCAGCGCCGAAGACTCGGGCAGGGCCAGGATCAGTCCCGTGCGGGACGCGCTTGGCATCAGCGGCTCGCGCCGATAGACCTCGGCCAGGTGGACCAGCGCGCCGCGGTGGGCCAGGGTTTCGCCGATCAGGCCGCGGCCGCCGGGGGCCGTGACCAGGCCCACGGGCTGGCCGCGCAGCGACTGCAGCTCCGGCAGCGCCAGCAGGCCTTCCGAATCGGCGCGGTCGGGCGGCATCCGCACCGATCCGATGCCGGCCTGGCGCAGGGCGGTGGCCGTGCCGCTGCCCACCGCCAGCCAAACCTGGTCCGGCGCGTCGACCAAGGGCCGCTGCGCCCGCGCGAACCGCACCGCCGCCGGGCTGGTGAAAACCACGATCGAACAGGCCAGCGCGGCATCCAGGGCCACCCCTGCATCCATCGACAGCAGCCGCAGCGTAGAGACCGGCAACACCCGCGCGCCCAAGGCGGCCGCCGCACGCCGCACCGGGCCGTGTGCGCCCGAGGGACGCAGCGAGATGACATACCATCCCGCCAACACCGGCGCTGGGTTCGGTTTGGCCATGCCCCAGCTTCGCACAGCCCCTTGGACGACGTCACCGAATGAAGACCCTCGAAGAACTCGACGCCTGCTACCACGCCATGCCGCCCGTCGCGGCCATGGGCATCCGCAGCGCCGGCTGGGACGGCCAGCGCCTGCGGCTGCGGGCGCCGCTGGCGGCCAACATCAACGACAAGGGCACGGTGTTCGGAGGCAGCATGGCCTCGATCGCGACCCTGGCGGCCTGGGGCCTGCTCACGCTGCGCCTGGGCGCCGAAGGCATCAAGGCCGAGGTGTACGTCGCCGACAGCCAGCTGAAGTACCTCAAGCCACTGGTCGCCGACCTCGGTGCCGAAGCCTGGCTGGACGAGGGCACCGACTGGGACGCTTTCCTGCGCAGCTACCGCGAGCGCGGCCGGGCCCGCGCCCAGCTGATGGCCCGGGTCATCGACCCCGAAGGTGCCACGGTGGCGGAGTTCAGCGGCCGGTTCGCGGCCTTGCGGGCGCCCTGACGGGCGCGGGGCAGCCCCGCGGCCTTTGTGCATAATGGCCGCATGAACGCCCATCGCCTCCCTCGCCTCGCGCTGGCCCTCGGGCTGGTCGTCCTCGCCGCCTGCGCCAGCCAGGCCGTGCAGCGCAGTCCCCGCGACCAGACGCTCTACCACTACGTGAGCGCCGTGCGCTGGGGCGACTTCGACGTCGCCATGGGCTTCATCGATCCGGCCCTGCTCGAGGCCAACCCGCTGACCGACCTCGAGAAAGAGCGCTACAAGCAGTTCCAGGTCTCGGGCTACGAGGTCAAGTCCGGCGCCGAGCCGGCCCCGGGCACCTACGAACAGGTGGTTGAGATCCGCCTGGTCAACCGCAATACCCAGGTCGAGAAGGTCATCACCGACCGCCAGACCTGGCGCTGGGACGCCGAGGCCAAGCGCTGGTGGCTGATGTCCGGCTTGCCCGACCTGGACGCCACCCGCTGACCCGGCTTTGCCCGCGGCCGCGGCGGCGCCCATAATGCCGCCCCTGCCGTAGGAACCGCCCGCCCGCCATGGATCGCCTGCTCGAGTTCGCCCAACAAAACCCCCTGCTGTCGATCGCCTTCGCCGGCCTGACCCTGGCCCTGGTGGTCACCGAGGTCATGCGGCTGTTCCGCGGCTTCAAGGGCGTCACCCCGGCCCAGCTCACCGACCTGATCAACCGCGACAACGCCCTGGTGGTGGACCTGCGCGCCCAGGCCGAATTCGAGAAGGGCCACATCATCGGCGCCAGGCACCTGCTGCCGAGCCAGGTGGACCCGGACGGCAAACTGCTGGCCAAGGCCAAGGAATCGCCGGTGGTGCTGGTGTGCGCGGCCGGCGTGACCGCCGCGGGCACGGCCCAGAAGCTGGTCAAGGCCGGCTTCAAGCAGGTCAGCGTGCTCGATGGCGGCATCGGCGCCTGGACCTCCGCAGGCCTGCCGCTGGCCAAGGGCAAGGCCTGAGCCCCGCCCGGCGTGCGATAATCGCCGACCTTTCCACGACTTTCAGACCGGAGTTGCCGTAATGGCCGAGCAGAACAATGGCGCCGCCGGCGCCGACCAGGCGCAGTTCACCATCCAGAAGATCTACGTCAAGGACGTGTCCTTCGAGGTGCCGAACTCGCCGCACGTCTTCAACGAGCAGGGCCAGCCGAACCTCGAGCTGAACCTCAACCAGAAGGTCGCCCGCATCGCCGAAGGCCTGTTCGAGGTCGCCCTGGGCATCACGCTGACCTGCAAGATCGAAGACAAGACCATCTACCTGGCCGAAGTCGAGCAGGCTGGCCTGTTCGGCCTGGCGGGCTTCGACGAGCGCACCCTGGACATGATGCTGGGCACCTACTGCCCGAACGTGCTGTTCCCGTACGTGCGCCAGACCATCAGCGACCTGGTCGTGCAGGGCGGCTTCCCGCCGTTCTACCTGCAGCCGATCAACTTCGAGGGCCTGTACGCCGAAGGCCTGCGTCGTCGCGCCGAGCAGGCGCAGGCCCAGGCCGCGCAGCTCCCCGAGGGCGGCAACGCCTGATCCCGGCGCGGCGCCCATGAGCACCGCCAAGCCGGCCATCGCCGTCCTCGGGACCGGGTCCTGGGGTACGGCGCTGGCGTCGCTGATCGCGCGCAACGGCCACCCAACCGTGATCTGGGGCCGCGATGCGGCCCAGGTCGCGTCGATCAACGGCCAGCACGAGAACACCCGCTACCTGCCCGGCATCCCGCTGCCCGAAACCCTGGTTGCCACCGGCGACCTGGGCCAGGCCGTCGCGGGCGCCGACCTGGTGCTGGTGGTGACGCCCAGCCACGCCTTCACCGAAACCCTGCGCGCGCTCGCGCCGCATCGCCGCGCGCACGCCGGCGTGGCGTGGGCGACCAAGGGCTTCGAGCCCGGTTCGGGCCGCTTCCTGCATGAGGTCGCCGGCGACGTGCTGGGCCCCGGCGTGCCGCTGGCCGTGGTCACCGGTCCGTCCTTCGCCAAGGAAGTGGCGCAGGGCCTGCCCACCGCCGTCACCGTGCATTCGGACGACGAGGACTTCACGCGCCAGGTCGCCGAGGCGCTGCACGGCCCCACCTTCCGCGCCTACACCGGCACCGACATGCTCGGCGCCGAGTTGGGCGGTGCGATGAAGAACGTGCTGGCGGTCGCCACCGGCATCGCCGACGGCATGCAGCTGGGCCTGAACGCGCGCGCCGGCCTGATCACCCGCGGCCTGAATGAAATGCTGCGCCTGAATGTCGCGCTCGGCGGTCGCGCGGAAACGCTGATGGGCCTGGCCGGCCTGGGCGACCTGGTGCTGACCAGCACCGGCGATCTTTCCCGCAATCGCCGTTTGGGCCTGGCGTTGGGCCGCGGCCAGTCGATCGCCGAGGCCGTGGCCGCGATCGGCCAGGTGGTTGAATCGGTGCAGACCGCCGACGAAGTGATGCGCCTGGGCGACCGCCACGGCATCGAGCTGCCGATCTCGTCGCTGGTGCACCGCGTGCTGCACGACGAGATCACCCCGATCGAAGGCCTGAAGATGCTGCTCTCGCGCGAACAGAAGCCCGAGTATCCCGAAGGCCTGTTCGAGTAAGCCGCGATGATCGTCCTGGTCGGCGTCCTGTTGCTGGCGGTCGTCGTGCTCACCGCCACCGTGCTGCACCTGCTGGCCGAGTTCGCCGTCGCGCGCGGCCTGCCCGCGACGCCAGTGTGGCGCCACGCGCCCCGCCTGCTTCGTGCCGCCCACGCCGCCGCCCGCGACGTGTCGCTTGACGCGCCTGCGCGAACCGCCGCCGGGGGCGCCGTGCTCTGCGCCTGGCTGCTCCTGGCCTGCGCCCTGTCCCTCGCCCTCGCCGCCACCCAAATCAAATGAACCAGGTTCATTTGGTTCGGGCGAAAAAAAGCCCGGCGTGAGCCGGGCTTTTCCTTGTTGCGGTGGCGCGATGGATCAGAAGCTGGCGCGCAGGCCGACCAGGTAGGTCTCGCCGTTGTCGCCGAAGGTGGCTTCGCCGACCATGCCCCAGGTCTGGTTGAACTTGTACTGGGCGCCGATGGTGCCGGTGAAGTCGCCGTCGGCGTTGTCGCCGTCGTTGTAGTTGGCCTTGATCAGGCCCTCGAAGTTCTTGGTGAACGAACCACGCAGGCCGACCGAGGCGCGGTAGCCATCTTCGCTGCCGAAGCCGTCGACGTCGATGTCGTTCCAGGCGATCTCGGAGATCAGGTCCAGGTTGTCCGACAGGCCGTGGGCGTAGCCCAGGCCCAGCTCGGTGCTGTCGACGTCGACGTTGATGCCGTCGATCTCGACCTGGTTCCAGCCGCCGAAGCCGTAGAAGCCGGACTTGCCGAACTCGAACGAACCGCGCACGCCGAAACCATCGGCCTCGGCGCCACCGTCGGCGTCGACGTAGTTGTAGTTGCCTTCGATGTAGGTGTAGCTGAGCTTGTCGTCAGCCTGCGCCGAGAACGGGATGGCGGCAGCGAGGACCAGGGCAATGAGGGAACGCTTCATGGGATGAATCCTTTTTTTGTGGGGGCGCCCGCCGCACCGGAATGCGTCGGACTGGGGCGCAGTATGCGAATCGCAAAGTAACGGAGGATTAACGACTCGCTGTTTTCGCCCTTGCCCTGCCATCAGTCATGCCCAAGCGATCCCTCGTATTCATGTTGCCGCCAGGCTTCGAACACCGCGACCGCCACGGCGTTGGACAAATTCAGGCTGCGCTGGCCCGCGCGCATCGGCAAACGCAGGCGTTGCGCCTCGGGGATCGCATCGATGACGTGTGCGGGAAGCCCGCGCGTCTCCGGTCCGAACAACAGGGCGTCCCCGCCTTGGTACCGCACCGAATCGAAGCGAACGCTGGAACGCGCGCTGAACGAAAACACGCGCGGATGCCCCAGGGCCTCCAGGCACGCCGCCAGCGAGGCATGCCGCCGCACGCTGGCGAACTCGTGGTAGTCCAGGCCCGCGCGCCGCAGCTTCGCGTCCTCGAAGTCGAAGCCCAGCGGCTCGACCAGGTGCAGCGCCGCGCCGGTGTTCGCGCAGAGGCGAATCACATTGCCGGTGTTGGGCGGGATCTCCGGTTCGAACAGGATGACGTTGATCATCCCGGCATTATCGCCCGCGCCTCAGCCCGCGCAGCGCAGCCGTCGTCCCAGGGTGCCCAGGTCGCCGGGCATGCGCGCCAGGCCCAGTGCGCCGACCGGCTCGGCCTGGCCGCAACCGGCTTCCATCGCCGCGGCGGCGGAAACCACGGCTGGAACCGGCGGAGAAGGCAAGAAGGCGGCGACCGCAACGGCCAGCAGGGGGAGGGCGGAAAGGCTGCGGCGGAGCGGCGTGGCGAAGCGCATGGTCGATGTCCGTGGCGGGATGGCCAAGGCACAGCAGGTTCCGTGCCAGCCACCCCGGCCTTTGAAAACAGGCGCTTGCGTGTGTCCGGCGGGTGTCCGCCGGTGTCCGGGTTCAGGCGCGGACGCGGCAGGCGGACAGCGGCTGGCCCGCGAAGGCCTGCCACTGCGCCTCGGTCGCGGCGCGCGCCGGGGTCGGGAACTCGATGCGTGCGACCAGCTGCGATTCGCCATCGTCGTCGCGCAGGTTGCTCAGGCCTTCGAAGCGCAGCAGGCGGCGGCTGTCGCGGCCGTAGGCGACGTCGATGTGCGGCGCGATCCAGCCCAGCAGGCCACCCAGCCGAAGCCGGAAGGTCTCGGCCGGCTCGCCGCCGAGCTGCGCGCTGCCCTGCCGGTTCACCTTGAAGCCCAGCGACTGCAGCCGCGACGGCACCGCGAACCGCAGCGGCACCGACTCGCCCGCCACCAGCGGCGTCCAGTTGTCGCGGATGAACTCGTCGAAGCCGGCATCGGCGACCAGGCGCGCATCGTCCTGCAGGGGCGCACTGCGCTCGGCCTCGCCCTGGCCTTCGCGAACCCAGAGCGATTCGACGCCGGTGCGGCGGCGCAGGCCCTCGCGATAGCCGATGCGCGCATCCTCGAACACGAACTCCGGCGCCACCGAGGAACCGCGATAGTCCACCCGCTTGCGTGCGAACGGCGTGCCGTCGCCGCAGCGGTAGATGACCAGGCGTTCGGTCGGCTCGCCGTCCTGGCGCCGCACCAGGTGCTGCTCGCGGTAAAGCAGGCGATCGCTGCCGGGCTCGCGCGCCACGCCTTCCTCGAAGGTGAGCGAGGCCAGCGCCGGCAGCGGCGCGAACAGGCAGGCCAGCACCAGCAGTCGCTTCACCATGGCAGCGTTTCTCCGTTTCGATTCAGGAAAACACCGGCCGGCACGCCCGGAACGTCATCGACCAGCGTCAGCAGGCTGCGCACCGACTCATCAGCGGAAAGCTCGGCGCCCTCGCCGCCCATCGCCGTGCGCACCCAGCCAGGGCTGGCGGTGATCACGCCGATGCCCATCGGGTTCATCGCGTGCGCCATCAGCACGCCGGCCATGTTCAGCGCGGCCTTGCTGATGTTGTAGCTGGGCGTGCCGAAGGTCGCGGTGGACGCGATCGAGCCCAGTTTCGAACCGAGGTTGAGCACGCGCGGGCGCGTGCCGCGCGCCAGCAGCGGCGCCAGCGCCTGCGCGAGCAGCATCGGCCCGGTGACGTTAGTGGCGAAGGTGCGCGCCATCACGTCCGCGCGCAGCTCGCCGAAGCGTTCGCCGCGCTCGAGCACGCCGGCGTTGTTCACCAGCAGGTCGAGCCCCTCGTGCATGCCGGCCAGCGCCTGCACGAAGGCCTGGCGGCTGGCCTCGTCGTCCACCGACAGCGCCAGCACCTGCAGCCGCCCGGAATGCACTTTCGCCAACGCCGCAAGCTCGTCGGCCGAAGCCGGCCGACGGCAGGTCGCGACCACGCGCGCGCCGCGCGCCAGCAACTGGCGCACGAACTCCAGGCCCAGGCCGCGGCTGGCGCCGGTGACAACAACGCGCTGTGAAGGTGATGTGCTCATTGCGTCGCCACTATGGCCTTCGGCCTAGTGTAAGGACCGTCAAGGCAGGCTAGCATCCGAATCCCCCGGCATGTGCCGGAAGTCAGCCTACAAGGTAGCCCATGACCTCGATCCGCCGTCCGCGCGCCAGCGCGCTTGCCCTTGCCGTCGGCCTCGCCGTCGCCAGCCTCTCGCCGCTGTACTCCCCGGACGTCGTGGCCAAGGAACAGGCCCAACCCGCGCTGGTCGCCGACATCGCCTTCGAGCAGTTCACCCTGCCCAACGGCCTGCGCGTGATCGTGCACACCGACCGCAAGGCGCCGATCGTCGCGGTCAACATCTGGTACCACGTCGGCGCCAAGAACGAACTGCCGGGCCGCACCGGCTTCGCGCACCTGTTCGAGCACCTGATGTTCCAGGGCAGCGAGAACTACAAGGGCGAGTTCTTCGAGCCCTTCGAGCTGGTCGGCGCCACCGACCAGAACGGCACCACCAACTCCGACCGCACCAACTACTTCCAGAACGTGCCCACCACCGCGCTCGACATGGCGCTTTGGATGGAGTCCGACCGCATGGGCCACTTCCTCGGCGCGGTCACGCAGGACCTGCTCGACGAGCAGCGCGGCGTGGTGCAGAACGAAAAGCGCCAGGGCGAGAACCAGCCCTACGGCCAGGTCTTCGAGCGCCTGCTCAAGGCCAGCTACCCGAAGGGCCATCCCTACAGCTGGACCACCATCGGCTCGATGTCCGACCTGAGCGCCGCCTCGCTCGATGACGTCAAGCGCTTCTTCAAGACCTGGTACGGGCCGAACAACGCCGTGCTGGTGCTGGCCGGCGACATCGACGTCGCCACCGCCCGCGAGAAGGCGATGAAGTACTTCGGCGACATCCCGGCCGGCCCGACTATGGCCCAGCCCAAGGTCGACCCGGCGCCGCGCACCACCTCCACCCGCGACACCTTCACCGACAAGGTGCCGCAGGCGCGCGTCTACCGCGCCTGGAACACCGCCGAATACGGCAAGCCCGACGTCGAGCACCTGCAGCTGCTGGCGCAGGTGCTGGGCGGCTCGCGCAGCTCGCGCCTCGACAAGCGCCTGGTGTTCGAGGACAAGCTGGCCGACAACGTGTCCGCCGCGGCCTGGCCGAACCTGCTGGGCGGCCTGTTCTTCATCCAGGTGGACGTGAAGCAGGGCGTGGACGTCGCCACCGTCGAGAAGGCGCTGGACGAAGAGCTGGCGAAGATCCTCGCCGACGGCCCGACCGCCGCCGAGCTCGAGCAGGCGCGCACCGTTTACAAGGCCGGCTTCGTGCGCGGCATCGAGCGCATCGGCGGCTTCGGCGGCAAGGCCGACGCGCTGGCCGAGTGCGCCGTGTTCGCCGGCGACCCGGGCTGCTTCCGCGACAGCCTGCGCACGCTCGAGACGGCTACCGCGAAGGACCTGCTCGCCACCGGCCGCCGCTGGCTGTCGAAGGGCGACCACACCATCGTCGTCACCCCGGGCGAGCGCGTGCCCACCGTCGAGGAGCCCAGCGTGACCCCGCCGGCGGCCACCGCCGTGCCCGCCGCCGACAAGAAGTACACCGTGGTCGAGACCGGCGTGGACCGCAGCAAGGGCGTGCCCACCACCGAGACCTTCCCCGCCCTCGCCTTCCCGGCCTTGCAGCGCGCCGAGCTCAGCAACGGCATGAAGGTGATCCTGGCCGAGCGCCCGGGCCTGCCCGTGGTGCAGATGAACCTGCTGCTCGACGGCGGCTACGCGGCCGACCTGGGCGGCAAGCTGGGCACTTCCAGCTTCACGATGGGCATGCTCGACGAAGGCGCCGGCGACTACGACGCCCTGAGCTTCGGCGACCGCGCCGAGGCCCTGGGCGCCAACCTGGGCTCGTCCGCCAACCTCGACGGCGGCAGTGCCTATCTGTCGGCGCTGAAGGAGAACCTGGACGACTCCGTCGCCCTGTTCGCCACCATGCTGCGCGAGCCGCGCTTCGACCAGAAGGAAATCGAGCGCGTCCGCCAGAGCTGGATCGCCGGCATCAAGCAGGAGAAGGCCCGCCCGAACGCGGCTGCCCTGCGCCTGCTGCCGCCCCTGATGTACGGTGAAAACCACCCGTACGCGATCCCGTTCAGCGGCTCGGGCACCGAAGCCTCGATCGCCTCGCTGACCCGCGACGACCTGGTGGCCTTCCACCAGCGCTGGGTGCGTCCGGAAGGCGCCACCCTGGTCATCGTCGGCGACACCACGCTGGCCGAGATCACCCCGGTGCTTGAGAAGCACCTGGGCAGCTGGAAGGGCGAAGGCCAGGCCGCGGCGCCGGCCGCCATCCCCGCGGTGGCCCTGCCGGCCAAGCCGCGCGTGTTCCTGGTCGACCAGCCGGGCGCCATCCAGGCCAACGTCTACGTCGGCCAGCTGGTGCCCTCGACCCGCGACGACCAGGCCACCGAGCTCGAGATTGCCAACGCGGTGCTGGGCGGCGAGTTCAGCTCGCGCCTGAACATGAACCTGCGCGAGGACAAGGGCTGGGCCTACGGCTCCTACAGCTTCGTGCAGGCCGCGCTGGGCCAGCGTCCTTGGATCGCCTTCGCCGCGGTGCAGATCGACAAGACCAGCGAGTCGATCGCCGAGCTCAAGCGCGAGATCACCGAGTACACCACCGGCCAGGTGCCGGCGGCGCCGGCCGAAGTGGCCAAGATCCAGGCCACCGAGATCCGCAGCCTGCCGGGCTCGTACGAAACCGCCAACGCCGTGCTCGGCGCCATCGGCGGCATCGTCCGCTACCAGCGTCCCGATGACTACGTGGTCCGCCGCCGCGCCGAGATCGAGGCCCTGACCCCGGCCGTGGTGCAGCAGGCCGCCAAGACCATCCAGCCCGAGGCCCTGACCTGGGTGATCGTGGGCGACCTGTCCAAGATCGAGGCCGGCGTCCGCGCGCTCGACCTCGGCGACGTGCAGGTGGTGGATGCCGACGGCAAGCCGGTGGCCGCCGCGAAGTAAGCGGGCAAACTCATTGCCGGTTCAGCACGGGCGGGGCGACAATCCCGCCCGTGTCCTTTTGGAGAGACAACGTGCGCAAGCTTGCCCTGGTCCTGCTGCTGATCCCCCTCGCCTCCGCCTGCACGTGGGTGAAGATGGCGCCCGGCGCCAAGGACGTGCGCGTGGCCCGCGCCGACCAGAACCTCTCGGCCTGCGCCAAGCGGGGCGAAGTGTCGGTCTCGGTGAAGAACCGCCTGGGTCCCTACGACCGCAACGACCTCAAGGTCCGCGACGAGCTCGAGACCCTGGCCCGCAACGAGGCCCCCAGCCTGGGTGCCGACACCGTGCAGCCCAAGAACCAGCCGGTGGACGGCGAACAGCGCTTCCTGGCCTTCCGCTGCGGCACGGCCAGCGTCTCCACCCGCGCCCCGTCGGCCCCCGCGGCGGCCGAGGGCGAGGCCGAGACCTACCCGATCGCGGACTGAGGCGCCGGGCACGGTTCTTCACATCCGGGGCCGCGGAAGTTGAGAGGACGGTTGTAAACAGGTAACTTTGACGGGTTTCCCTCAAGGCGAATCCTGCCCATGCTGTTCCAGCACGTCTCCATCGCCGGCCTCGCCCACATCGATGCCCCGCATCGCCTGAGCTCCGCCGACCTCAATGCCCAGCTGCAGCCCACCATGGACCGGCTGGGCATCAAGACCGACGTGCTGCAGGACATCGCCGGCATTTTCGCCCGCCGCCTCTGGGACGACGAAACCCAGGCCTCCGATGCCGCCACCCTGGCCGCCGAGAAGGCCCTGGCCGACGCCGGCGTGCCGCGCGAGAAGATCGGCCTGCTGGTGAACACCTCGGTCAGCCGCGACTTCCTCGAGCCGTCCACCGCGTCCATCGTCTCGGGCAACCTGGGCCTGGGCGAGAACTGCCAGAACTTCGACGTCGCCAACGCCTGCCTCGCCTTCCTCAACGGCATGGACATCGCCAGCCGCATGATCGAGCGCGGTGAAATCGAGTACGCCCTGGTCGTCGACGGCGAAACCGCCAACCTCGCCTACAAGAAAACCATCGAGCGCCTGAGCGCCCCCGATGTCACCGAAGAGCAGTTCCGCAACGAACTGGCCACGCTGACCCTGGGCTGCGGCGCCGCCGCCATGGTGCTCTCGCGCGCCGAGCTCACCCCCGACGCGCCGAAGTACCGCGGCGGCGTCACCAAGGCCGCCACGCAGTGGAATACCCTGTGCCGCGGCAACCTCGACCGCATGGTCACCGACACCCGCATGCTGCTGATCGAAGGCCTGAAGCTGGCCACCGCCACCTTCGGCGCCGCCCGCCAGGCGCTGGGCTGGGTGGTCGACGAGCTCGACGAGTTCGTCATCCACCAGGTCTCGCAGGTGCACACCCAGGCCTTCATCAAGGCCTTCGGCATCGACCCGAAGAAGGTGCTCACCATCTTCAACGAGCACGGCAACATCGGCCCGGCCTCGGTGCCCATCGTGCTCAGCAAGCTGCGCGAGATGGGCCGCCTGAAGAAGGGCGACCGCGTCGCGCTGCTCGGCATCGGCTCCGGCCTCAACTGCTCGATGGCCGAAGTCGTCTGGTAACCCCCTGACCCACTCCCTCTCCCTCCGGGAGAGGGCCGGGGAGAGGGCAACCACCTCGCCACGAAAGCCCGCCACCCGGCGGGCTTCTCGTTTCCGGCAAGGGCCTCAGCGCCCCGCGTGCGCCTCGAAGAACGCCCACATCACCGCCGTCGCATCCACCGACCGGCTGCCGTGGCTGCGCGCATGCCCGGGCCAGTCGTGCTCGCCGCGGCGGAAGCTGTAGAGCACCACCGGTGCGTCGTCGTCGCAGGCCCAGCGGTGCCGGCGCACGCCCTCCGCGCGCTGGTTCGCCTCGGTCAGTGCCTCGATGACAGCGGTGGGCCGGCAGCCCGCGCGCGCCGCCCAGGCCGCAGCCATCCGGCGCGGCGCCGGCCACGAAGCCGGCGGCGACCACGCGCGTCGGTTCCTGGCAGGCGAAGCGCCAACTCATCTGCGCGCCACCCGAGTAGCCGTTGACGAAGACACGCGCGGGATCGACCAGCCGCTCGGCCGCCAGCGCATCGATCAACGCGACCAGGAAATCCACGTCGGGGCTTTCCGGGCCGAAAATCCGCCAGCGCCCGCCGCGGGCCAGCGGGTAAACCACTACGGCGCCGTGCTCCGCGGCAACCGCGTTCCAGCCAGTCATGGGTTCCATCTGCCTCGCGGTCTGCCCGTGGCCGTGCAGCGCGATGACCAAGGGAGCGCGCCGGATGCCGGCCGGAGCAAAAATGCGGAACTCCCGCTCGATTTCGCCGACGGCGACGGTGCGGGGCGCGACGGCTACAGGTACGGCCCCCACATGAAGGCGACCGCGGCGACAGCGCCGGCGGCGGTCAGTCCGGCAAGCAAGAACAACAGGCCCGCGATGGCGTTCGGGACGGCGGCCCGCGGCGAGCGCTCGGCGACGAGATAGAGCTGCACCAGCGCGAGCGGAACGATCCAGCTGGCGAAGCTGACGCCGAGGAAGACCGCGCTGTCGTAGCCCATGCGGACACCGAACGGCGCCAGGCCCAGGCCCGCCAGCATGATGCCGATGCGCAGGAACCAGACGCCGTTCACCAGCACCCAGGCCCGAAGCGCGTGCCGGCGGTGCAGGGCGATGTCGCCCCGCCACGCCGCACGCCAGGCCAGCGCGACGAAGACCAGGATCAGCGCGCCATTGAGGCTGGTGGACAGCGCGCTGGGCAGGTTCAGCTGCGAGCCGCGCACCCAAGTCAGGTAGAACCCGGTGAGGCTGGCGGCCAGCGCGGCCAGCATGAACGCCCGGCCGTTCCATCGGTGCAGGGCCGACCAGCGCTGGCGCAGGGCGGGGACCAGCTGCAGCACGCCGCTGAAGGTGACCAGGGCCCCCAGGAACACGTGCCCCACGAACTGGAAGTTGCCCACCGCGTCGCCGGGTGCCCAGCCGGTGATGTGCGGCTTGGTGTTCATGGCGAGCGGGTCGCCCTGCAGCAGGGGCGGGGTGAAGTACAGGACGATGAAGGCCACGAAGGCCCACTGCCCGGCCACCGCCACGGCGAACCAGGTGGCGGCGGCCGTCCGGAGGCGGCGGCGGGACTCGGTGAGGAGGTTGGGCTGTAAGGGGATGGTCGGCGTCATGACGGGCTCCGGTGGGATGACGCCGCAGGGTTGGCGTCCGCGCCGTGCCCTGTCTTGCCGGATCGGAAATCGGCCAGCCGCATTTCCCGCCGGCGATTCGGCGGAAGGCGTCCGTTCAGCCGTGACGGCTGGCAGTGGTGCGGGTGACCGCGCGGTGCCACGATTTCCGGGCGGTGACGAAAGGGACGCGGAGGCGGTGATGGCGGCTATCGACGGCATGACGTGGGCGGTGGTGGGCCTGGCGCTGGCCTCGGTCCTGGTCCTGCTGGGCAGGCGCCACAAGAGCGACGCGGAACTGCTGTTCGCGGTGTTCTGTGGGTCGCTGGCCATGGCCCTGCTGCGGCCCACCCTCGGCGACGCGCCCGTGGCGATCACCGCGCTGGTGACCCTGGGCGCCTGCGCCACCTGCAACGTGTACTGGCTGGTCGCGCGCGCGCTGTTCCGCGGCGATGGCGGGGTGGCGCGGCGGCACGTGGCCGCGGCAGCGGGCGTCGCGGTGCTGATCGTGCTGTATCGGGCCGGCGAAGCGGCGGGCATCGGCCGCGGCCTGGCGGTGCTGGGCGACCTGCTCACGCTGGCCAGTTCGACGGTGCTGGTGCTGGCCTTTGCCGAAGCCCTGCGCGGATGGGCCGGCCTCTCGGTCCCGGAGCGGCGCTTGCGTGCGGTCTACCTGTTGCTCTACGGCGGCTGCGTGGTTGGCGGCACGGTGTCGGGGGCGATGGCGACCAGTGAGCCGGCGTGGGCACCGGTGCATCGCGCCGCCGTGCTGGGCTGCAGTGCCGCCATCCTGGGCTTCACCCATGTCGCGCTGCTGCTGCGGCGGCGCCAGCGCGGCGGCGTGGTCCCGGCGACACCGATGGCTTCCACTTCATCGGACGCTGCCGCGATGCGGCCGCGCGCCAGCGAGGAAGACCTGGCGCTGGCGGCGGCCATCCGCCGCGTACTCGAGCAACAGGCGCTCTACCGCGAGCCCGAGTTGAAGGTGGCGGACCTGGCGGCGGCGGTGGGCAGCGTCGAGCACAAGGTCAGCCGCGCCATTACGCAGGGCCTGGGCGAACGCAACTTCAACCAGTTCGTCAATCGCTACCGCATCAAATACGCCTGCCGGCAGCTGGCCTCCCATGAAGGCAGGACCGTGCTCGAGATCAGCCTCGACAGCGGGTTCGGGTCGCTGGGGCCCTTCAACCGCGCCTTCAAGGCGGCCACGGGACTGACGCCGACGGCCTGGCGCGCCGCGCGGCGCAATGCACCGGACGCGGCGCTCACGGCCGACCCAAGCCGCTGAGCCAGCGCATCCGATACCCGCCTCTTCGCGCTTCAGGCCACCTTGAGCCGCGCAATCGCCGGCGCCGCCGCCAGCTCGCCGAACAGATCCTTCGGATCGCGCAGCTCCGGGATCAGGCCGGCCTCGCGGCCCAGGCCCAGCTCCTTCGCGCAGTCGCGCACGAGGCGCAGCGCGGAATAATCTTCCAGCGCGAAGCCGACCGAATCGAACAGGGTGACTTCAGCCGCGGTGCGACGGCCAGCGGCCTTGAGCGTCAGCACTTCCCACAGCTCGGTGGCGGGGAATTCGGCGGGCATCTGCTGCAGCTCGCCCTCGATGCGCGACTGCGGCTCGAACTCGACGAACACCGAGGCCATCGCCACCACCTCCGGCGCCAGCTCGGTCTTGCCCGGGCAATCGCCGCCCACGCCGTTGATGTGCATGCCCGGCTCGATCATCTCCGGCGTCAGGATGTCGGCGTTGGCCTTGTCGGCGGTGACGGTGGTGACGATGTCGGCGCCGCGCACGGCCTGGGCCACGCTGTCGCTGCGCAGGACACGCAGCTTCGGCGCGGCGCTGGCCAGGTTGCGCACCAGCTTGTCGGTGGCCGCCCGGTCGACGTCGTAGGCGCGCACTTCGTTGATGCCCATCAGGTGGTGGAAGGCCAGCGCCTGGAACTCGCTCTGGGCGCCGTTGCCGACCAGCGCCATCGTCTTCGAGTCCTTGCGCGCCAGCAGCTTGGCGGCCATCACCGAGGTGGCGGCGGTGCGCAGCGCGGTGGTCAGCGTCAGCTCGCTGATCAGGGTCGGCATGCCGGTGTCCATGTCGGCCAGCACGCCGAAGGCGACCACGGTCGACAGGCCCAGCTTGGTGTTGCCCGGGTGGCCGTTGACGTACTTGAAGCTGTATTCCTTGGCATCGGCCACCGGCATCAGCTCGATCACGCCCAGCGCCGAGTGCGCGGCGCTGCGCGGGCTCTTGTCGAACTCGGGCCAGCGCCGGAAGTCCGCCTCCAGGTAGTCCACCAGGCGGCCGAGCAGGGTCGGCAGGCCGTTCGCGGCGACGATACGGGTGAGGTCCTGGGTGGTGAGCTGGGTCATGGCCATCGGGGTTCTCCGGGTAGGCGGATCGGTAACGTCATTGTCCGGACCGGGGCGACAGCGCGAAATGGCAGTAATGCTATGTTTTTGCCAGAAACCTGCTAAAAAGCCAATACGAAATGCCGGAGTGTCCGAATGGACGACCTCGACCAGCGCCTGATCGCCAAGCTCCGCCACGACGCCCGGGCCCCGGTGGCCGACCTGGCCAAGGCGCTGGGCGTCTCCCGCGGCACCATCACCAACCGCATGGCGCGGCTGCAGCGCGACGGCGTGATCACCGGCTACACCCTGCGCCTGCGGCCCGACGCCACGCCCGACGAGATCCGCGCCTGGACCTCGCTGGCGGTGGAGGGCAACCAGCACCGCGTCATCCGCGCGCTGCTCGGCGAACCCGGCGTCGCCGCCCTGCACGACACCAACGGCCGTTGGGACCTGCTGGCCGAACTGCGCGTGGGCAGCCTGGCCGAGCTCTCCGCCACGCTCGAGCGCATCCGTGGCATCGAGGGCGTCAGCGCCAGCGAAACCAGCGTGCACCTGCGGACGCTGCGCGGATGAGCGGGTTGCCGGCGAAACCGCTGCCGCCGGAGAAGCCGCTGCCGTCCGACTGCTGCGACAGCGGCTGCGACCGCTGCGTCCACGACATCTATGCCGAGGAGCTGGCGCACTACGAGCAGCGGCTGGCGGCGTGGCAAGCGGCAAACTGCGACACAGCGTCCACGGCAGGGGCGCATACCGGCGGCAGTCCGCACCTTGCGGATGACCCGCCGCACCCCATCAAGGGCGCATGACTCCCCGAGGCACCCCGGCATGAACACTCCGAAACTCTTCGAACCGCTTTCCGTCGGCGCGCTGTCGCTCGCCAACCGCATCGTCATCGCCCCCATGTGCCAGTACTCGGCCGTGGACGGGAAGATGACCGACTGGCACACCATCCACCTCGGCCAGCTGGCGCTTTCCGGCGCCGGCCTGCTCACCATCGAGGCCACCGCAGTGCGGCCCGACGGGCGCATCTCCTACGGCGACGTCGGGCTGTGGGATGACGCCACCGAGGCGGCGATGGCGACGGTGCTGCAGTCCGTCCGCCGCTGGTCGTCGATGCCGATCGCGATCCAGCTCGCCCACGCGGGCCGCAAGGCATCGACCGACCTGCCGTGGCTCGGCGGCAAGCAGATCGCACCCGGTCACGCCCACGGCTGGCAAACCGTCGCGCCGTCGGCGCTGCCGTTCCACGACACCGACAATCCGCCCGTGGCCATGACCCGTGAGCAGATGGACGAAGTGCGCGATGCCTTCGCTGCGTCCGCGCGACGCGCCGCGCGCCTGGGCCTGGACGCCGTGCAGATCCACGCCGCGCACGGCTACCTGCTGCATGAGTTCCTGTCGCCGCTGTCGAACCGGCGCGACGACGAGTACGGCGGATCGCTCGACAACCGCATGCGCTTCCCGCTGGAGGTCTTCGATGCGGTGCGTGCGGCGTTCCCGGCGGAAAAGCCGGTCAGCGTGCGGGTGTCCGCCACCGATTGGGTGGCCGGCGGCTGGTCGACCGAGGACACGGTGGCCTTCGCGAAGGCGCTCGAGGCGCGGGGCTGCAGCGCCATCCACGTCTCGACCGGCGGGCTGCATCCCGCGCAGCAGATCCCGGTCGGCCCCGGCTACCAGGTGCCGCACGCGCGCGCCGTGAAGCAGGCCGTGGCGATCCCCGTGGTCGCGGTCGGAATGATCACCGACTATGACCACGCCGAGGCCATCGTCGCCACCGGCGACGCCGACCTGGTGGCCATCGCCCGCGGCATCCTCTACGACCCGCGCTGGCCCTGGCACGCCGCGGCGCACCTGGGCGCGAGCGTCACGGCGCCACCCCAGTACCTGCGCTCCCAGCCACGCCAGTTCCCCCACCTCCTGACAGCAAATAAACCAGGTCCAGTTGCCTGAGGTGACTGGCCCGAACCGTTCGTCCGGGCAAATGAACCTGGTTCATTCGCTGCGCGTCGCGTCCTGCGTGGTGTCGCTGTCGATGCGGCCGTCCACCAGCGACACGGTGCGGTCGCACCGTTCGGACAGGCGCGGGTCGTGGGTCACCAGCAGCACCGCGCAGCCGAACTCCCGGTTGAACTTGCGGAACAGCTCGAACACTTCCGCCGCCGACTTGCTGTCGAGGTTGCCGGTCGGCTCGTCGGCCAGCAGCAGCGCCGGCCGCGTGACCAGCGCGCGCGCCACGGCCACGCGCTGCTGCTGGCCGCCGGAGAGCTGGTCGGGCTTGCGGTGTTCGAGGCCCGACAGCCCCACGTCCGCCAACAGTGCCCGCCCGCGGTCGAGCTGTTCGCGCGTGGGCTTGCCGCTCGCCACCATCAGCGGCATCAGCACGTTCTCCAGCGCCGTGAACGCCTGGATCAGGTGATGGAACTGGAACACGAAGCCGATCGCGCCGCCGCGCAGCGCGGTGCGGCCGGCGTCGTCCATGCCGCGGGTCGGCTGGCCCAGCAGGAACAGCTCGCCGTCGGTGGGGCGGTCGAGCAGGCCGATCACATTGAGCAGCGTGCTCTTGCCCGAGCCCGAGGCGCCGACGAGCGCCGCGAAATCGCTGCGCTGCAGCCGCAAGTCCAGCCCGTGCAGCACCTCCACCTCGGTCGGCTTGCCGACGTTGTAGCTCTTGCGCAGGCCCTCGAGCCGCAGCACTTCCTGCGCGGCGTCATGCGTCTCAGACATGGCGGATCGCCTCCACCGGGTCCAGGCCCGACGCGCGCCGCGCCGGCACCGCCGCCGCCACGATGCCGGTCACCGTGGCCAGCGCCGCGGCGCCCACCAGCAGCCAGGGATCCACCGGGATGAAGAAGAGCTTGGGCCCGAAGGTGTTGAATGCAGCGACCAGGCCATAGCCCGCCAGCCCGCCGACCAAGGACCCCGCCAGCCCGAAGATCGCGCCCTGCATCAGGAACACCCGCAGCATCTGCGGCCGCGTGGTGCCCATCGCGCGCAGGATGCCGATCTCGCGCGTGCGCTGCACCACGCTCACCGACAGCACGCTGGCGATGCCCAGCGCCACGCTCAGCGCCACGAACAGGCTGATCATCTGCGTAGACAGGCTCTGCGAGCGCAGCGCATTCATGAGCTGCGCGTTGGTTTCCATCCAGCTCTCCGACTTGAGCCCGGTCAGCCGGCCGATGCGCGCCGCGATCCGCCGGGCCGCGAAGATGTCGTCCACGGTCACGTCGATCACCGTCGCCGCGCCCGGCAGGTCCAGCAGCGACTGCGCCTGCTTCATGTCCAGGTACACATAGCGCGAATCGAGCTCACGCACGCCCAGCTCGAAGATGCCCGCCACGTTGAGCACCGTCTCGCGCCCCTGCCCGCCGTCGAGCCGCAGCTTGTCGCCGACGCGGATGCCGAGGTCGGCGGCCAGCTGCCTGCCGATCACCGTGTCGCCGGCGCCGATGCGGAACACGCCGGCCACCACGTCGTCCTGAATCGGGATGATGCGCTGGTAGCGCTCGGCGTCGATGCCCACCAGCGCCACCGACTCCAGCGCCTCGCCGCGGCGCGCGAACGCCGGGCCCGAGATCACCGGCGACACCGCGGTTACCTGCGGCAGCGTGTCCAGCACGTCGCCCACCTGCTGCCAGTTGTTGATCGAGCGCAACCGCTGCGCGCGCTTGTTCTCCAGCACCAGCTGCACGCTGCCGTCGGCGGGCGCCAGGATGCGGTTGGTTTCCTCGGTCGGCTGCACGCGGATGTGCGCTTGCGTGCCGAGCGTGCGGTTGATGATGTTGCCCTGCAGGCCGGTGATCAGCGCCGTCAGGAACACGATCACCGCCACGCCGGTGGCGATGCCGACCAGGATCAGCGTGCTCTGCGCCTTGCCCTCGCGCAGGAAGCGGGTGGCGATGGTCCATTCGATCCACATCGGCGTCAGTCGAGCTTGGCCGGCAGTTCGTTGCGGGTGGCGGCGTCGGCGGCCTCGGTGGGCAGCGCGCCTTCGCGCAGGCGCACGCGGTCGCCTTCGGCCACGGGGGCCTTGGCGTCGGCCAGCACGCGGTCGCCTTCGGCCAGTCCATCGGTGACCTCGGCCATCGCCAGGCCGCGCAGGCCCAGCGTCACCGTGCGGCGCGCGGCGCGGCCGTCCACCACCGCCCACACCTCGGCGCGTCCGTCTTCGGCCATCGCCAGCGCGTCATTGGGCACGACGATGGCGCGCTCGCGGCGGCCGGTCTCCACGTTCACCGACACGGTCATGTCCTGGCGCAGGAAGTCGGGCGCGGGCGACACGGTGAGCCGGATGTCCACCGAGCCGCGCTGCGGGTCCACGCTGGGCGCGATGAAGCTGACGTGCGCCGGGAAGGGCCGGGCGGGGAAGGCGTCGGCCACGCACATCGCGGGCTGGTCCAGCGCCAGCACCTCCAGGTTCTTCTCGTCCAGCGGCAGCAGGATCTCGGTGTCGCCGGCGCGGGCGATCTCGAACAGCACGCGGCCGGGCTGCACCAGATCGCCAGGCTCGGCGTTGCGGGTGAGCACCGTGCCGGCCACTTCGGCGCGGATCGTGGTCTTGGCCAGCTGGGCCCGTGCCGTCTCGAGCCGGGCGCGCGCCGTCGCCTCGGCGGGCTGGCCGGCCGCGAGCGTGCGGGCGGCCAGGCGGGCCTGCTCGGCGGC
>NZ_JALHQI010000045.1 GCF_022842045.1 Arenimonas sp. | reverse complement strand
GTTCCCTGGCCCAACGAGCCTCGCCAGATCAACCCCGAGGCAGAACTGGATCCGTCGGTATATGAGCGTTTTAATGCCACCTGCATACTAGATTGCGATCGAAAGATCCCCTATCGCCCAGAAGCGTTGCGCCATCATCTCAGCGTGCAGCACTACTACCCATAGGCTGGAGCAGCGCAGGCAAAACAAGCCGGCCCTGGGCTGGTCTATTCATTGCATCTTGACCAGACATTGAACCAGTGAAGAAGTCTTTGGCGCAAAGGAGATTTAAGTGAGCGTAATAAAAAGCTTTGCCGTGGGCAATGGAGACATGTTCTACATCAGCCACGAGTCAGGCACCTTTACGGTCATCGACTGTGACCTTAGTGACCAGAACGCTGCGACTATTATTGATGAGATCAAGACTCAGTCTGCAAGCAGAAGTATCTATCGCTTCATCTGTACGCATCCGGATGAAGACCATTTCGGAGGCCTTCATCTGCTTGATGACGCTTGGCCGATAAGTAACTTTTACGTGGTCAAGAATCAAGCGATCAAGGACAAAGATACGGACTCTTTCAAGCGCTATTGCCAACTGCGCGACGACGCCAAGAAGGCCTTCTATATCTCGAAGGGATGCGTGCGCAAGTGGTTGAATCAAGGTGATGATTCAAGAGGGTCGTCGGGGATCAGTGTGCTCTGGCCAGATCTTGACAATGTCCGGTTCAAAGAGGCGCTGGCAGCCTGTGAGGCGGGCGAAAGCTACAACAACACCTCTGCGGTGCTCCGATACTCTATCGGCAATACCAGTGTGATGTGGCTGGGCGACCTGGAAACTGGGTTCATGGAAGACATTGAAGAGGATATCGACCTGAAGAAGACAACCGTCGTCTTCGCTGCTCATCACGGGCGTGACTCAGGAAAGATCCCCCATTCTTGGCTGGAAAAGCTCGATCCGCAGATAATCATTCTCGGAGAAGCTCCGTCGCGCCACCTCAATTACTACACTGGCTATCAGACCATTACACAGAATTCGGCCGGTGATATCACTATGGAATGCGATGCTACCCAGGTCCATTTCTTCGTGAGCAATCCGAACTATGAAGGACCCGAGCTCGACGATCGAAATGTCGATGGTCCCGATAGCTATTTGGGGAGCCTCACGGCGGAGACCAAGTACACGCTATGAATCCGACGTCCCGCGGCCCGCAGGCAGGTGACGCGGATGCTGGACGTCCGACCCCACCTAAGGGTGACCATGTGCTTCCCGTCCGAGAACTGATTCCTAGCCGCTCTGTCTCTACTCTCCAGCGCGAATACGTCTGGTCGAAGGGGGGAGGTAGCGCCGTTCCAGCAGGCTGCGGCGTAGCACCACAGCCGCCGTCCGTGCCAACACCGCGCCCCCCGAGGAGCCACCATGGCCCGCCTTACGCTTCAAGAGAAAATTGACGCGGTCACTCGGCTGCACACCGTCCATGAGTCCCTGGGCGAAGTGGATCCGGACGTGATCCAGCTCCAGCATGATGTCGATGAGCTGCTAGCGCGAGGACTCTGGCTGCTGTCTACGGAAGCTAATGGCCCGTGACGACGAACGAGGGCTCTCGTAAGGATCAGCGCCCGCCACACCGGGATTGGCATGGGTCACACCAGGAGTGGGGCTATCGACCCCAGGCATTCCGTTGGGACGGCCATAAACTGGTCGGCATCAACTTCATTCCGCTGGCGCGGGAGATGCGGGCTTGGCTGAAGCAGGAAGGTCAACTGCCGCTGCTGTCGAATGCGGACGTCACGACCAAAGGCGGGTACACCAACCCCTTCACGTTTAGCGGCGGGTCGATAGCCCTGATCCTAGCTCGGGTTGTGAACGCCTACTATGATTACTGCACGGTGCCCTCGGCGCAGGACGACCCGATCGATGCCGAAATCGAGCGGCTCAGGCTGTACAACGAGGTGGTCCTCTACACCGCACGAATGTGCGAAACCACGATCAAGCAGCTGCTCTACTGCACCCAGTTTCCCGAATCTAGATACATGAAGAAGGCACTGGGACAACTGCTGGAGGCGCCTTGCACCACGTGCAAAAAAGAGAACGGTAAGAAGCCGCACTTGATCTCCCTGGTCGGCTCACTGGCGCACCCCTTCCACCTGTGTCTGGAGTTTGATCATTGCGCCATGGACCATATGGCGCTCGTCAACACGCTTAGGAACTCGCAGGCTGCGCACTCGGGAATTCAAACTTTGAACATCCGAACCACGGACGCGTCTAAGGCGGATCTTCGTGAGGGTTGCGACGAGGTCATGCAGGGATTCATCCACATGCTGTCGCACTTGGAAAAGGTCGAGGAGGCGATGTTGGACGACCTGGCAAAAAAGGGGGCGGCGATAGAACTCCTGCGGCGCAACGGTCTTCCCGCGGAGGAGGCCAACTTTCGCCTGATGCCTGGCGAACCCTTCCACCATGATGCCAGGGCAGAACCACCTCCGCCCTAGGACCGCGTGCTGGCAGCCGGCGATCTGCCGTGGTCAGCTCATTCGTCCCGCCCGGCTCGGCGATTGCTCAATGGGGCAAGGAACAACTGGACCGCTGCGAGTTCGTCTACTGTCTGATGTTTCTCCTTAACTATGCGTTCCAACTCTGCTCGGAGCCAGTTCGTATCGAAGAGGTCGAAGTTGTTGCCGACGTGCGCAACTCCTCATGTGAATGCCTTGCCACCCGGGCCGTTCCCAGATTGACTGGAAAAGTACAGGGTTGCGGCAGCGCCCACCCGTAGGGGCGCGAAGCCGGCAATGGGGTCCTCAAAACTGCTTGAGAACTCTTCAACTAATCTGATCCCGGGCACATGCATTCTGAGCGCTCAGTGAATACGACGGACACCCAGGAGCGCAGCATGGCGGCAACGCTAGTCACCCACGACCTCACCCCCCCCTGGCAGAGGCATGCGGATCTCCTGGAGTTCCTGAAGAAGAACTTTGGCTGGGCCTGACTTTCGGAATCGCCCTATGCCATCTCGACCAACAAGACGCAGGCGCAGGGGTGCGCGCAACTTTGGACTGCGCCACCACCGTCCCGTCGTGCGGTCGCTAATCTTCGAGCGTCCGGGCGGTGCTCGAACTGCCGTTGACCTGGAACGGCCCTAACCAATTTGCGAGGACGTGGGATGGATGTAGCAACATCGTCGGTGCGCTCAAGGCTTTCGGCATCCCTTCGCGCGTGGTGGGAAACCGCATCGCGACCGCTGCGCATCTTTACCGTCGGTGGGAGCACGGTGGGGGTCTCAGCACTCCTGATCCAGGTCTCGGGCCCGGACCGGCTGATCTTTGGGCTGATGGCCGCGGGCGGGATTATGTTGACGGCAGCGTTCCTGCTCGACCTCTACCATGCGGCGCTACGTGCCTGGGAGTGGCCGCTGGGCAAGATCGTCGGCACCTTGGGCGCGACCATGGTTGTTGCGGTCTCCATGGCGCTAGCTTCTGTGACGGTGAAAGAAGCGACAGGCATTGATCCCGAGCACCTGAGTTATGCCGTCACTTTCCTGGCGCCATTGATGGCTGGGTTCCTGCTTACCGCGGGAACCATGCTGGTGGTCGTGGGCGTGTTCGTTTGGTTTGTCATCGAGAGCGTTTGGGGCGTACTGCGCTGGCGGTTTGGCTCGGGAACCGACGCCAAACCGGTGAACACGGACAAGGTGCTCATCCGTCTGGTCGGTGTCTTTGCGTTGGCGCTGACCACCGCAGTTATTTTCGACATCGGCCAGCACTCCTACAACGGGGTGTTGACCACGACCGCCCGCCGCTTCACGTACCATTTTGAAATGTATCCCAACGATGCCTGCGCCTTCGGTGGCGAGCGCGTCCGTCGTCTCACGGACGACATGGTTGCGGTCGGCCGGAGCACGGATCAGGGGTTGGTGTTTGAGCAGCGACCCTGTGCGTTGGGAGAGACCGCCCAAGGCACCTTGGGCCGGGAGTCGGCTGGAACCGACCCTGCGCCCGAGGCGGCGACGAACCCGCCCGATGGCCGCGTCGACGGTGATGAGGCGTTGTAACTGAGAAGTGCCCCGGGCCGCCCTCGATGGGTGGGCGGGCCTAGGCTCATTTGGAGGAGGTCGACATGACGGGATCGAGCGGGAGTGGTTACGGGGGTGGATTTCGTGACACGGCCGTGGCCTGCGACGCCTTGGTGATCGAAACACAGATCAGCTCGCCCAAGGCCGACGTGATCAAGGATCTGGTCCGGGGCGCCATCCTCAACGTCGCATTGGCCCAAGTCGGTGGCGTCAGCACGGTGGTGCTCACACACCAGGGCCAGGTGGCCGGCGGCATCGCCGATCCGAGCGTCCAGCGGTTGCGCGAATGCCTGACGCAAGGCACTCAGTACACCGCGACCGTGCGCACCGTGAACGGTGGCTTGGTGACGGTGCGTATCGCCCCGGTCCCGGGCACCTGAGCGCGCTTCCGGTGATCGAGGTCGTCGGCGGCGTCTACCGCGAGCTATGCATGCACCCCCGCTGGGACCGGTACCTGGGTTCCGCGGGCCGAGGCGCCAGCGTCATCGCCGCGCTGGGCGGGGAGACACGACTGCACTGCTGCCTGTGTGACCTATCTCATCCCATCATCGAAGGCGCCGCAGCCCTCGAGGGGTTCGAGTTGAGGGCCACGCCAGTGGCCGATGTCGCCGGGTTCCACTACACCCATTGGCTCTCCAGGCCGGTCATCCACCGGCCCCTAGCGCCGCCACCGATGCTTTTGGTGGAGGCCGAGCGGGTCCTGCAGTTCGGCATGCTGCAAACGCAAGCTACGGTGCACGCCAAACAGGTTGTCTACGACCCGCAGAACGTCGAGCACCCGGAATCGTTCCGTGCCTCGGGCTCTACGGCCGAGCGTCTCGCCCTGGTGATCAATCGACACGAGGCCACGGCGCTGCTGGGGCGTGCGGACACCATGGAGCGAATGGCCGAGGCTTTGGCCCAGCAAGAGAATGCCGAGGTGGTGGTGATCAAGCGCGGCCCCATGGGGGCCTTGGTGTGGGATCAGGGGCGAGTTCACCATGTTCCGGCCTACGACACGCGGGGCGTGTGGAAGATCGGCAGCGGCGACGTGTTCGCGGCGACGTTCGCTCATGCCTGGATGGGCTTGGGGCGGGACGCGGTCGGCGCCGCCGACCAGGCCTCCCGGGCCACGGCCTACTACTGTGAGAACCGGATCTTTGCGACGGCCCCCACGCTGGCCAAGTTCAGCCCGATGGCACTCATGGCGTCCGACCGGTTCCGGGACGGTTGGCGGCCGACCGTGTACCTGGCCGGGCCCTTCTTCACCCTGGCCCAGCTCTGGGTGGTGACCCAGGCCCGTGAGGCGTTGCAGCAGATGGGCTTGAAGGTGTTCTCGCCGTACCACGACGTCGGCCACGGCTCGGCGGAGGACGTGGTCGACAAGGACCTGCAGGCGATCAAGGACTGCGACCTGGTGCTGGCCATCGTGGATGGTCTGGATGCGGGCACGCTGTACGAGATCGGCTATGCCCGGGCGCTGGACCGGCAGGTCGTCGTGTATTGCGAGCAGGAGAAGCGCGAGGACCTGAAGATGATGGAGGGCTCGGCGTGCCACCTGGTCGCCGATTTCACGTCCGCCATCTATCGCACGGTCTGGGTGGGAGCGGCTTTGTGACGCAAGCGCTGCTTCTCTCGGGAGGCATGGACTCCATTTCTGTGGCGTGGTGGCTTCGGCCCGCTCTGGCGTTGACGATCGATTACGGCCAACTCGCCGCGGCCGCGGAGATCCAGGCCGCGCGGGCGGTCTGTCTCCAGCTGGAGATAGCCCACGAGGTCATCACCGTGGATTGCCGTGCCCTGGGTTCGGGCGATATGGCCGGACAGCCCGCCGATGCCTTGGCCCCGGCCAGCGACTGGTGGCCCTACCGCAACCAGTTGCTGATCACCCTGGCCGGCATGCGCGCGGTATCGCGCGGTGCCCAAGCATTGCTCGTGGGCGCAGTGGCCTCTGACGGTACACATCAAGACGGCACTCCCGCCTTCATGGCGGCCATGGATCAGGTCATGCGGGTGCAGGAGGGCGGACTGACCGTGCGCGCACCCGCCATCGGCCTGACCACTGTGGAGCTGGTGCAGCAATCGGGCATTCCACGCTCGCTGCTCGCCTGGGCGCACAGCTGTCATCGATCGCACGTTGCCTGCGGCCAGTGCCGGGGCTGCAACAAGTACTTCGAGGTATGGCGGGAGCTCGGCGATGACGTGGACTCCGCTGCCTGAGCCGCGGCCACGGCCGCAGGTCCAGCCTTACACGCCGTATGTGTGGCCCCATGGCACCTTCGTGGCCCTCCCGCAGCCTGCCGAAGGCGGCGGCCCCCCGATGTTTGAGGCGCTGGCGCAGCGGCGCAGTGTCCGGGAGCTCAAGGCCTTGCCGGTCGAATCACTCGGAGCGCTGCTCTGGCACAGCCAGCGCCGTCTCGCGTGGGCCCCGTCTCCCTTGGGGTTCGAGCTCGAACGTCGGCCCGCGCCGTCGGGCGGAGCGATCCACCCCATCCACGTGCTGGCATTTGATCCGCAGACTGGTGCATGGGGGCGGTACGACGGTGTCCGTCATGGCCTGCACGATCTCGGGGACCAGGTGCCGATGCTAGAAGGCTTGGTCGAGCAGGCGAGATCGCTGGTCGCTGACCCGGCTGCGACGATGCTCTGGCTCGTGGCCGAGCCGGGCAAGACGGAAGCCAAGTACGAGCACTCGCAAAGCGTCGTATGGCGGGACGCGGGGGTGCTTCAGGGCTACTTGGTAGCGGTCGCTGCCGGCTTGGGCCTTGGCACGTGCCTGCTCGGCATGACCGGCCAGGCCTGGGCGGCGCGCTTAGCGGATCAGGGCCAGCTGGCGGGCGTGGGGGCGCTCTGGGTTGGCGGGCGGACGTGAGGGCGCGTGCCGAGCCTTGAAGGCGCTCTCGGGCATCGCAGAGAGGATCTGCGCAACTGAGTTCCGCGACGCCATCATCTCGTACCACATCAACGCATCGAGCTCAGAGGCGCGGACGCCCAGCCCCGCGCTGAACGCCAGGAACTGATCCTCCAGTTCGCGGTAGTGACGCTCCACCGTCAGCTCGGCATCGAAGAACCCGGCAAGCACGCCGGCGCGCAGGATATGGATGTCCAGGATCGCCACATCATCAGCGTCCAGCCAATTGCGGGCGACCCACGATGCGGTCTTGAAACCGATGCCGGGAATCTTGGTGAGCCAGTCGCGCAGGATGCGCCCAGACTGCTGAGGCGCGGCCTCCGCGGCCAAGGTCTCCAGGGCGGCCGACAGGTACCGGGCCTTCTGGCCGGCGAAGCGGTAGCGGATGGAGCGGTCTTCCATCGGCATGGGCTCGGAGAGCCACGCGAGGAGTGTCTCCGCCGGCGGCGGCTGGTCAGCGAAGGCGCCGCGGCGGCGCAGGTGCTCGAAGGCCACAACACCGACTTTGGCAGGTATGCCGTGCCCGCCTAGCAGGCAGGCGCCGACTTCTTCCTTGAGGCTGGTCCCCAGGCGATAGCGGATGGCATTGCGCTCAATGCGGCGAGCCATGACCTGGTAGGCCCAGTAGGCCGGAGTGGGGAAGGCGGCGACGTCGCCCCAACGGACGCCCGGCATCACTTCAGCCTCCGGCTCCGGAAGCTCGATGTTGACGTTCACCGATCCCAGCATCACGCAAGCGCGCTGCATGGCTTCTCCCCACACCTTCCGGCAATTCCGTTGCCTCTCACCGCCCGGCCATCACAACGCGCGGGCGGCGCCAGGACCATCCTCGCATGCCGAATCGAGTCCGGCAGCGGAGGGCTCTTTCGCTCTTGCACAGTCTATTGCAAGTTTGCACAATGTCAACATGAATCGAGACCGTTACCTGCAGCTCATTGCGCGACTTTTGTCAGCCCGAGTCATCACGCAAACCGCCATTGGCGAGGCTTTGGACATCCATCCGTCCCAGGTCAGCCGCATCTGCGCAGGCGACTTCAAGCGGCTGGACGGCAATGCACTGCGGGTATGCAAATATGCACAGCAAGTTGCAGCCAGGACCCAGACGGGGCGCGGAGCCGGCCGCGTGGCCGGGGAGCTAGAGGGAAAACTCACCCAACTGCTCGTGGCCAGTCCCGATGCCGCCTTGGCGGTCGGCGCCCTGATTGATGCCCTGCTGGCGACCTCCCCTGCAGATACCGCCGCGGCTGGCGCCTGAGGCGCGTCGCGTCTTGCATCGGCGCCGCCTGCGCTAGCTCTCGCTGGGGGTCCGTCGATAGAAGGGCGCAGGGTTCAGCGCCAGCTTCCAGTCGGGAACCGGGTCCTCGGGAAGCAATGCCATTAGGCTCAACGGGACAGTGGTCAGCTCCGGCTGCGACTGCAGCTCAGCCAGGATCGCCCGACAGGCGCGGTCTGCTTGGGCCTTGGGCGTTGTGACGGCGACCACCCAGTTGGGGTGATCCAGATGGGGCTCAAGCCGCATGTCGACCAGGTAGGCCTCTTCCACGTAGTGAAGCTTGGCCAGGATCTGCCGAAAGGTAGCAAGCAGCGCGTCGGGAACATCCACTGGGTGATCCACGGCAATCTTCGGCCCACCCGCGTAGTCGTCAGTCTCCACGACGGCCATTGTCCCGTTCGCGAGGAGCACGCGAACCTCTTCGGGGTAGAGCTTGCACCAGTGGTTGTTGGGATTGAGGATGAGGGTGGCGCCGAGCGAGAGCTCGAAGAGCTGTCGACCACTCAACTCCACGATCCGGACGCGACCACGGCCTGCGGCCTTGGCCTTTCCCATGTCGGAAAAGAAGGGAAGTAACAGCTCTCCGTCCGGGGCATTGAACTGGATGAGCCGAAGACGACCGGTCGTGTCAGCCAACGGCGCGTGGGCAAACACGCGCGCGTCGAGCAGTGCTCGGAAGAACTCCGGCTCCAATCGCTTGTCTGCGATCGATGCCTCGAGCAAACGATTGAGTTGCGACGAAGGAGTGCGCATACGCCGAGCACGAGCAAGCAACTAGGGGCCCATATTTTCGCGCAACCTGTCCAGCTGCGGGAGTGGTCCGCTGCATTACCCAGTCGCACGCACTTGTGACTTCGCGCCTTGATCTTTTCTTTGTGTTCAGTTTCATTCACGACTACGCCAACGGATTGCTGCGGCAGTACCTGCCGCACGGAACGGACCTGTCGGACCATTCCCAAGCCGCGCTAAACAAGATTGCATTAAGCTCGTATCAGCGTCCCAGGGAAACCTTGGGCTTCAGAACGCCGGCCTATCGGCTGAGCGAGTGTGTTGCGTCGACCGATTGAGACCGCCGTCTGTTGAAAACAACAAAGTCCGTTGGTGTCTATGAAGCCCGGGGCGATTCAGGGATGGCACGGCTTTGCGTCTTCTTGCTGCTTATGCTGGCCGGCTGCAGCCAGACGACGAGGCCCGATTTTGCGCGGCTCTACGCTGATACAGGCAGCCAACAGCCCCCCGTGGTCGTCATACATGGCGTGCTTGGCGCGCGCCTGGCCGATTCCGAAGGCCGCGAGCGCTGGCCGGGTGGCGTGGGTCGGCTCGCCCTGTCGGACTACGACGATCTCGCCCTGCCGATCGACCCGGTAAGCCTGCGGCCGCGCGACGATGGCCTGCGGCCCACCGATATCTTCGAGGGTGCCGCCGGGCGCGATTTCTACGGAGCCCTGCTGCGCACCCTTGAAGAGGGGGGCGGTTACCGTCGCGCCAAGGTCGGCGCGCCGCCGCCGGCCGGCCGCCACTACTACGTCTTCACCTACGATTGGCGGCAGGACAACATCGACAGCGTCCGTGCGCTGGATGCGCTGCTTGCGCGGATTCGCGCCGACCACGGCGATCCTGGCCTGCAGGTCGACCTGATCGCACATTCCAACGGCGGATTGATCGCCCGCTACTACGCCCGCTATGGCGCCGTCGACCTGCTGGACGGCAATCAGTTCGTCGTCACCCAGGCCGGAGCCCTGCGGATTCGCAGGATGGTCCTGCTCGGCACGCCGAACTTCGGTTCGGTCGGTGCGCTGCACGGCATGATCGTAGGCCGGAAAGTGGTCTTTGGGAGCCTGATGCCCGAAGTCCTCATGACCATGCCGTCGCTCTACCAGCTGTTCCCGCATGCGCTCAACACTTGGCTGATTGGCCACGACGGCCGGCCACTGGACAGGGATCTTTTCGATGTCGCGATCTGGCGCCGGTTCGAATGGGCGGTGTTCGACCCCGAGGTGCGCGCGCGCATCCGCAAGCATCATTCCGGGGACGATCCCGAACGGTACCTTGCCACGCTGGAGCGATATCTGGGCCACCACCTCGAGCGCGCGCGCCGCTTTACCTGGGCGCTTTCGGTTCCCGAGCCGACGCCAGGTATTGACCCCATCGTGTTCGGTGGAGACTGCGAACTGACGCCGGCGCGAATGCTGGCCGAAGAAGTGGCGGGAGAAACCGTGCTGCGGCTCGATCCAGGCGAAATAAGGAGGCCGCTGCCTGGCGTTGATTACGACCGGCTGATGCTGGAGCCCGGTGACGGTACGGTCACCAAGGCCTCGCTGCTGGCGCGCGATGTGCTTGACCCGTCCCGTCAGCGCCATGCGTACAGCCACTTCCCCCATGACTACGCGTTTTTCCTCTGCGTCGCCCACGACCAGCTGACCGGCAACACCAGCTTCCAGGACAACCTGCTGCACGCCCTGCTCAGCATCGACCGGTGATCAAGACCCGTGGGGGCCCGGCTACTTCCTGGCGAGCGCCCGGGCCAGCAGGATCGCCACGGCGTCATGCGGCGCGGCCGCAGGCCACCACAGAATCCCGACGGATCCCTGCGTGATGCCGACGAAATCCATGTAAACCGCGGCGAGCGCGCTGTAGATCGTCATTCCCTGCAGCCCTCGCCCGGTGCTGCCGGGCCGGCACGCCGACACGCCCGACCAGCTCGTGCCCAACGAGACCTCGGCCAGAGGGGACTGCAGGCGGGGACCCCGGCTTTTCGCCAGCACGCGCTTGAAGGCGTCGAGGGTGTCGGTCTGGATCGACAGGGCCCGTTCCCGCGCCAGGTAGTTCTGCCGGAGGAACAGATAGTCGTCCGCCGACATCCCCCCGATTTTGAGTAGCAGGCTGAACGAACTTTATTCTCACAATTGACCGGAAGGATCGCCCAGGGGCGGTTTCAACGGACCTTGCTCGCGCCATAAGGTGCTGTCGATGGCACTTACAGGCCCGTTTCCCAACAGACTTAATCCATTGATTACATTGGCGGACAGCGCCTGCCGAAGCGGGTCGGCTTCTCCTACAACTCGAATCTGCATCCAGTACGGCCCGGATTCTGCGTTCGAAAAGGCCACGCAAGAGTCTTGATCCGTTGCCAAGTGAGCGCGAGAACGCTCCGGCTTGTACGGCATAGTCGCCAAACCACGGGCATCCCTTGCAAGGCGGGAAGCGACGGGGTGCCGCTGTGCCTTTGGCCTGGCCGGCAGGGTTCCTGGATCGGTTCTTGGGCCGGGGCGTGTACCCGAGCGTCCGCTGGCCGCGGTCAGCCTCGAACCGCTGGGTGGGCGAGCATTCGCAGGGACTTCTGGTTGGTCGCACTCACTTCTGAATCTGTCAGCCGCCGCCGGCGATCGCGACCGCGCTGGCGAGATGGTGCGGGGCGCGAAACGGCCGCCGGCGCCAGTGCGCGAGATCCACGCCGCGGCCGCTCACCGAGTGCACCGCGGCGGTTTCCAGCGCCTCGGCCTCGCTGGCTTCGGGCAGCAGGCCGGGCAGGCGCGAGGCCAGCAGCGTCTTGCCGCAGCCCGGCGGGCCGACCAGCAGCAGGTGGTGCGCGCCGGCCGCCGCGATCTCCAGCGCGCGGCGCCCACTGGCCTGGCCGCGGACATCGGCCAGGTCGGGGTAGGCCGGCGCGTCGCTGCCCGGCGGGCTGCGCTCGGCCACCGGCAGCGTGCCTTCGCCGCGCAGGAACGCGAGCACCTCGAGCAAGGTGCGGGCGGTGCGGGCGCGGCCATTCGCCGCCAGCGCCGCCTCGGGCCCGTTCGCCGCCGGCACGACCAGCGGACGGCCCGCCTCGGCGGCGGCCAGCGCGGCAGGCAACACGCCATCCACCGCCTTCAGCTCGCCGGTGAGCGCCAGCTCGCCCAGCAGCTCGCAGTCGGCCAGCGCGAGCACCGGCAGCTGCCCGCTGGCCGCCAGGATGGCCAGCGCGATCGCGAGGTCGTAGCGCCCGCCTTCCTTGGGCAGGTCGGCCGGGGCCAGGTTCACCGTGATGCGCCGCTGCGGGAACTCGAGCTGCGAGTTGGCGATCGCGGCGCGCACGCGCTCGCGGCTTTCGCGCACCGCCGCCGCCGGCAGGCCCACCAGGCTGAAGTGGGGCAGCCCGCCGCCGAGGTGCACTTCCACCCGCACCGCGGGCGCGTGCACGCCGACCCGGGCGCGGCTGTGCGCCAGCGCCAGGTTCATGGCGAAACGGGGTGTGGCGTCAGTTCTTGCTGGCGCCGGGCTCGGCGAGCTTCGCCTCGAGCACGGTGAGTGCGCGTTCCATCGCGTCCAGCTTCTCGCGGGTGCGCAGCAGCACCGCGCGCTGCACCTCGAACTCCTCGCGGGTCACGAGGTCGAGCTTGCCGAGGCCGGCCTGCAGGGTGGACTTGAAGTTCTGCTCGAGGTCGGCGCGGGCGTCCTTCAGGCCGGGCGGCACCAGGTCGCTGAGCTTGCGGGCGAGGTCGTCGAGGTTCTTGAGGTCGATCATGGTCGGGGCTCCGTGGGATGCCTCCACCTTGCGCCACGCGCGGTGCCGGGGGCATCGGGGAAGGGCCGGGGCGGGGGTCAGCCAACGCCGCGCGGCGGGGGCGGCATTTCGCTGCCCGGGGCCGATCACTAGACCACGGGTGGCGGCGAGCAATCAATCCGTGCCGCACGGGTGATGGTTCAGGTGCTCCCCCTTTCCCCCTTCCCTCAGCGTCCGGAGGCAATCCCGTATGGTTTCCAAGAAGTTCCTGCGCCGGCTAGGCGTACCCCTGCTCGTGCTTCCCGTGCCGGCCCTGGCCGCCCCGGCCACGGCCAATCCCGGCGACACCGCCTGGATGATCGTGGCCACTCTGCTGGTCCTGCTGATGACCCTGCCGGGTCTGGCGCTGTTCTACGCCGGCATGGTGCGCGCCAAGAACGTGCTGTCGGTGCTGATGCAGTGCTTCGCCATCACCGCGCTGGTCAGCGTGCTGTGGGTGGCCTACGGCTACAGCCTGGTGTTCGACACCACCGGCATGGAAGCCGGCGTGGTCAACTTCCACTCCTTCGTGGGCGGCTTCGAGCGCGCCTTCCTGGCCGGGCTGGGCGTGGACAGCCTGGTGATGACGGTGCCGGAAAGCGTGTTCATCACCTTCCAGATGACCTTCGCGGTGATCACCCCGGCGCTGATCGTCGGCGCCTTCGCCGAGCGCATGCGCTTCGGGCCGATGCTGGTGTTCATGGCGGCCTGGTTCACCCTGGTGTACGCGCCGATCGCGCACATGGTCTGGGGCGGCGACGGCGGGCTGATGTGGGACTGGGGCGTGCTCGACTTCGCCGGCGGCACCGTGGTGCACATCAACGCCGGCATCGCCGGCCTGGTGGCGGCGCTGGTGCTGGGCAAGCGCCGCGGCTACCCGACGGTGCCGATGGCGCCGCACAACCTCGGCTACACGGTGATCGGCGCCAGCCTGCTGTGGGTGGGCTGGTTCGGCTTCAATGCCGGCTCGGCGGTGGCGGCCAACGGCACCGCGGGCATGGCGATGCTGGTGACGCAGGTGGCCTCGGCCGCGGCGGCCTTGGGCTGGATGCTGGCGGAATGGGTGGTGCACAGGAAGCCCAGCGTGCTGGGCATCGTCTCGGGCGCGGTCTCGGGCCTGGTGGCGATCACGCCGGCCAGCGGAACGGCAGGCCCGATGGGCGCGCTGGCGATCGGCGCGGCAGCGGGCCTGTGCTGCTTCTTCACCGCCACCAGCCTCAAGCGCTGGCTGGGCTACGACGACTCGCTGGACGTGTTCGGCGTGCACGCGGTCGGCGGCATCGTCGGTGCCCTCCTCACCGGCGTGTTCGCGGCGCCGGCGCTGGGCGGCTTCGGCACCGTCACCGACATCGGCGCCCAGGTGTGGATCCAGGCCAAGGGCGTGGGCTTCACCGTCGTCTACACCGCGGTCGCCACGCTTGTCATACTCAAGGCCATCGATTGGGCCGTGGGCCTCCGGGTCGGCGAAGAGGCCGAAGCCGAGGGCCTGGACCTCGCCCTGCACAACGAACGCGGCTACAACCTCTAAGGACCCGGGAGCTCACTCATGAAAATGGTCATGGCCATCATCAAGCCCTTCAAGCTCGACGACGTCCGCGAGTCGCTCAGCGAAGTCGGCGTCACCGGCGTCACCGTCACCGAGGTCAAGGGCTTCGGCCGGCAGAAGGGCCACACCGAGCTCTACCGCGGCGCGGAGTACGTGGTCGACTTCCTGCCCAAGATCAAGCTCGAGGTCGCGGTCACCGACGACCAGGTCGAGCGCGTGGTCGAGGCGATCCAGTCGGCGGCCAACACCGGCAAGATCGGCGACGGCAAGATCTTCGTCTACGGCCTCGAGCGCGTCATGCGGATCCGCACCGGCGAACTCGACGGTGACGCGCTTTGATGGGGGATGGCGTGTCTTTCCGCTCTGATCCGCGTTCGATCCCTGATCAACCCCCAAGCACGCGGGCGGCGAAGGGCGGGAGGACCAGGGCGGCCTGGTGGATGTCGGCGGTGTAGTACTGGGTGTCGAAGGGCTTGGCCGCGGCGTCGGCCTTGCGGAAGTGCGTGAGGTCGCGCTTTTCCTTCGAGGCGATGGTGCAGCTCCAGTAGCCGGTCGGGTAGCAGGGCTGCGGGAAGGGCAGGGTGCGGAAGTCGACGAAGCCGGCGTCGGTCATGGCGCCGCGCATGTCCAGGATCAGCTGCATCAGCGCCAGCGGCGACTCGCTCTGCTGCACCAGCAGGCCGCCCGGGCGCAGGGCGCGCAGGCAGGTTTCGTAGAAGGCCTGGTTGAACAGGCCCTCGGCCGGGCCGACCGGGTCGGTGGAATCAACGATGATCACGTCGATGGACTCGGGCGCGGCGTTCTCCATGTAGGCGATGCCGTCGTCGAACATCACCGTCGCGCGCGGGTCGTTGTTGGACTCGCACAGCTCCGGGAAGTACTTCTCGGCCATGCGCGTCACCTGCTCGTCGATGTCGCACTGCACGGCCGTGCGCACGCCCGGGTGCTTGAGCACCTCGCGCAGGGTGCCGCAGTCGCCGCCGCCGATGATCACCACGTCCTTCGGATCGGCGTGGGTGTAGAGCGGCGCGTGCGCCATCATCTCGTGGTAGAAGAAATTGTCGCGGGTGGTCACCATCATCGCGCCGTCGATGAGCATGACGTTGCCCCAGTCGGTGCTCTCGTACATCTCGATCTTCTGGAACGGCGACTGCACCTCGTCGAGCTTGCGCACCATGCGCAGGCCGAAGGCCGAGCCGGTGTGGTCGAAGTTCTCGTGCAGCCAGGTCGGGGAAGAGGAGGACATCGTTGTTCCAATGGGTTCGTAGACGGGCCGGCATTGTACCGGATGCCGCTTTTCACCGAGATTTCTTCCCGCTTGGCGACCCCCGGGAACCCCGCTTAGCATCGGGGCTCATCCCCGGGAGCCCCTGCATGACCTCCGTCGCCAGCCACCGCCGCCTGGTCGAATGCCTCGAGCGTTCGGCCGCCCAGTCCCCGGGCGCCTATCGCTTCAAGCTGGCGCTGCTGGCGATCGCCGGCTACGGCGTGCTGGCGGTCGCGCTGGTGGTGGCGCTGGCGCTGTCCGTCGGCCTGGGCGTGGCGCTGCTGCTGACCAAGAGCGTCTGGGCCATCAAGCTGATCAAGCTGGTGTGGATCCCGCTGCTGCTGGCCTGGCTGATCCTCAAGGCGCTGTGGGTGAAGATCCCCGAGCCCGAGGGCCGCCGCCTGCGCCCGGGCGAGGCGCCGGCGCTGGAGCGCGAAGTCGAGCACCTGCGCCGCGAGGCCGGCGCACCGCCGCTGGCCGGCATCATCATCGACACCGACCTCAACGCCGCCGCCGCCAGCGTGCCGCGGCTGCTGGGCCTGGCCGGCAACCGCCATTTCCTGGTGCTGGGCCTGCCGTTGCTGCGGGTGATGTCGCCCGACGAGATGGCGTCGGTGATCGCGCACGAGTTTGGCCACTTCGGCGGCGGCCACGGGCGCTTCGCGGGCTGGATCTACCGCGTGCGGCAGTCCTGGTTCCGCCTGCTCGACGCCCTGCAGCAGCAGCGCTCGGCCGCGACCGGGTTGTTCGTGAAGTTCTTCGACTGGTACGCGCCCTATTTCAACGCCTACAGCTTCGTCCTGGCGCGCAGCAACGAGTACGAGGCCGACGCGGTGGCCGCGCGGGTCGTCGGCGCCCCGGCGGCCGGCAGCGCGCTGGTGCGCGTGAACCTGGCGGCGCAGCGACTGCACGGCGAGTTCTGGCCGCGGATCGACCGGCTGGCGCTGGTGCAGCCCGAGCCGCCCGCGGCGCTGTATGCCGAGATGGCGCGCAGCCTCTCGGAGCCCGCGGCCTCGGATGGCGACGTCCTGGCGCGCGCCCTGGCGTCCGCGCCGACCCTCGACGATACCCACCCGGTGCTGGCGCTGCGCCTGTCGGCGCTGGGCGTGCCGGCCGAACTGCCGCCCGCGCCCGCCCAGTCGGCCGCGCAGGCCTGGCTGGGTCCGCTGGCCGATGTGCTGCAGGACGAGTTCGACCAGGACTGGCACCGCTGGGTCGGCGAGCGCTGGAGCGAGCGCCATCGCGGCCACGCCGCCGCGCGCGAGCGTCACGCCGAACTGGCTTCGCGCGAGCCAGGCCTGTCGCCGGAGGAAGCGCTGGAGTGGGCGAACCTGTGCGAGCAGCTCGGCGTGGGTGGCGACGTGATGCCGCTTTATGAAGCGGCGCTGGCGGCCGCGCCTGACAGCGCGCCGGCAGTGTGGTCGGTCGCCTCGCTGAGGCTCGAGCGCGACGACCCGGCCGGATTGCCGCTGGCCGATCGGGCGATCGCGCTGGACCCGGAGTTCGAGCCCCGCGCGCTGCAGCTGATGGCCGACTTCCACTACCGGCGCAACGAGGACGCCGCCCACGATGCCGTGGCGCAGCGCCTGCGCGCCTGGCATGCGCGGCAGGCCAAGCACGACGCCGAGCGCGGCAAGCTGGGCAAGGCCGACCGCTATGCGCCGCACGCCCTGTCGCCGGAGCAGCGCGGCGTGCTCGAGGACACGCTGCGCAAGCACGGCAAGATCAAGAAGGCCTGGCTGGTGCGCAAGGAAGTGCCAGGCGGCGGCCCCCCGCACTTCGTGATGGTGGTGGACTGGCGCGGCATGGTGTTCTCGTCGACCTCGGAGCTGGAGCGGCTGCTGGCGGCGCTGGAGCTGCCGGGCAGCGTGTACGTGCTGGAGAAGCCCGGCAGCGGCGCCAACGGCCGGCGGGTGGTGAAGGCGGCGGGCGAACCGGTGTTCAGGCACTGACGACCTGCCCCGGCAACACCCGGGGGGTACAATGCGCGCCCACCCCGCTTCCGGAACGCCGCCCATGCCCGCCTGGTCCCTCGACCGCGCCCGCCACACCTACTCCATTCCCTACTGGAGCGAGGGCTATTTCGACGTGGACGCCGGCGGCCGCATGCGCGTGCTGCCCCGTGGCGAGGGCGGCCCCAGCCTTGACCTGCCCGGCATCGTCGACCAGGCCACCGCGGCCGGCCTGAAGCTGCCGCTGCTGCTGCGTTTCTCCGACATCCTCGGCAACCGCCTGGGCAAGCTGCAGGCCGCCTTCGGCCGCGCCATGGCCGAGCTCGACTACCAGGGCGGTTACACCGCCGTCTATCCGATCAAGGTGAACCAGCACCGCGGCGTCGCCGGCGAGCTGGCGGCCGTGGGCGGCGACGGCTTCGGCCTCGAGGCCGGCTCCAAGCCCGAGCTCATGGCCGTGCTGGGCCTGGCCAAGCCCGGCAGCCTCGTCATCTGCAACGGCTACAAGGACCGCGAGTTCATCCGGCTGGCGCTGATCGGCCGCAAGCTGGGCCTGGAGACCTTCATCGTCATCGAGAAGCCGTCCGAGCTGGCGATGGTGATCGAGGAAGCCCGGGCGCTGGGCGTGAAGCCGGGCCTGGGCGTGCGCATGCGCCTGGCCTCGCTGGGCGCCGGCAAGTGGCAGAACAGCGGCGGCGACAAGGCCAAGTTCGGCCTCTCGCCGCGCCAGGTGCTCGACCTGGTCGAGCGCCTGAAGGCCGCCGACATGCTCGACGCGCTGCAGCTGCTGCACTTCCACATGGGCTCGCAGATCTCGAACGTGCGCGACATCGCCAACGGCATGCGCGAGGCGGTGCGCTATTTCGTCGAGCTGACCAAGATGGGCCTGGGCATCCGCTTCATGGATTCCGGCGGCGGCCTGGGCGTGGACTACGAGGGCACGCGCTCGCGCGGCTTCTGCTCGATGAACTACGGCCTGGATCAGTACGCGCACACCCTGCTGCAGCCGCTGGCCGAAGCCTGCGCCGAGCACGGCCTCACCCCGCCGATGATGGTGACCGAGGCCGGCCGCGCCATGACCGCGCACCACGCGGTGATGGTGGTGAACGTTTCCGAAGTGGAGCAGGCGCCCGAGGGCGCGGTGCCGGCCGAGGCTGCGAACGAGCCCGCGGTGGTGCGCCACCTGCGCGAAACCCACGCAGCGCTCGACCAGCGCCCGGCGCTCGAGCTCTACCACGAGGCCCAGCACCACCTCGCCGAAGGCCAGGCGCTTTATTCGCTGGGCCAGCTGACGCTCGAGCAGCGCGCCATGCTCGATGACCTCTTCTACGCCATCGCCCACGCGGTGCGTTCGCGCCTGACCGCCGAGGAGCGCAGCCACCGCGACACGCTCGACGAGCTCAACACGCGGCTGGTGGACAAGTACTTCGTCAACTTCTCGGTGTTCGAGTCGATCCCGGACGTGTGGGCGATCGACCAGGTGTTCCCGATCGTGCCGATCGCGCGCCTGGACGAGGCGCCCGACCGCCGCGGCGTGATCGCCGACCTCACCTGCGATTCCGACGGCCGCATCGACACCTACGTCGAATCCGAAGCGCTCGATTCCTCGCTGCCGCTGCACTCGCCGCGCGCGGGCGAAAGCTACCGCCTCGGCATCTTCATGGTCGGCGCCTACCAGGAGACGCTGGGCGACATCCACAACCTGTTCGGCGACACCGACACCGCCAACGTGGTGCTGGGCGCGGACGGCGGCTACACCGTCACCCGCCAGCGCAAGGGCGACACCACCGACGTGATGCTCGACTACGTGGGCTACGACCTGGCCGAGCTGCGGGCGACCTACAAGCAGAAGGTCGATGCCGCGGGCCTGCCGCCGGCCGAGGCCGCGAAGCTGCTGGTGGACCTGGAGACCGGCCTAACCGGCTACACCTACCTGCACGAGGAAAACGCCGGGGGCCAGGCGTGATCGCCGGCTTCATCGGCCTGGGCGCGATGGGCGCGCCGATGGCGGGCCATCTCGCCGCGCGCGGCCTGCTGGGCGTGGTCGACAACCGCACGCGCAACAAAGCCGATGCGCTGGCGGCGCAGCTGGGCGTACGCGCCGCGGCGTCGCACGCCGATTTCGCCGGCTGCGGCGTGGTCGCGCTGTGCGTGTCCATGGATGCCGACGTGCTGCAGAAGGTCGAGGCCCTGGCCGCGGTGCTGAAGCCGGGCGCGGTGGTGGTGGATCATTCGACCGTGTCGGTGGATACCGCGAAACGCGCGCAGGCGCTGCTCGCCGCCCACGGCATCGGTTTCGTGGACGCGCCGGTGTCCGGCGGCGTCGAGGGCGCGCGCAACGGCAAGCTCTCGGTGATGGCCGGCGGCAATGCCGCCGACCTCGAGATCGCGCGGCCGGTGCTCGAGGCCTACGCCGCGCGCATTACCCACATGGGGGGCGCCGGCGCCGGGCAGGCCACCAAGGCGGTGAACCAGGTGCTGGTGGCGGGCATCAACGAAGCCGTATGCGAAGGCCTGGCCCTGGGCGAGAAGCTGGGCCTAGACCCAGACAAGCTGCTGCCGACGCTGATGGCCGGCGCGGCCGGCAACTGGTTCCTCGAGAAGCGCGGCGCGACCATGCTGGCGGGCCAGTTCACGCCCGGCTTCAAGTGCGGCCACCTGCTCAAGGACCTGCGCATCGTGCAGGGCATGGCCCGCGACGCCGGCATCCGCGCCAGCGTGATCGACCTCGCGCTCGCCGACTATTCCGAACTCGTCCAGCGCGGCGAAGCCGACGCCGACACCTCCGCCCTCATCCTCTTGAAGCGCCCCTGACCGTAACCCCGTGGGAGGGAATCAGGCAGCGGCGAGCCAGTCCAGGGCGGCGGCTTCGTCGTGGAACAGGCGCAGGCCGTGGATGCCGAGGTTGCCGCACTGGATGGCGTAGAACTCGAAGTCGGCGCGGCTGGGGGAATCCGGGCGGATCAGGATGGCGATGCGCAGGGCGTGGCCGAAGCCGCCGTCCTCGCCGCGGCGCGGCATGTCGAAGATCTCCGCCGCGCCCAGCTGCAGGCGCGTCAGGCGGTGGTCGATCAGGAAGCGCGGGCAGGCGTGGGCGTGGCCGGCGCGCATGGCGTCGCGGGTGAGCTGGCGCAGCTGGTCGCGGTCGGCCGCGCCGTTTCCATCGGAGGTCACGCGAACGAGGCGTTCGTTCGCCAGGTAGTCGACGGTCCACTGCATGGCGTGGCGCTCGAGCAGCCCGCGCTTACTGGGCCCGGATCGCGACGGCGTCGATGCCGTGGCTGCCCAGCGCCTGCTTGGCGCGGGCCAGGCTGCCGGCGTTCGGGTAGGGCCCGAGGCGCACGCGGTAGATGGTGCCGCCGGTGATCTCGGCCGACTCCACGCGCGCCACTTCGCCGGTCAGCGCGATGCGGGCCTTGAGTGCTTCGGCATCGGCGGACGAGCGGAAGGCGCCGGCCTGGATCAGGTAGCGCACGCTGTCGGCGTTGGCCGGCACCGCGGCGTCCACCGGGCGGGCGGCCTCGGCCTGGGCCTGGGCGTTGAGTTCGGCGTCGGGGATGACGAATTCCTTGTCGCGCAGCACGTCGAAGAACTCGTACTTGGGCTTGCGCGGCTCGGCAGCCGGCTTCTGCGCCACCGGTTCCTCTTCGGTGGCGGCCGGGGCGCGGGCCTCCGGGTTCGGCGTGGGCAGGGTGCCGTCGGGCAGGTCCCACTGGCCGCGCAGTAGCATCACCGCCACCACCAGCGCGCCGACCAGCAGGCCGATCAGCAGCCAGATCCAGCCCGGGATGCCACCGCCGCCGTTGCGGCGCGCCTGCTTCTTGGGTGCACGCCGCGCCATCACATGCTCTCCGGCGCGGACACGCCCAGCAGCGCCAGGCCATTCGCCAGCACCTGCTGGGTGGCCTTGCACAGGCCCAGGCGGGCGTTGCGCAGTTCCTCATCGGGCACCAGGATCGGCTGCGCGTTGTAGAAGCCGTGGAAGGCGGCGGCCAGTTCGCGCAGGTAGTTGGCCAGCACCTGCGGCGCGCGGTTCTCGGCGGCCGACTCCAGCACTTCCGGGTAACGCATCAGCTCGTCGAGCAGCTCGTCTTCCTGCGGCTGCAGCAGGCGCTGGCGGGCGGCCTCGGCGGCGCTGCGGTTGTAGCCCATGCCCTTCTCGGCCAGCTGGCGGAACACGCTGGCGACGCGGGCGTGCGCGTACTGGATGTAATAGACCGGGTTCTCGTTCGAGCGGCTCTTGGCCAGGTCGAGGTCGAAGTCGAGGTGCTGGTCGTTGCCGCGCATCACGTAGAAGAAGCGCGCCGCGTCGGTACCCACTTCCTCGCGCAGCTCGCGCAGGGTGACGAAGCTGCCGGCGCGGGTGGACATCTGCACGCGCTCGCCGCCGCGGAACAGGATGGCGAACTGCACGAGCTGGATCTCGATGCGCGCCGGGTCGAGGCCCAGGCCCTGCGCCGCGGCCTTCAGGCGCGCGATGTAGCCGTGGTGGTCGGCGCCGAAGATGTAGAGCGAGCGGCCGAAGCCCCGCTCGAACTTGCTCAGCAGGTAGCCCAGGTCCGACGCGAAGTAGGTGGTGACGCCGTTTTCGCGGACGACCACGCGGTCCTTGTCGTCGCCGAAGGCGGTGGCGCGGAACCAGGTGGCGCCCTGGTCCTCGAACAGGTGGCCGTTCGCGCGCAGGGTGTCGATGGCGCGCTGCACGTAGCCGTCGGTGGCCAGGGAGCGTTCGGAGAAGAAGTTGTCGTGCACCACGCCGAAGCCCGCGAGGTCGTCGCGGATGTCGCCGAGGCACCAGTTCAGGCCGGCCTCGAACACGCTGCGGTAGCCGGCGTCGCCGAGCAGCTGCTTGGCGCGGGCGATGAGCGCGTCGACGTGGGTTTCCTTGTCGCCGCCCTGGCCCTCGTCGGCCGGCAGGCCGTCGGTGATCTCGATGGCGCTGCGGCGCAGGGCGTCGCCGGCCTTGGCGCGCAGGCCACGGGCGATGTCCACCACGTACTCGCCCTTGTAGCCGTTGTCCGGGAAGCGGACGTTGATGCCGCCCAGCTCGTGGTAGCGCAGCCACACCGACACCGCGAGGATGTCCATCTGGCGGCCGGCGTCGTTGACGTAGTACTCGCGCTGGACCTTGTGGCCGACCGCGTCGAGCAGGGCCGCCACCGACGCGCCATAGGCGGCGCCGCGGCCGTGGCCGACGTGCAGCGGGCCGTTCGGGTTGGCCGAGACGAACTCGACGGTGACCGACTCGCGGCTGCCGGCCGGCTGGCGGCCATAGTCCTTGCCCAGCTCGAACACGCGGCGGATGGTGCCCAGGCGGCAGCCGCGGGCCAGCGTGAAGTTGATGAAGCCCGGGCCGGCGATGCTGACCTTCTCGACGTGCTGCGAGCTGGGCAGGGTGTTGACGAGCAGCTCGGCCAGCTCGCGCGGCTTCATGCCGGCCGGCTTGGCCAGCAGCAGGGCGATGTTGCTGGCGTAGTCGCCGTGCTCGCGCGACTTGGTTCGCTCGATCACGAAGTCGGGGGTCGCCAGGTCCGGGGACAGGCGGCCATGACGCCGCAGGTCCAGGAGGGACTGCGCCACCAGTTCGCGAATATGGTCTTTCACCGGCTGGAATTCCGCTTGGGGGAACTGCCTATTCTAGCCCGGACAGGGCCTTGCGCTGTCATGCCGCCGTCACCGGGGCCGTGGAAAATCCACGGGTCACGACTCTCCAACGTGATCCCTTTGGTTATTCGGCCCGGTGCGTGCATCGGGGTCCGGGGCAAGGGCCGGCCACGGGCCGGCCTTTTTTTTGCCCGGGGTCAGGGGGCTTCTTCGGCGCAGAGTGCGGCGAAGGCGTCGAGCACCGCCTGGCCGTTGGCCGGCGGCACGTCCTCGAAGCGGGCCAGCAGGCGCTCGCTGACCCGGCGCACGCCCGGCCCGTTGGCGGCTTTCCGGGCGCCGAACACGCGCTCGCCCTCCCGAGAGCAGAAGCGGTGCAGCTCGAAGAAGTAGTGGGTCTGGCCCCGGCTCAGGAAGCCCAGGCAGGTCGGGCCGCTGGCGGCCTTGCCCAGGGCCCGCCCGGCCCGGCGTTCGCGCTCCCGGCACAGGCGTAGCGCGCTGTCGGCCAGGTGCACGAAGTCCTCGCCGACATTGGCGGTGTCGAGGTCGGCCGCAAGCCGGGCCAGGCGTTCGCCGCGGCGGGCGGCGGGCTCGGCGCTCCACTCCGGACGGTCGCCGTCGAGCCAGATGCCCAGGCTCCGGGCCAGCGAGCCGCCGGCGGCCGTGGCCAGCTCCTCGCCGTCGGGGTGGGGCAGGGGCCGCGGGTCGAAGGTGCTGCCGGCGATCATCAGCTCCAGGGCCAGGAACTGCGCGCGGTCCGCTACCGGGTCGAAACCGCAGCAGGCCAGGATGCGGAAGGTCTCGGCGATGCTGGACGCCTCGTTGCCGCCGATCGGCCCGGGCGCGTCGAAAGGCTCGCGCTGGCGCAAGTCGTGGCAGGCGGCGAACACCAGCAGGGCCAGCGCGTCGTCGCGCGGCACGCCCTCCTCGCCCAGCGTATCGAGCACGCGCCCGAGCCGGCGCTCGGCCAGCTCCATGACGTGGTCTTCGTTGTGGTAGTCGTGCGGGTCGTCGCCGAAGGCGCCGTGGCGCAGGCCCAGCCGGGCCAATCCCAGCAGGGCCGCTTCGAAGTGGCGACGGTCGCCGGCACCGGACGTGATGCGCGCCACCATCGCCTCCAGCCGCGGCGCGATGTCGGGGCGGTGCCGGTCCACCAGGCGGCGCGCGGCCTCGGGATCGGGCAGGGCCTGCTCGATCGCATCGGGGCCGTAGAGGTTGGAGTAGCCCAGGATCACGCCGGCAGCGGCTCCGGTGCGCGGCGGCTGCCGCTCAGCCGAGTATACGCAGCGGCGGGCCGGGACCAGCCAAGGTGGCGTGGGGGGGCTCAGAGTGCGCCGAGCCGGGCCATCGAGCAGGGTGCGCCGTCGCCAATGATGAAGTGGTCCAGCACCCGGACCTCGACCAGGGCCAGGGCCTGCTTGAGCCGCGCGGTGACCGCGCGGTCGGCGGCGCTGGGTTCGGGGCTGCCGCTGGGATGGTTGTGGCCCAGGATGACCGCGGCCGCGTGGTGGGCCAGGCAGCGCTGCACGACCTCGCGCGGGTGCACCTCGGCGCCGTCTAGGGTGCCGCGGAACAGCTCCTCGAAGGCGATCACGCGGTGCCGGGTGTCGAGGAACAGGCAGGCGAAGACCTCGTAGGGCAGGGCCCGCAGGCGCCGCGCGAGGTACTCGCCGGCCCGGCCCGGCTCGGTCAGCGCTTCACCGCGGGCCAGGCCCTGGGCCAGGTGCCGTGCGGCGAGCTCCAGCGCCCCCGCCAGGGCGCTGGCGCGGGCCGG